>NZ_JAHWXK010000001.1:2107291-2408333 GCF_023091155.1 Microbacterium sufflavum | reverse complement strand
CGTAGCAGAACTCCTCGACGGGTGCGACGAAGCCCGGGACGAACTGGCGGATGCTGTCGCCCTCCGCGAGCCCGTCGGTCACCTCCACCATCGAGCCGTCGTTGACGCCGAGGGCGACCTCGCGCTCCTCCGGCTCGCCGCCGTCGCCCGCGTCGACCCACACCTTTCCGGTGCCAGCGCCGCCCTGCACCGCCGTGACCGGGATCACCAGCGCATCGTCGACCTGTCCGAGCGCGAGATCCATCGTGGCGGGCAGGCCGGCGAACACGGTCTGATCGGCGGGGATCGCGCAGCGCACGCTCGCGGTGCCCTCCTCGCTCACCTGCACCCGCACGCCCGTGCACGGGAACGGGGCGGGGCCGCCGGTGATGGTCACCGTGGCCTCGGTCGGCGCGTTGACGAGCCGGTACAGCTGCACGGGCTCCACGGTCGCCTGCAGGTGGTAGCGGGCCGGGGTGAGCGTGTACGTCTCCGTGCCCACCGTGGTGGCCTGGCCCTTCACGATCGCGAGCTCCGACACGTCGCCGGCCTCGGGCGCCAGCACGTCGATGTCCTTGCGCGGGTCGTCCTGGCGCACGGTGAACAGCTTCTGCCCGGCCGCGACGCTCGCACCGTCGGCCACGTGCACCGCCGTGACCGTGCCGTTGAGCTCGCTGCGCACCGGATAGCTCTCGTCGCGCGCGACCGTGCCGTCCAGGCTGAGCGCGTTGACGACGGCCCCACGCTCGACCGCGACGACCGGATCGGTGATGCCCGCCTCGGGGCTCACGATCGCCTCAGACCGGTCGGGGAAGAAGGCGATCTTCACGAGTGCGGCGGCGCAGGCGCCGAAGATGACCACGAGCAGCAGGGGCAGGACCCAGCGACGCCAGACGAGCACGGTAGCCTTTCCGGCCGCGCCGCCGTGACACCGCCGCCGTCAGAGTACCCAGGAATCGGCAGGGGCCACGGGGCCTCCGCCCGCGTGTCGGATCAGGCGCGCAGGGCCTCGTGGCGGATCACGAGCCAGCCCGCCGGCACCGAGAGCCGGTCGGCGTGCGGGGCGCACAGGTCGTGCGCCTGCGGGTCGTTCGCCGTTCCGAGCGGTCCGAGAGCGGCCATCTGGTCGCCGTAGTCGTAGGTGAGGGTGGCCACGGCCTCACGCGCGCAGCCGACCTTCGAGCAGAGTCGTCCGTCCATCCCCTTCACGCTACGACCCCCGTCGCGAGCGGAGCGGATGCCGCGCCGAGCGCGAGCGCAGCGCCTAGACTTTCGGCATGCCCCGTCGTCGCGCCCACGCCCCCACCGCCCGACGCGGCGCGAGGCACGGACGCCACGGACGACTCGGGCGCAGCGAGGTCGTCCGCCCGCCGCTCGCACCGCTCGACGGGCGGCTCGACCGGTTCGACCTCACGGTGGGCACTGCGGTGGAGTTCCTCCGCGGCACCTGGCCCGAGCTGCAGGAGGTGCGCTTCGAGATCGGGGCGCTGCCCGCGGCCGAGGGCGACGGGGAGGTGCCGCGCTGGCACCTGGACCGCGAGGGGCGGCGGATCGTGCTGTTCCGCATCCCGATCGAGCGGCTGCTCCCTCCGGGACACGACGACGCCGCGCACCGCCGCATGGCGATCGAGAGCGCGGTGTTCCGGGCCGCCGCCGAGTACGTCGGCCGCGAGCCCTGGGACCTCGGCCACGACCACTGACTGCGCGCCCCGTCCCGGGGTCAGGGGTAGACCGTGATCGACTTCTCCACGCCGGGCGACGGCGGCACCGGCAGCACGCCGAGCGCACCGGCCGCGGTCAGGGTCACCGCGGCGTGCACGGGTCCGGTGGTGCGCAGCAGATAGGTCGTCCGCGCGGTCACGTCGATACCGCGGGTCTGCCCCGCCGGCACCGACACCTCCTGCGGCTGACCGCCGTCGATCCGCTCGACCGTGACGGTCGCGTCCTCGTCGCCCGTGTTGGCGAGCTGCAGCCGCGGGGCGGGACCGGCGGGCACGGCGACCGCGGCCTGGTCGTCGAGCTGGGCGGCCGGAGTCACCCACGCGAAGTCGGTGTCGCGTCCGAAGCCGTCCTGCTGGCGGACGGCGGCGACGACCGGGGCCTCCGCCTCGATCTCCACGGTGTAGCGTCCCGGCTCGAGCCCGCTGAGCGCGACCTGCGCGGGGACGTCGGGGTCGAGCGGGACGGAGAACTCGTCCGTCGTCGGCGAGGAGCCCTCGCTGTGCACCGTGACCTTCGCCATGGCGTCGGCGCCGGGTGCCAGCAACCGCAGCACGGTCATGTCGGCCTCGTCGCCGTCGGACGTGAACGTCTGGACCCCCGTGATGACCACGTTCTGCTGCGCGCCGGCCACGGCCTCCTGCAGGTCGATGCCGGCGGGGTCGAGCACGCGCACGAGCGACGACTGCAGGACGGCGCGCACCGGAGCCCCGACCGCGCTCACCTTGACGACCGGCGCCTCGTTGCCGGCGGCGATCGAGGTCAGCGGAAGAGCGGTCTGCGTGCGCGCCGGGATGATGACGGTGCGGCCGCCGCGCGTCTCACCGTACACGGTGAGGGTGACGGTGGACGGCACCTCGGCCGCGTTGGTGAGGATGACGATGTCCTCGGTGCCGGTGCCCACCGCACCGCCGACGAGCCAGGACTCCAGGCGCGGCACCGTGCACGGGGTGGCCGCGAAGCCCGCCAGGTCGTCCGCGGCGAGGGTGAACGACTCGGCGCCCGCGATGAGCGGAGCCGTGCGGCCCTCCACGGCACCGGTGAGCACGGCGACCTCGTCGCCGTCGGCGAGGTCGGGCGTCGCCACTCCCGACGAGGCCGGGTCTCCCGACGTGCCGCCGGTGGTGAGCGTGGGGGCTGCGGCCGCTGTCATGTCGAGCGGTGCGGACGAGTCGCGTCCGAGCGCCCGGAAGTCGCCGTTGCAGACCAGCACGCTGTCGCCGGGGAGCGGAGTGACCTGCTCCTGCGCGGGCTCGTGCGCCACGGTGGGCCAGGGCGCGTGCACGGCCGCGACGACCCCGATCACGCAGGCGGCGGCCACGGCCACGCCCGTCACGACGCGGGCGCTGGTCGCGGCGACCCGGAATGCGCGGTTGCCGCTCATCGGCGCTCCTCCTCGGGCTGCGGTGCGGGGGTGTCGTCGTCCGATTCCGCGGCGTCCGCGGGCTCGACCTCGGCCTCGGGAACCGGTTCGGCGATGGGCGCCAAGGCCTCGTCCGTCAGAGCCGGTTCGTCCTGCGGATCCTCGACCGCGCCGACGGGCGGGTCCTCCACGACCGCGGCCGGGAGATCTTCGGCGTGGCGCGGCAGCACCATCGGCTCCTCCGGCGCCCGCCCGACGATGCGCGACTGCGCCCTGGCGGCACGCCGCGACGCCCTGGTCGGGATGGACAGCAGCAGCGCGGCCAGCACCACGAGCAGCTGCAGGGTGATCACGAGCCGCGCCGTGCCCTCCTGCGCCGCGGTGAGCGACGCCGGTGCCGCGGCCTCGCCCTCGAGCCGCCACAGCACTCCGCGCTCGGTGGTGCCCGCGTGGACGAGACCCGGGCGCTGGTCGATCGCGGCGATCGAGGCCGTGCGCAGCGCACGGGCCCGGTCGCCCTCGCCCGCGACCTGGGCGATCAGCACGTAGCTGATGCCCTCCGCGGCGAGTTCGGCCGGTGCATCGAAGTCGCGGGCGGAGATCAGGTCGACCGCGAGCGTGCCGGTGTCGGTGCCCTGGGGCTCGACGGCGGTCGAGAGCATGGTGGTCTGGGCCCCGAGGGTCTCGCTGGCTCCGCGGACCACCTCGACCGCGAGTCCGCCGTCGTTCTGCGGGGTGAGGATGAGCGTCGAGATCGCGCGGTCGCCCGCCGCCTGCGCGGCCACGTAGGCGGGCAGCGTCGACTCCGGCCCGTTGGTGAGCACGGATCGATCGGTGTGGAACGCGGTGAGGGCGGGCAGGGCACACACCAGGAGCGCGGCCGCCGTGACGGTGGTCGCCACGGTGCGCAGCCGCGGCAGCGGGAGCGCCGTGTCGAGCGTGACGGTCGCCGCGCCGAGCACTCCGATCCACGCGAGGCTGAGCCCCGTGCCCGGCCAGATCGGCACGGGGGTGCCCTGCGCGAACGAGACGCTGACGCCGACCGCGAGGAAGGCCGTCGCGACACCGGCGACGGCGACCACCAGCAGCGTGATGCCCGCGCGCCACCGCGGTGAGACGGCCGAGGCGAGGGCGAGCAGCGCGAGCGGTGCGCACAGGAGGGCCGCCCACGTGCCGAGACCGCCGGGCGCGACGGTCGCCCAGCCCGCGAGGTCGGTCGTCGGGAAGCCGAGGGCGATCGCGAGGCGGCCGACCGCGTCTGCTCCGGCCTGCGGTGCCGCCCACGTGAGTCCCGGGTCGGCGAGCAGTGCCAGGGGCGTGCCGTGCAGAAGCTGCCAGGAGATCAACGGCCCGAACAGCACGGCCGTGGGCAGCGGGAGCCACAGCAGACGACCGGCGCCGCGGAACTGGGCCGTGCCGATCACGATGCCCAGCGTCACGAGCCACAGCAGAGCGAGCGCGGGGGCGAGCGAGGGCGCACAGGCGAGCACCGCGGCCAGCAGCAGCGAGGCGCTGCCCGCGGCACCCCACGAGCGGTGCGCGACGACCGCGGAGTGGAACAGCCACGGCAGCAGGAGGTGGGCGAGCACCGCGGCGGGGCGGCCGTCGACGAGCGCGGTGAGGAACGTGGGTGCCAGCGCCCAGGCGATCCCGGCGAAGATCCGCAGTCCGGCGCGATCAGTCACACGGGTCGCGGCGAACCACCCGCCGAGCACCGCCAGGGGCAGCGCCAGGATCCACAGCAGCACGAGGGTGAACGAGGGGCCGGCCGGCCACAGCGAGCCGAGCACCGCGACCACGGCGGCGAAGGGATCGGCGGGGCCGACCACGTCGACGCCCAGTCCGCGGGTGCCCCAGGCCGCGTCGCCCCACAGCGCCGCGACGGTCTGGCGCAGCGGCAGCAGGCCACCGCCCCCGATGGCCGGCCAGGCGAGCAGCGTGGTGAAGGAGGCGATGCCCACGACCAGGGCGGCCAGCACGACCCATGCGCCGCCGCCGGAGAAGAAGCGCAGCTCGCTCACCGCGCCGTGCTCGCTGCCGTGCCCGTCGTCGAGCCGTCGGCGCAGTTGCGCCGAGGTCACCCGGAGCGGGGCGATGCTGGCCCAGGAGGACGTGCGGAAGGCCCGGATGCGTGCGCGCGAGCGGGCGACGGCCCCGAATCGCAGCATCGCGGCCAGCGCGGCGCCCCACTCGGGCAGCACGGCCTCGGGTCGCTTGCCGATCAGGTGCGTGATCGACCGCCACAGCGCGAGCGGCAGCAGAGACAGCCAGTGCAGCGGCACGGCCGGAAGGGGCGCATAGGCCAGACGGCGGTGCAGCTGCGCGAGGCGCGTGACGTACGCGCGGCGGGAGCGCCCGGAGGGCAGGGCGGCGGGGCCGTCCGGCGCGGCGGAGACCCGGGCGCTCGGCGCGAGCACGACGCGCCCGCCGCCCAGGCGCGCGCGCACCCCGAGGTCGAGTCCTTCGTCGGCGCCCGCGAGTGCCGGGTCGGGCCGCAGCGCGTCGCGCACCTCCCCGCGGATCAGCAGGCCGCGGATGTCGGCGCCGAGCGCATCGTCCATGCGGTCGTGCTGGCCCTGGTCGAGCTCCCCGGCGGCGAGCTCGACCGATCGGCCGAGCGCGGTCATGCTCACACCGAGTGACACGATCTCCCGGTCGTTGTCGGTGGCCACGACCTTGGGGGCGACGATCGCGGCGGACGGCGAGCGCTCCAGCGTGCCGACGAGTCGTTCGAGCGCCCGCGGGTGGGGGGCGGTGTCCTGGGCCAGCAGCCAGATCGCAGACCCCTCCGGCACCCGAGGCCTGGCGAGATCGATCGCCTCCGCGAACGAGGTCGACGGCCGCGCCTCGATGATGCCCTCCACCGTGTTCGCGACGGCTTCGCTCTCGCGAGCGGTCGCCGCATCCCCGCACAGGACGAGCGTGACGGCGTCGGGGGCGAGCGTCTGGGATCGCACGGCGTCGAGTGTGCGGAGCAGCTGCGCGCGGGCCGAGGGGCCGGGGCGCGCGACGATGATGGCGTGAACTCGGGCTGGCATGACGTGGTCAGCCTATGCGCGCGATCGTCGGCGTCGGGTCAGGGACCCCGGCGCGCCCGCGAAGCCGCGCGGCGTGATCGCCTCAGCTGGCGCGGCGCTTGAGCTTGCGGCGCTCGCGCTCGGAGAGACCGCCCCAGATGCCGAAGCGCTCGTCGTTGCTCAGCGCGTACTCGAGGCATTCGCCACGGACGTCGCACGCGGTGCAGATGCGCTTGGCGTCTCGCGTCGAGCCGCCCTTCTCGGGGAAGAAGGCCTCCGGGTCGGTCTGCGAGCAGAGCGCGTCGCTCTGCCAGGCGAGGGCGTTGTCGTCGTCCGGGTCGGACCGGCGAACCCCGGGAACACCGAGGTTGACCGGATCGACGAACCAGTTCTCCGGCACATCGGAACGGTAACCCGTCATGTCGACCTCCAACCCTTCAAAAACCGCCCCCCTGGCGGGCCGTGCTCACCTAATTACACCGGTGTGATTCGCTCGGGTCAAGTCGCGGATCGTAAACCCTCAACGGATTCTTGAAGGTTCATGGACGCCCGTCGGCGTGTCGCGGTCGTGTCAGCGCCCGGGCGTCGCCACGAACGCCTCGCCCGCACCACCGAGGGTGAGCGTGCGCTCCTCGGCGTCCGCGAACACCGCCGTGCCGACCGCCGCCGTGAGCTCCTCCCCCGTCGCCGTGGCCACCCGCACCGCACCCGAGGTCGCGAGCACCATCGTCGGGCCGTCCACCGCGAGCGTCACCGGCTCGCCGTCCAGCGCGACCCGCCGCAGCGCGAAGTCCGGCACGGGCACCGGGTACTCGGTGATCGCCTGGCCGTCCTGCGGACGCAGCACCGGCACCTCGCCCGTCGTCGTGTCGAGGATGTGCAGCAGCTCGGCGACGTCGATGCGCTTCGGGGTCAGTCCGCCGCGCAGCACGTTGTCGCTCGCCGCCATGATCTCCACACCGAGACCGGAGAGATAGGCGTGCAGCAGCCCGGCCCGCAGGAACACGCCCTCACCGCGGCGCAGCACGACGTGGTTCATCAGCAGCGCCACCACCACGCCGGGGTCGCCAGGGTAGTGCCCCGCGATGCCGGCGACCGCCCGCACCGTCTCGGTCCACTCCCCCGCCTCGCCCGCGGCCGCGGCGATCACGGCGGCCGTGATCTCGTCGACCTCCGCCTGGGCGTCGCCGCCGAGCAGCCAGCCGATCGCGGAGCCCAGCGGGTCGGACTCCTGCTGGAGGAGCTCCCGGAGCCGGGAAACCCCCGGTCCCGGCGCGAGCGTGTCGAGGAGCCGGAGCGACTCGGCGACGGGGCGCAGTCCGCTCAGCGACTCGAAGCGCTCGCTCAGCGCGACGATGAGCTCGGGCTTGTGGTTGTCGTCCCGGTAGTTGCGCTCGGGGTCGTCGAGGGGCCGTGCGCTCTCCTTCGCCCACCCGGCCTTCGCCTGCTCGATCGTCGGATGCACCTGGATCGACAGCGGGCTCCCGGCTGCGAGCAGCTTCAGCAGGTAGGGCAGGGTGCCGCCCGTGACGCGGTCGAGCGTGCCGTCGCCCACGACCTCCGCCGGGTCGCCGGGGTGGTCGCCGAACCACACCTCGGCCTCCGGTGCGCCCGTCGGGGTGCGCCCCTCCAGATCGGCCAGCAGGGTCTCGGATCCCCAGGCGTAGTCGCGGGGGGCGTTCGTGAGCGCGAGCAGCATGCCCCCAGCGTAGAGCCCCGCTGCGGCGCTCAGGATCGCCGCGCGTCCGTCGCGGTAGCCTGAACGCGATGGCCCAGTACACCAAGCACCCGGTGGCCCCCCTTCCCACCGCGCCGGAGCGCGAGTCGACGGGGCACCTGCTGCTGCGCGGGTACGTCATCCTCGTGCTCTTCGTGGCCTTCGCGCACTCCGCCGTCTACAACCTGCTCGGCGTGGTCGGCGCCGCCGCCGTGCTGGGACTCTTCACCGTCGCGACCCTCGCGATCGGCATCCCGATGCTCGCGCGTCGTCGTCCGCAGCCCTTCCGCTGGCGACGCCTGCCGTGGGCCGCGCTGGGCTACACCGCACTCGCGCTGGTGTCCGTGGCATGGTCGCAGTGGCGCGGGCCGACGATCGCGACCGGGCTGCTGCTCGCCGCGGTCACCGTGAACGGCCTCTTCATCGCGCACGTGCTCACCTGGCACGAGATCGTGCGCGCGCTGTCCTCCGCCTTCAAGTGGATCCTCGGACTGTCGCTCGCCCTCGAGCTGTGGGTGTCCCTCGTGCTGCACGGCCCCCTGCTGCCGAACTTCGTCGACCTGCCGGACGGCGAGATCGACCCGCAGTGGTACTGGGTGCGCGACAACCTGTTCGACGGTGGCCGCATCCAGGGCATCGTGGGCAACGCGAACCTGCTCGCGATCGTGTCGCTGTTCGCTCTCATCACGTTCGGCGTGCTGTTCGCGGCACGGGCGCGGTGGCGCACCACCCTCGCGCTGTGGATGATCCTCGCGGCCTACTTCCTGCTGCGCACCTCCTCCGCCACGGCGCTGGTGTGCGCGGGCGCCGCTGTGGTGGTGCTGGTGGTGGCACTGGTCATGCGGCGGGCGTCGACCCCGAGCGCCCGCACGCGCGTGTACGTCGTCGCCATCGGCTCGACCGTGATCGTCGGGGCCGCCGTCTGGCTGCTGCGCGGGCCCCTGCTGTCGCTCCTCGGCCGCAGCGCCGACCTGACCGGGCGCTCGGAGAAGATCTGGACCAAGGTCCTGGAGCGCGCGGGCGAGCACCCCCTGTTCGGCAACGGCTTCTCCAGCCCGTGGGTGCCGAGCGATCCCGCGTTCGACCACTGGATCGTCGACCACGGCATCACGGTGTTCCACGCGCACAACATGTGGCTCGACGTGCTGCTGCAGCTGGGCGTGCTCGGCGTCGTGCTGATGGCCGTCGCCTACGGCAGCCTGCTGTGGCGCTCCTGGTTCTTCGCGGTCGACCGTCCGCGGTGGGACCTCGACGCGCACCGACCGTTCTCGCCGATCACCCTGCTGCCGAGCCTCTACACCATCGTGCTGCTCGTGCAGGGCCTGACCGAGTCCACGCCGATCATGCTGTGGGGCTGGCTGCTGCTGGTCCTGTTGTCGTTCAAGCTGAAGTCCGTGCCGCTCGTGGGCGTGGGTGAGCGCGACCTCGTGTTCGAGCGCGGGACGACGCAGCGGCGGGTGCCGTGACGCCGGGTCGCACGATCACCCGGCTCCTCGGGTCGGCGGAGTTCGCGCGGGCCTTCACGCTTGCGGTGCTGCTGGCGGTGTTCGGCTCGTTCCTGATCGAGCGGATGACGTCTCCCGTCACCCTCGCCACGATCGTCACGCTGCTCTGCGTGCTGGGAGCCGCGATCCTCTGGGTGCGCCGCGAGGAGCTGTCGCTGCTGCGCCTCGCGCCCTCGTCGCTGATCGCGTTCCTCGGCTGGGCACTGGTGAGCCTGGTGTGGACGACCGATCGTTCGGACACGTTCTTCGGCTGGCTCTCCCTGCTGGGCTTCGCGTTCCTCGCCATCACGGTCGGCCACATCCGCGACACCCTCCAGACCGTGCGGGCGCTGGGCGACGCGCTGCGGGTGCTCCTGACGCTCTCGCTGGGCGTGGAGATCCTGTCCGGCGTGCTGCTCGACATCCCGTTCTCGTTCCTCGGCGTGCAGGGCGACCTCGCGCTCGGCGGACCGGTGCAGGGCGTCTTCGGCAGCCGCAACATGCTCGGCTTCATCGCCGTGATCGCGCTGATCACCTTCGTGATCGAGTGGCGCACGCAGTCGGTGGACCCGCCGCTCGCGGTCGTGTCGATCGCCCTCGCCGGCGGGCTGGCGTTCCTGTCCTCCTCGCCGACGGTGCTCGTCCTGGCGGTGGCGGTCGGCATCGTGACGGTGGCGCTCACGATCGTGCGGCACACCTCCCCCGCGCGTCGCACCATGGTCCAGTGGGGCCTCGGGGCGCTGGTCGCCCTCGCCCTGGCGGTGGCGTTCGCGCTGCGGCACCAGATCATCGCGCTGCTGGACGCCGGCTCCGATTTCTCGATGCGGGCGACCCTGTGGAACATGATCCTCGACTTCGTGTCCATCAAGCCGATCACGGGGTGGGGCTGGTTCGGCGACTGGGCTCGCGGGGAGTATCCGTTCACGTTCATCAACTTCCAGCTGGGCGAGCACCACCAGAGCGCGCTGAACGCGTTCTTCGATGTGCTGCTGCAGCTCGGCACGGCCGGCCTCGTGCTGTTCCTGCTGCTGGGAGGAGTCGCCCTCATCCGCTCCTGGCTGGTGGCGAGCGTGCGCCGATCCGTGGTCTACGCGTGGACGCCGATCACGCTCGTGACGCTCGCCGTCGATTCGATGTTCGAGAGCTTCACGCTGGTGGGTGCCGGCTGGTTCCTGCTCGTGCTGTGCGCCCTGCGCGCCGGGCAGTCCCGCTCATGGCGCGAGAACATCGACGCCGCGCACACCGGGGCCATCCCGACCCTCCGCCCCCAGGGCTAGGGTCCGCGCCGGAAGTCAGCGCAGCGAGCGGAGCTTCTCCGACCAGGCCAGTGCATCGCGCACACCGTCGTCGACCGAGCGCTCGGCGCGCCAGTCCAGCACCGCGGCGGCACGGTCGACGATCGCGTACGCGCCCGCCTGGTCGCCCGGGCGTCGGCCGGTCTCGACCACCGGCAGCACCTCGCCCGTGACCCGCTCGAACGCCTGCACGAGCTCGCGCACCGTGACGCCGTCGCCCGTGCCCAGGTTGATCACCTGGTAGGGCTCGTCGGGCGTGGCCACGCGGTCGAACCGCTGCACCGCGGCGACGTGCGCGAGAGCCAGGTCCCAGACGTGCACGTAGTCGCGCAGCCCGGAGCCGTCGCGCGTGGCCCAGTCGGTGCCGGTGATGGTGAAGGGCTCGCCCGAGGCGTGCGCCTGCATGATCTTGCCCAGCGCGTGCGAGGGCGTGGGGTTCTGCAGTCCCGTGCGCAGGCGGGGGTCGGCGCCGATCGGGTTGAAGTAGCGCAGCGCGATCGCCCGGAAGTCGCCGGCGGCCGCTGCGTCGGCGAGGATCTGCTCCACCATGGCCTTGGTGGTCGCGTAGGGGCTCGCGGGCGCCAGGGCACCGCTCTCGTCGACGCCGTCACCCGACTCCCCCGCGTACACCGAGGCCGAGGAGCTGAACACGACGCGCGGGACGCCCGCGTCGCGCAGCCGCTGCAGCAGCACGATCGTCTTGCCCACGTTGCTGTCGTAGTAGCCCAGGGGGTCGGCGACCGATTCCGGCACGACCACGCGCGCCGCGCAGTGGACGACGGCGTCGATGTCGGGGTGGTCGGCCAGCAGCCGGTCCAGCACCGCGTGATCGGCGATGTCGCCGACGTAGAGGTTGCGTCCGTCGCCGAACACCTCGAGCCCCTTGGAGAGGTCGTCGAGCACGACGACCTCGATCCCGGCCTCGATGCATGCCGTCGCCACGGTCGATCCGATGTAGCCGGCGCCGCCGGTGATCAGTACCTTCATCGCGGTCAGTCTAACCAGGCGGGCTGGGCGCGACCGGGGAGGCTCTCCGCGGATCCCGAGGTGACGAACGGTAGGCTACTCACTGCTCGTCGAGTCGCGCGCTGCCCACCGGCGGCGTCCCGCGACACCAACATCGGAGAACCTCCCTGTGGCCCACGTCCTTCAGAATGTCGTCTTCCCGCTCGATCGCGACCCCGACCTGCTCCCGCTCTACGCCGACCCCGAGACCTGGTCCGTGATCGAGAACGAGCCCGTCCGGGTGTCCAACAGGGCGCACCTGGGCAACATCCTCGGCCGTCACCGCGCGCGCATCGTCGCCGGCCGCCGCGTCTCCCTCGGCACCTACTTCAACGCCTTCCCCGCGTCGTACTGGCAGCACTGGACGAGCGTGCGCGAGGTGCAGCTCACGGTCCGCACGACCGGACCCGCCACGATCCTCGTCTACCGCTCGAACGGCAGCGGCGTGCGCCAGCGGGTCGCCACACGCGAGGTCACCGGAGAGGCCACGACGTCGTTCGACCTGGCGCTGACGCAGTACAGCGACGGCGGATGGATCTGGTTCGACGTGGTCGCCGACGAGAAGCCCGCCGTGCTGGAGGGCGCTGAGTGGACCACCGAGCACGAGCCGGCCCGCACCGGCAAGGCCTCGCTCGGGATCACCACGTTCAACAAGCCCGACTACTGCGTCGAGACGCTGCGCGCCCTGGCCGCCTCGCCCGATGCCCTCGAGTTCGTCGACCGCATCTTCCTCGTCGACCAGGGCACGCAGCTGGTCCAGGAGCAGGACGGCTACGACGACGTCGCCGAACGCCTCGGCGAGACCCTGCAGGTGATCCGGCAGCCGAACCTGGGCGGCTCCGGCGGCTTCGCCAGGGCGATGCACGAGACGCTGCAGCGCCCGGAGAGCGACTTCGTGCAGCTGCTCGACGACGACGTGCGCCTGGAGCCGGAGTCGCTGCGCCGGTCGATCGTGTTCGGACAGTACGCGACCACGCCCGTGCTGGTGGGCGGCCACATGTTCGATCTGCTCGACCGGCCCAAGCTGCACGGGTGGGCCGAGGTGGTCGACCAGGCGCCGTTCATGTGGCGCAACCTGTACCAGGAGCAGATGCCGCACGACTTCGGGGTGTCGAACCTGCGCCAGTCGACGCTGCTGCACATGCGCATGGACGCCGACTACAACGGCTGGTGGATGTGCCTCATCCCGGTCGAGGCGGTCCGTGCGGTCGGCCTCGCCCTCCCCGCATTCATCAAATGGGACGACGCGGAGTTCTGCCTGCGCGCCGGGGAGGCCGGATTCCCCACCGTCTCGATGCCGGGCGTCGCCCTGTGGCACGTCTCCTGGGTGAACAAGGACGACACGATCGACTGGCAGGCCTACTTCCATGCCAGGAACCGCATCGTCGCCGGGCTCCTGCACTCGGAGGTCCCGCGCGGAGGTCGCCTGCTCCGGCACAGCCGGCGCGTCGACCTCAAGCACCTGATGATGATGCAGTACTACCCGGTCGCCCTCCGTGCCAGGGCGCTGCGCGACGTGCTGTCGGGGCCGGAGCACATGCGCCGGAACATCCGTACCGCGATGCCCGCCGCGCGGGCCCTCGCCGCCGAGTTCCCCGAGACCGTGGTGCACCGCGACCCGTCGCGCGTGCTCTACTCGCGTCGCGGGCGCCAGGTGTACAAGCAGGTGTCGAAGAACGACCTCGACAACCCGACCGGTCTGCGGCTGCGCTGGTTCACGCTGACCACGCTGGTGTCGCACTGGATGCACCGTCCGCACCCGGCGAACGTCGTGCAGCCGGAGGCCGAGTTCGGCAAGGAGGATGCCCAGTGGTGGCGCGTCCCCTCCTTCGACAGCGTGCTGGTGAGCACGGCCGACGGCTCCGGAAAGAACATCTACACGCGCGACCGCCGCCAGTACCGCCGCATGCTGCGCGAGAGCGTCCGGCTGCACGCCGAGCTCCGGCGCCGGTGGCCGGAGCTGCGGGCGCGCTACCGCGAGGCGATGCCCGATCTCGTCTCCCCCCAGTCCTGGCAGCAGATCTTCGAGGAGAAGGCATGACCGCGGCCCCCGCTGCATTCGACCCCACCGCAGCGACCATCGTCATCGTCACCTTCAACCGTTCGCACCTGTTGTCCGGGCTGCTCACCAGCATCACCGCGATGGACCCGAAGCCGGGCCGCGTGGTCATCATCGACAACGCGTCGGCCGACGACACCACCGACGTGGTCGAGTCGTTCCGTGACGACATCGGCACCGAGATCGTGTACCGGCGCCTGCAGACGAACACGGGCGGGTCCGGAGGCTTCAGCGAGGGCATGCGCACCGCGTACGAGCTCGGGTCCGAGTGGATCTGGATGATGGACGACGATGTGGAGGTGCTGCCGGACGGCCTCGCCAGGATGGGCCGCTGGGCGCCGCGCTTCAAGAGCATCCAGGGCCGCCGGTACGACTACGACGGCAGCGAGTTCTACTGGCAGTACCGCATCGCGGAGCGCATGGGCATCCCGATCCCGTTCGCCCCGGCCGGCTTCGACGAGTCGGGCTACAAGCACATGAACAGCGGCTGCTTCGAGGGCATGTTCATCCACCGCTCGATCGTGCAGCAGATCGGTCTGCCCGACCCGCGGTTCTTCATCTACTGGGACGACCAGATGTACGGCTGGCTGGCTTCGCGCCTGACCACGGCGGTCATCGTGGACGAGTTCGTGCTGCGTCGCACGCGCGAGATCAAGCAGTGGGACATGGGCATCCGGCACATGAACGCGTCGAGCAACGCCTACCGGTACTACATCATGCGCAACCGCGGCTTCATCAAGCAGTACTACCGCGTCCACGGCGTGTACAACCCTGTGCTGTTCGGCCTCGGCACCGCGGCGACGTTCGCGAAGGAGCTCATCCGGCTCGTCTTCGTCGAGCGCACGGTGCGGGGCACGAGCAACCTGTTCCGCGGGATCCGCGACGGCGGCCGCGTGGGCCGCGACCGGTCGTGGCAGCCGATGACCCCTCTGGAGGCATGACGTGACCGATCCGCAGGAACCGCAGCCGGAGCTCCGCTGGGCCCCGCTTCCGCCCACCCCTGAGCGCAAGGGGCGGGTGTGGCTGATCGTCGGCCTCTCGGTGCTCGCCCTCGCGATCATCGGTGCGCTGCTGTTCTTCCTCCTGCCTCGCGGAGACGGGCCGACGCCGGCACCGAGCGCCTCGCCCTCGCCGAGCTCGACCCCCACGCCGACCGAGACCCCGACGCCCACGGCCACGCCGACGGCGGGCCCGCAGCCGAGCCAGACGCCGATCGTGACGCAGCCGCCGGTCGTCGACCCCACCGTGGAGGCTTTCCGCGGACAGGTCTCCGGGCCGCTGGCCGACGCGCTGCGCGGGCTCGACATCGTCGCGGGCGCGAGTGGTCAGGACGCACTGCCCGTGGTGGACACGCTGCAGGAAGACGCGCGACGCCTGTCGGACCTCCCGGCACCGTCGTCGATCGCGGACAGCTGGCGCGACGGCACCGCCTCGTACACGCAGCGGCTCAGCGAGCTGCGGACGGCGATCACCGACGGCGGGAACACCGCCGGCGCGGTCGATGCCGCGCGCACGGCGGCGCAGAGCCTGCGGAGCCTCGTCGGCCTCTGAGCCCCGGCGACCTCGCCCCGACCGTGCGGGCGTGGAGGCTCAGACCGCGTAGTCGGCGTTGTAGCGGTCGAGCACCTCGCCGATCGGTGCGTCCAGCGCGAGCGCGCCCTTGTCGAGGTACAGCCCGCGCGTGCAGAACCGGCGCAGGTCGCGCTCGTTGTGGCTCACGAAGAACAGCGTGCGCCCCTCCGCGAGCAGCTCGTCGATGCGTTTGTAGCACTTGTCGCGGAACGCCTTGTCACCGACGGCGAGGACCTCGTCGACGAGGAGGATCGGCTCGTCGAGCTGTGACACGACAGAGAACGCCAGCCGCACCTTCATGCCGTTGGAGAGGTGCTTGTAGGGCGTCTCCTCGAAGCCGGCGAGCTCGGCGAACGCGATGATGTCGTCGTAGCGGCGCGAGACCTCGTCGCGCGACATGCCGTGGAGACCCGCGGTGAGACGCACGTTCTCCCGCACCGTCAGATCACCGACGAAACCGCCGGTGATCTCGATGAGCGGCGCCACGCCTCCGTTGACATGCACCGACCCCTCATCGGGGAGCAGCACGCCGGCGACCAAGCGCAGCAGCGTCGACTTCCCCTGTCCGTTGCGGCCGACCACACCGATCGACTCCCCCGGCTGCACCGTGAACGAGACGTCGCGCAACGCCCAGAACTCGCCGGGGCGCGAACGGCGCGATGCCCCGCTGAACAGGTCCTTGAAGCTGCGCCGCCCCCTCCGGTTGCGGCGGAAACGGACGCCGAGCCCCTGTACCTCGATTGCCGCGGACATCACAGCTCCCCCCTCGATGAGAGGACGGCGATGGCCGCGAGCGTGTGGGCATCACGGATCGTCCCGTCCTGCACGGCATGCGCCAGTTCCGCGAGCGGCAGCCAGCGCCGGTCGGAGACTTCCCCGTCCGGCACGGTCGCCGGCGCGTCCTGGTCGATGCGGCACTCCACGACGGCGACTTCCTGCGGGAAGATCGACGAGTCGGTCACGTACGACCCCAGCACCTGCGGGTCGCGGCCGCGCAGGCCGGTCTCCTCCCGCAGCTCTCTGAGGGCGGTCTCGGCGGCCGTCTCATCGGCTTCTCCCGCCCCGCGAGGGAGCTCCCAGAGCTCGGCCTCCGCGGCTTCCCGGGCGCTCAGCACGAGCAGCAGCCGATCCGCGTCGCGGGCCACGATCACCGCTCCTGCTCGCCCGTCGGAGACGACGAGGCGGTGGTGCGTGTAGGCGGACCCGTCGGCGGCGCGCCGCGCGGCGGCCTCGAGCCGCACCGGGAGCCCGTCGGAGCTCGCGTACACCGGGGTGAATCCATCGGTCATGAGCGCGCTCCCCTGTGCAGGACGAACCGTGCCTGCGGATCGCGGACGAGAAGCTCCCTGAGGGCACCGAGCGAGTCGAAGGGCACGGTCGTGGCGATGGCGCCGACGAAGGCCACCCAGGTCCAGACGTTGTCCACGGAGCCGAGCCCGAGGCCTGGCACGGCGAGGGCGACCACGCAGAGCGCGATGACGAGCTTCGCGATCGACGTCAGCAGCACGAAGCCCCGCGACGACACGGCCGTCACCTGGGTGGCGGCAAAAGCGAGCCCGCGCATGCGCGACCACGTCGGCCGCTCGCGCAGGCGGTGCCGCTGACGATGAGAGGCGTCCCAGGCGACCGCGATCGTGGCGGGGGTGGACTCCCGCGCCCACGCGACCAGCGTCGTCGACAGCGGCAGCTCCACGTCGTGCGCGGCGCGAGCGAGGTGCCCGTCGGCCTCGGCACCGAACGTCACCCAGTCCGCTCCCGCGTTCTCCGCGATCATGCGCAGGTACGCGTCGCCCCACCAGCGACGCACCGCCTCCCGATCGGCCTCCGCGAGCGGGAGCGCCTCGATGCGCTGCCACGCCACGCTGCGGAACCGTACCTCGTCGAGTCGCGCGTCGGCGATCACGCGCAGCGCCTCCGGCGACGAGGCCGGCGGGGTGCCCGTGCGCAAGGGTGCGTCGCCACCCGTCTGCTGCTCGTACCGGATGATCCCCGTCTCGACGAACCGCAGCCATTCGTCCCACCCGCGGCGGACCTCCGCCGGAATCCCGACCGCACCGCGCAGAGCGGGAAGCGACCAGTGGAACGCGTCGTTCGCGAGCCGAGCATCCAGACCTTCGCGCAGCGTCGGGTGCACGCCCGTGATCGTGAGGGGATACCGTCCCGGCGTCGCGCCGAGCTCCCGCATGACACCGTCCGGACCCAGCGTCAGGAAGTACGCCCCGTCGAGCAGCATGGCGTCGGTCACCAGGATCTCGCTGGAGACGAGCATGCCGATCCGGAGCATCCCCGTCAGCTCGGTGATCGCCTCCCGCGCATCGGCAGCCCCGTCGAAGAGCGCCGCCTGGGCGGGCGCGTCGAGCTCAGCGATGAGCACGCGTGCAGCCGCAGACATCACAGTTCCTTCAGCACCGGGCGCTCGAGGCTCCGGAACGTCCACACGCCGAGCGCCAGGATGACCACGCACATCACGACGCTCACGATCACCGGCATCGGGTCCCACAGATCGGGGAAGAAGCCCACGCGGTAGAGCGTGAAGATCCCGGCGAGCGGGTTGAACGCCCCGATCACGTCGAAGGGCGCCGGGAGGTCTTCGAAGCTGTAGATGACGGGCGAGGCGTAGAACAGCGCGCGGAGGATCAGCGCCGTCGTCCGCTCCAGATCCGTGTACAGCACGCACAGCGGCGCGACCAGCAGACCGAGCCCGACCAGCAGCATGATCTGCAGGAGGAGCGCGACCGGGAACCACAGCAGCATCACGTTCACCGTGGCTCCGCTGAACACCGCGAACAGCACCAGCACGGGGATCGAGAACAGGAACTCGATGCCCTTGCTCAGCACGATGCGGTTGACCCAGATCGACCGCGGGATCGCCGTCGAGCGCACGAGACGCGAATCCTTCTTGAACGCCCTCGTAAAATCCGACACCGAGGTGTTGAACCACACCCACGGCAGCAGCGCCACGATGAGGAACACGATGTACGGGTCCTCGCCCACGCTCCGATGGAACACCTGCGTGAACACGAACCAGTAGATGGCGCTCATCACCAGCGGATCTAGCACCGACCACAGGTAGCCGAGGGCGCTCGTCGCGTACCGCACCTTCAGGTCGCGGGCGGACAGCAGCCACAGCGAATGCAGATAGCGCCGGGGCGTCCCGGGCGCCCCGACAGCAGCGTGACTCACGGTTCCGAGTCTAGGAGAGAGTGTTGTTCCAGAGCGACAGCGCCGACCCGATGGCCATGTGCATGTCGAGGTACTGGTACGTGCCCAGACGCCCCCCGAAGTGCACGTCCTTCTCGCCCTTCGCCAGCTCGCGGTAGGCCAGCAGCCCCTCGCGGTCGGTCGGCGTGTTCACCGGGTAGTAGGGCTCGTCCTCGCGCTCGGCGAAGCGGGAGAACTCGCGCATGATGACGGTCTTGTCGGAGTCGTAGACGTCTTTGCGCTCCGGGTGGAAGTGCTTGAACTCGTGGATGCGCGTGTAGGGCACGTCCATGTCGGGGTAGTTCATGACGCTGGTGCCCTGGAAGTCGCGGACGTTCAGCACCTCCTGCTCGAAGTCGAGCGTGCGCCAGCTCAGGGCGCCCTCCGCGTAGTCGAAGTAGCGGTCGACCGGCCCCGTGTAGACCACGGGCACCTGGCCGACGGTCGCCCTCTTGTTCAGCGGCTGCGCCTCGTCGAAGTAGTCGACGCCGAGCTTCACCTCGATGCGGGGGTGGTCCGCCATGCGCTCGAGCCACGCGGTGTACCCGTCGGTCGGCAGGCCCTCCCACGTGTCGTTGAAGTAGCGGTTGTCGTACGTGTAGCGCACGGGCAGGCGGCTGATGATGTCGCCGGACAGCTTCTGCGGGTCGGTCTGCCACTGCTTGGCGGTGTAGTCGCGGAAGAACGCCTCGAACAGCGGACGGCCGACGAGCGCGATGCCCTTCTCCTCGAAGTTCGCGGCGGACTTCACGTCGAACTCCCCCGCCTGCTCCTTCACCAGAGCCCGCGCCTGGTCCGGCGTGTAGGCCGCCTGGAAGAACTGGTTGATCGTGCCCAGGTTCACCGGCATCGGGAACACCGTGCCCTTGTGGGTCGTGTAGACCCGGTGCACGTAGTTCGTGAAGGTGGTGAAGCGGTTGACGTACTCCCACACGGTCGCGTTCGACGTGTGGAACAGGTGCGCCCCGTAGCGGTGCACCTCGATCCCCGTCTCGGGTTCCGCCTCACTGTAGGCGTTGCCGCCGATGTGGGGGCGGCGGTCGATGACGGTCACCTTGCGGCCGGCTTCCGCGGCACGCTCAGCGATGGTGAGGCCGAAGAAACCCGACCCGACGACGAGAAGATCCATGCCTCAATCGTATCGGCGCGCGGCTGGGAGCTTCAGCCGCGGCGCCCGGTCGCGGGTCGTCAGACCGTGGCGGCGGCGCGGCCGGCGCCGACGACCATGCGCGGCGTGCCGGCCCAGGCCTCCGCGTCGGTCACGGCGCGGCCGTCGACCAGGAGCCGCACGCCCGGCAGCTGGACGGGACGGAGCGTGCGGTACTCGGCGTGATCGGTCTGCACGATCGCGAGGTCGACGCCCTCCCCGAGCGCGTAGGGCTCGAGTCCCAGGGCGCGCAGCTCGTCGTCCGTGTACAGGGGGTCGTGCACGCGCACCTCGGCGCCGCGGCGCCGCAGTGCCTCGACGGTGGGGAAGACACCGGAGAACGCGGTCTCCTTCACCCCGCCGCGGTACGCCGCGCCCAGCACGACCGCCCGGAGTCCGGACAGGTCGCCGAGCATGCCCTCGGCCTGAGCCACCAGGCGCTCTGGCATCGACTCGTTGAACTCGCGCGCCGTGCGCACGATGTCGGCGTCGGGGTCGGTCGACAGGTACAGCTTGGGGTAGACCGGGATGCAGTGGCCGCCCACCGCGATGCCGGGGCGGTGGATGTGACTGAAGACCTGCGAGTTGCACGCCTCGATCACCTGGTACACGTCGATGCCGTTGGCACCCGCGAAGAGGGCGAACTGGTTCGCCAGGCCGATATTCACGTCGCGGTAGGTGGTCTCGGCGAGCTTGGCCATCTCGGCCGCCTCGGCGCTCTGCAGGTCCCACACCCCGTTCGTGCGCGGCAGGTCGGGACGCTCGTCGAAGTCGAGCACCGACTCGTAGAACGCGACGGCGCGGCGGGCCCCCTCGTCGGAGAGCGCGCCGATCAGCTTGGGGTACTTGCGCAGGTCGGCGAAGATCCGCCCCGAGAACACACGCTCCGGGGAGAACACCACGTGGAAGTCCTCCCCCTCGCGCAGCCCGGAGACCTCCTCGAGCAGGGGCTTCCAGCGGCCGCGCGTCACCCCGACCGGCAGCGTGGTCTCGTACGACACCAGCGTGCCGGGGGTCAGGTGCTCGGCGAGCGAGCGGGTGGCCGCGTCCATCCACCCGAACTCGGGCTCCGCGGTCTCCTCGTTCACGAACAGCGGCACGACCACGACCACGGCATCAGCCCCGGGGATCGCCTCCGCGTAGTCGGTCGTCGCCCGCAGCCGTCCGGCCTCGAGCGCCGCCGTCAGCTTCTCCTGCAGCTGCGCCTCGCCGGGGAACGGCTCGACGCCCCGGTTGACGCTGTCGACGAGGGCCGCATTGACGTCGACCCCGACCACGTCGTGTCCCTTGCTGGCGAACTGGACGGCGAGGGGCAGGCCGATCTTTCCGAGGGCCACGACGGCGATACGCATGGGTTCGAGTATATTCCGGCGCGGGTACCCGGCTCCTCGCGGGTGGGCCTCAGCGACGCTCGGACAGCACCGCGATCACGCGCTCGGCGGCGTGCCCGTCGCCGTACGGTGCCGCGTCCGTGACCGCCGGTCGAGGACGCGTCACGGCCGCCGCGATCTCCTCGCGCGTGTTCGCGAGCACGTTCCAGCCCAGCTCCACCGTCTCGACCCACTCCGTCTCGGTGCGCACGGTCGTGCACGGCACGCGCAGCAGGAACGCCTCCTTCTGCAGCCCGCCCGAGTCGGTCACCACACCGGCACTCGCCGCCGCGGCCGCGATCAGGTCGGGGTAGGCGAGCGGCGGGCGGGAGGTGAGCGAGCCGCGGTCGAGGTCGATGCCGTGCGCGGCCGCCTTGGCCACCACGCGCGGGTGGGCCAGCAGCACGACGGGACGGTCGAGCCCCGCCAGGGCCTCGACCACCTGCCGCAGCCGCGCCGGGTCGTCGGTGTTCTCGGCGCGGTGGATCGTCGCCAGGTAGTACTCCCCCTCGGCGGCGTCCAGGCGCTCCCCCTCGTCGGCGGCACGCCGGGCGACACGGTCGCGCACGTCGAACAGCACATCGGTCATCACATCGCCCACCAGCACGGTGCGCTCGGCCAGCCCTTCGCGCGTGAGGTGGTCGACGGCGACCTGCGTCGGTGCGAGAAGAAGGTCGGCGGCGTGGTCGGTCAGCACGCGGTTGTGCTCCTCCGGCATGCGACGGTTGAAGCTGCGCAGCCCCGCCTCCAGGTGCGCCACAGGGATGTGCAGCTTGACCGCGCTCAGCGCCGCCGCCACGGTCGAGTTCGTGTCGCCGTACACCAGCACCCAGTCGGGGCGGTGCTCGTCGAACACCGCGTCGAGGGCACCCAGCATCGCTCCGGTCTGCACGCCGTGCGAGCCGCTGCCCACGCCGAGGTGCACGTCGGGGGCGCCGATCCCCAGATCCTCGAAGAACACGTCAGACAGCAGCGGGTCGTAGTGCTGTCCGGTGTGCACGATCACGTGCTCCACCCCGGCCGCGCGGGCGGCATGGTGGATCGGGGCGAGCTTGACGAACTGGGGGCGCGCGCCGACGACGCTGACGATCTTCACGAGCATCTACTCTACGGAGCCCGGCGGCTCACGCGTCGAGGAACGGCCGCAGCGCCTCCGCCGACATCGTCCCGTCGTGCACCGCGCGCACGAACGCCGGCCCCTCGGCGGCTCGCGTCGCAGAGCGCGCGCGATTCGCGGCGACCTCGCGCAGCACGCCCTCCAGTTCCGTTGCCCTGGCCTGCACCACGGGCAGCTCGTGTCCGCTGGCCGCGCGCACCGCCTCACGGGTGTCGTCCGACACATGGCTGACCACCAGGCGACCGGCCGCAAGCGCCTCGCAGACCGCGACGCCGTAGGCCCCGGCGAGGAACTGGTCGAGGACGACGTCGGCGCCGCCGTACAGCTCCGGCATCCGCTCGGCGGGGACGCCCCTGACCTCGGTGTACTCGATGAGCCCCTCGGCCTCGAGCCGCTGCACGGCTGCGGCGATGCGGTCGCTGCCCTTCAGGCCGGCGCTCGACGGGGCGTGCACGACGCGCAGTGGCCCGTCGCCGGAGAGCGCAGGGCGGTCCCCCGCCGCGGCCCAGGATCGCGGATCCACCACGACGGGGAGCCAGGTGGCACCCGGCGCGAACGGCAGCAGATCCGGAGTCGAGACGAACACGGGCACCCCGGCGGCCTCTGCGAAGCGCGCGTGCCGCTCGGCGATCTCCTCCAGCACGGCTGTCCCGGCGTAGCGATCACCGTGGAAGGGCGAGTCCGGCTCGCGCGCGGCGTGCGCACTCGGGAGACGGATGTCGCTCCCGTGCCACACGAGCGCCACGCGGACCCCCGCCGCCTGCAGCTCTCGCACCAGCTCCAGCGGGTCGCCGTCGAGCTCGGAGAGGTGCCGCCCGGATTCGATCAGCACGTGCGTGAAGCCTTGAAGGATCGCACGGTGCTGCGCCCGGCGCCAGCGAGCGTTGCCGACCAGTGCCGTCGCGGGGATGAGGTGATCGGCGTGGAACCCGAACACGTCGTCACCCCCGCGGAACATGGCGCTGGCGGCGGCGACGCCGGGCAGCGTCTCGGCGGCGCGCGCCCACGCGTACCCCTGCCCCGCCGAGTTCACCGGCGCGATGAGCAGTCGCCGCGGGGCGTCGCTGGCCACGGTGACACCGGTCTCGCGGAACTGGCGCACGTGCCCGGGGAGCACATACCCCGCGACCGACGAGGGCACCAGCTTCTGCGCGAGGCGATACGCCCGCGCTCCGAGGTCAGGCACGGCCCGCCGAGCCGGCGACGATCTCCTCCACGGCCCGCGCCCACACCTCGACCTGCCGCTCCGCGGAGAGCGCATCGGCCGCCCGCATTGCGGCCTGCTTGAACCCGTCGACGCGCTCGGGGGTGAGCGCATCGATGGTCGCGGCGATCGATGCCTCGTCGAAGCCGTCCGTGACGACGCCGAGGCCATGGTCGCGCACGATGCGCGCCATCTCGACCGACGGGCCGACCACGATGCCGAGGCGCGCCTGGACGTAGTCGAAGAACTTGTTCGGCAGTGCCATCACGTTGTTGGTGCTCACCGGCTGCAGGATGTGGATGCCGAGGTCGTACTCGTTGAGCGTCTCGATGAGCACGGACTGCGGTACGGGGTCGTGCACCGTGATCCGCGGCCCCAGCTCCTCGGCGAGCGCCACGAACTCGGAGCGCGTCTTCTCGGGCTGCCACGTGAGGTAGAGGTCGAAGGTGACCTCGACCGGGGACGCCGCCACCGCACGCATGATCTCGCCGAGGCTGCGCTCGTGGAACGGGTTGCCGCTGTGCACGAGCCGGATCGCGGAACCCACGGGACGGTACGGGAGGTCGCGCAGGTGCGTCGAGTTCGTCACCACCCCGGGCTGGAGGCCGTACTCGTGGTACCGCTTGGCGATCTCGCCGCCGACCGTCGTGGACGAGTGCGCCTGCGACACCAGGTGCTTCGTCATCCACGACCAGTAGCGCTGGTGCCGACGGCCGAGCGGCGTGTCCTCGAAGCCCATGTCCGGGAAGAACTCGTGCAGGTCGGCGTGCACGCGCTCGGCGCCGAAGAGCCGGCACGCGACGCCCACGGTCTCGGCGTCGTTGGCGATCACCGCGTCGAAGCGCCGCCCGCGCAGCAGGTGGATGGTCTCGAGCACGCCGGGCGACTGGAAGTACATCCGGCGGAACCCCTCGGTCCGCCGCGCGAACTCGTCGCGCACCCTGGTCACGATGTCCTGCTTGGGCGGGAGGTCGCCACGGATCTCGACGTGCGTGACGCCGGGGTGCGGCGACGGGCCGGGCGAGCACGTCGTCACGTCGTACTCGTCGACGAAGCGGCGCACCTGCTTGATGACGCGCGGGTCACCGTCGATCGGCACGAAGGACAGGATGAGGAGCGTCGGGCGCGGGGCGGAGGCGCTCACCACGTCGCGACCAGCCCACCCCAGGAGAGACCGACACCGAAGCCGAGGAGCATCACGCGCATACCGGGCACCAGGGCGCCCTGGCGTTCGGCGTCGGCGAGCGCGATCGGGATGGTGGACGACACCGTGTTGCCGGACTCGGCGAGCGACACGAAGAACTTCTCGGCGGGCACCTTGAGCTTCTTGCGCAGGTGCTCGAGCATGAAGGCGTTCGCCTGGTGGAACACGAACAGGTCGATGTCATCCTGCTCCAGCTGCGCCTTGGCGAGGATCTCCTCGACCGTCTCCGGCACCACGCGGAGGGTGAAGTTGAAGATGTCGGGGCCGTCCATGTACAGGTCATAGCCCGAGGCGACGAGCTCCCGCACGGCCGTGTCGGCCTTCGGCTGGAGCGCAGCGCCCGCGCGCAGACCCCCGTTCGGGACGATGAGGCTCTTGCCGCCAGAGCCGTCCGTGCCGTACGTCATGGCGGTGAGCGAGGTGTCGGAGCCGTCCGCGGTCACGAGGGTCGCGGCCGCGCCGTCGCCGAAGATCGTGCGCACGGACTTGTCGGCCGGGTTGATGAACTTCGTGTACGTGTCGGCCGTGACGACCAGGACGTTCGCCGCCTGGCCCGACTCGATCAGGCCCTTGGCGAGGCCCAGGGCGTAGATGTAGCCGGAGCAGCCGAGCGTGATGTCGGTCGCGCCCGCCGAGGTCGGGATGCCCAGGGCGTCCTGCACGATGCAGGCGGTCGAGGGGAGGTAGTAGTCGGGGCTCTGCGTGCAGAGGATCACGTAGTCGATCGACTGGGGGTCGATGCCGTCGCGCTCGAACAGACGTCGTGCTGCCGCGATGGCCAGGTCGGACGAGAACTCGTCGGGACCGGAGATGTGGCGGCGGTCGATCCCGGTCTTGCCGGAGATCTTCTCGACGCTCCACTCCGGGAACTCTCGGGAGAGATCCTCATTGCTGAGGACGGCCTCGGGCAGGTAGTAGTCGACGGCAGCGATGCGGGCACCCATGCCCCCAGTCTACGGGCCGGGAGCGGTCACCTCGCGGTGTACCCGCCGTCCACCACCATCACCGAACCGGTGACCCAGCGCGAGACCGGGGAGAGCAGATACAGCGCCGCCCCCGCCACGTCTTCCACGGTGCCGAGGCCGAGCGGGTGCGCCGCCTCGATCTCGTCCCAGGCCGCGGCACCCACCGAGGCGCGCAGCCGTTCGGTCAGCGCGGTCTCGACGATCCCGGCGGCGATGCTGTTGACGCGCACACCCTCCCGCGCCAGCTCGAGCGCGAGCGACTTGCCGAGGGACGCCACGGCGGCCTTGCTCGCGGCGTACGCGCTCACTCCGGCTTCCCCGACCAGGCCGACCGCCGACGACAGCAGGACGATGCTCGACGACTCGGCGCGCACCTTGGGGTGACGGAACGCCTTCGCGAGCATCAGCGCGCTCGTGACGTTGATGTCGAACACGGCCGAGGTCTGATCGGCCGTCGCGATCCGCAGCGGAGCGGTCACGTGGACGCCCGCCGCGTGCACCAGGCCGTCGAGCGGTCCGAGCTCGGCGGCGATCCCGCGGAGCAGCGCCGCGACGCCGGCATGGTCGGTCAGGTCGAACGGCGCCAGCAGGTGCCCCTCGCCCGCGAGCAGGTCGCGGGTCTCCTCCAGCTCGACCTCGCGGCGTCCGATCAGCGCGACCCGGGCGCCCTGACGCGAGAGGTGGATCGCGGTCTGCCGACCGATGCCCGAGGTTGCGCCCGTGACGACGACCGCGCGGCCGTCGAGGTGCAGGTAGTCGGAGGTCTCAGGCACCGGCACGGGTGAGTGCGTGCAGGTCGGAGACGGTCTTCGCGTTCGCGAGCTCGTCCGCATCGATCGTCACGCCGATCGCCTCGTCGACCTCCGCGATGAAGCTGATGTTCGCGAGCGAGTCCCAGCCCACCGCGTCCAGCTCATCGGTCAGTGCGACCTCGTCCACCTCGACCTCGAGGATCTCCGCCACCAGCTCCAGAAGCGCCTTCTCATCCATGCGTCGATCATATCGGCCGCCCCTCGCACCGCCGGGGCGCCCCGCCGTTCGCAGTAGGGTCGGAGCATGAACGCGCCCCACGTCACCGCCTCCGCCCTCGCCCAGCAGCTGTCGGGCGAACTCGTCGGCACGGATCGCTCCGTCACGGGTCTCGCCCCGCTCGGCGAGGCCGGCGAGGGAGACCTGACGTTCGTGGTCGATCCGGTCGCGGCGGCGGCCGCTGCCGCGAAGGCGCTGGAGGCCGGAGCCGTGCTCCTCGCCCCCGCCACCCTCCCCGACGACGCCCGCTCGGGGACGGCGGTGCTGGTGGAGAACCCGCGCGCCGCCTTCGCCCTGGCCGTCGCCGAGCACTTCGCCCGCAAGCCCGTTCCCGGGATCGCACCGACCGCTCGCGTCGACCCGACCGCCGAGGTGCACCCCGGCGCCCACATCGGGGAGTACACCGTCGTCCGTGCCGGCGCCGTGATCGCCGACGGCGCCGAGATCCGCGATCACGTGGTGATCGGGCACGACGTCCGCATCGGGGCGCACGCTCTCATCAAGAGCCACGCCGTGATCGGCGAGGAGGGCTTCGGCATGGAGCGCGACGCCGACGGCGACAACATCCGCATCCCGCACCTCGGCTCGGTCGTCATCGAGGACCACGTCGAGGTCGGCAACTTCACCACGGTCTGCTCCGGCACCATCGCCCCGACGCGCGTCGGCGATCACACCAAGATCGACGACCATGTGCACGTGGCCCACAACTGCCGAATCGGCCGCAACGTGATCATCACGGCCTGCGCGGAGATCTCCGGCAGCGTCGTGATCGAGGACGACGCCTGGATCGGCCCCAACGCCTCCGTCATCCAGGGCGTCACGCTCGGCCGCAACTCCCTGCTCGGCATCGGTGCGGTCGCGGTGAAGTCGGTGCCCGACGACGAGATCCGCATCGGCAACCCCGCCCGTCGGCTCGGCGACAACAAGCGCTGAGCCGGGGCGGCCGGCTGCGGACTCCGTCGTTCCGGCCGGATCAGTAGTTCTCGGCCGGAACCTTCTCGAACCACCAGAACGGGTGGGTGAGCACCTGCACCACGGGCACCTTGCCGACCCACTCGGCGAAGTGGCCCTCACGCCAGTTGCCGCTGCTGTCGCTCAGGTACTTCATGTTCGGCATCATGAACCGCGGCTCGTAGGCGTGGTAGCGCACCGTGTCGGACCAGCGGTCGAGGAGCTCCGCCGCGAACTCGAATCCGCCCAGTCGCGCCGGCTCGTGCAGGCTGAACCCGCCGACCGGTCGGCCGACCGCCGTCTCGAAGACCGTGCGCTGACGCTCGGCCCACTCGAAGTTGTCACCGCCGAGCACCTCGCCGATGCCGCCCTCGAGGTGCAGCTGGACCTCGTGACCCAGCTCCTCCATCTCGCGGATCATCATGAGCGACGGCAGACTCATCAGGCTGTAGCCGCGGGCGTGCACGCGCAGGAAGATGCTCGACGAGCACCCGGCCTCCGCGTCGACCCGCGCGACGCGCATGGCCTGCTCGATGCTGTTGTCGATGTCGTGCCGGAGGATGAGGTGCTTCTCCTGCGGGGCATCGAGGTACTTGTCGAAGCTCGTGACGGCGTACCCGTCGTCGAGATAGGCGTGAAGCGTCTCCGCATAGTCCTTGAGCGAGAAGCCCTTCTTGCCCGGCTCTGACGAGGCCATCGATCCCACCGTTCCATTCGGTCCCGGTCCACCGGAACGGGACCGCGGCAACCCCGCCCATGATAGTCGCCCGCCGTCGGACCGCCGTTGCGCCCCCTCGGTATACTGACGGGATGAGTTCCTGTCCCCCGGAGAATGCACGCACGACGTGAACCGGAACAGACTCCCCCGGTGGGTCAACGCCACGATCGACCGCATCGCCGACTCCCCCACCAGCCCCCTCGGGCGGATCGCCGCCCGCCGCTACGGGAAGCCCGTCCCCGGAGCCGTCGGCACGACCACGTTCGACGACCGACCCGTCCGCGTCCTCATCGCGCCGGTCAACTACTCCGGCCAGGCGTTCGCGTGGAGCAGGGCCCTGGAGCGCCGCTCGCCGCGCATCTCGGCGCGCACCATGGCCATCGAGGTCCCCGGCGGCTTCGACTACCCGTCCGACCTGCTCGTGCCGATCCCGACCTACCACAACGACACCGCGTGGCAGCGTGACCAGTTCGCCGCGGCGACCGCGGCCACGCACGTGCTGATCGAGGCGGAGGAGCCACCCTTCGGTCGCCTCCTCGGTCGCTCGGTGGCCGCGCAGGCGGCAGCGCTCGGCACGCGCGGCGTGGACGTGGCCTACCTCGCCCACGGCACCGACGTGCGGCTGCCGTCGCGGCACATGCGCGACCACCCGTGGTCGCACTACGCCGACCCCGAGGTCTACGCCGCGCGGGACGAGGTGGTCGCGGCGCGCAACATCGCACTCCTGGAGAGCAGCGGACGCCCCGTGTTCGTCTCCACCCCCGACCTGCGCGAAGACCTCCCCACCGCACGGTGGCTCCCGGTGGCCGTCGACGTCGCCCGCTGGGAGCGACCGCGCACGGCGCGCACGCCCGGCGCGCGTCTCCGGGTCGCCCACGCCCCGTCGGTGTCCGTGATCAAGGGCACGCACCTCATCCGCGACACGCTCGAGCGGCTGCAGGCGGAGGGGGTCATCGAGCTCGATCTGATCCAGGGCGTGCCGACCGCGCAGATGCCCGACCGCTTCGCCGCGGCCGACGTGGTGATCGATCAGCTGCGCATCGGCTCCTACGGCGTGGCGGCGTGCGAGGCCCTCGCGTCCGGCTGCGTCGTCGTCGGGCACCTGAGCGAGCGGGTGCGCGCGACCGTCCGTGAGGAGACCGGGCTGGAGCCGCCCATCGTCGAGGCCACGCCCGACACGATCGAGGGCGTCCTGCGCGAGCTCGCCGCACACGACGGCCTCGACGCCCTCCGCGCCACCGGCGACACGTTCGTCCGCGCCGTCCACGACGGCCGTCGCTCCGCCGCCGTGCTCGACGAAGCCTGGCTGCATGCCACCGCCCCTGATCCGCACGAGGAGGACACCGATGCATCCCCGCGTTGAAGCCGCCTGGAAGCTCGTCCCGAAGCCGGTGCAGGACGCGATCGCGTCGACCGTCGACCGGGCGAAGGGCGTGACCCCGCCCCCGCCGCCGCTGCCCGACCTCTCCCGTCCGATCCGGATGCTGGTGGGACCGGTGAACTACGCCGGCCAGGGGTACCGGTGGTCGCGCGCGGCCGAGTCGACGGGTGAGGTGTCCGCGGTCAACTACGTGCACGCGGGCAACAACCTCCTGCAGTACCCCGCCGACTACACCGTGACCTGGCGCACCGCGGAGCACTCCCGCGCATGGCAGCGCTCGATGCTCGATGCGATCGCGACGAACTACACGCACGTGCTCATCGAGGCGTGCTTCCCCATCCTCGGCGGGATGTTCTCCGGCGACCTGCGCCGTCAGACCGCACTGCTGCAGGAGCGCGGTGTGCGCGTGGGCATCGTCGGACACGGCACCGACGTGCGACTGCCGTCGACCCACCTGGAGTCGACGCCGTGGTCGCTGTTCGTCGACAGCGAGGACTGGGTGCCCTTCGACCTCGCGGAGAAGGCCGTGGCCGACAACCTCGCGGCGATCGCCGACCTCGACGTGCCCACGTTCGTCTCGACCGCCGGCCTGCTCGTCGACCTTCCCCGCGCGCACTTCCTCGGCGTGGTGATCGACCAGGAGCAGTGGATCAACGACGAGCCGCTCCTGGAGCGCGAGCGCATCCGCGTCATCCACGCGCCCACCAACGCGCACGTCAAGGGCACGCCGCTCATCGTCCCCGTAGCGCAGAAGCTGCACGACGAGGGGCTCATCGAGTTCATCCAGCTGGACCGCGTCCCCAACCACGAGATGCCGGCCGTGGTCGCGTCCGCCGACGTCGTGCTCGACCAGTTCCGGGTCGGCGACTACGGTGTCGCGGCGTGCGAGAGCATGACCGCCGGGCGGGTGGTGCTGGCCCACGTCACGGAGCAGGCCCGGCGCGAGGTGGAGGGGCACGCGGGCATGACCCTGCCGATCCCGGAGACCACCCCGGACACACTCGAACACATGCTGCGCGACATCGCCGTGCGACGGGACCACTACCGCGCGATCGCCGCGACCGGGAGGGAGTTCGTCCGACGCGTGCACAACGGCGACTTCTCCCGCGCGCAGCTGATGACGCACTTCCTCTCCGCATGAGCATGAGCATGCGCCTCGCGATCGTCTCGCGCATCTACCGCCCCGAGCCCTCGGCCGCGTCGTCGTTCCTCGGCGCCGTCGCCGACGAGGCGGTCGCCCGCGGGCACCGCGTCACCGTGCTCACCGTGCGTCCGCCGCACGGCCTCGACGAGGGGACACCCGTCGAAGACGTGCGCATGGCCCCGGTGCTGCGCGACCGCAGCGGCTACGTGCGCGGCTACCTCCCGTACGCCAGCTTCGACGTGCCGCTGTTCTTCCGACTCCTGTTCCTGCGGCGCCCCGACGTGGTGTTCATGGAGCCGCCGCCCACCACGGGGTTCGTGGTGCGGCTCGTGTGCGCGCTGCGGCGCATCCCCTACGTGTACGACGCCGCCGACGTCTGGTCCGATGCCGCGGAGCAGGTGACCTCGTCGCGCCTGGTGATCCGCGTGCTGCGCGCGACCGAGCGTTTCGCGATGCGGGGAGCGCGGCGCATCGTCACGATCTCCCAGGGCGTGCTCGACCGGATCGCCGCGCTCGGCGTGGACCGACCGGCCGTCGTGACCGGGTTCGGGGCGGACACCGGTGCCTTCCTCCCCCCGGCCGACGCCGAGGCGGAGGCGCCGACCGAACCCGTGTTCCTGTACGCCGGCACCTACTCGCACTGGCACGGCGCCGACATCGCCGTCGACGGGTTCGCCGCGTTCAGCCGCAGCACCCCCGGGTACACCCTGCGCTTCATCGGCAACGGCAGCGAGCGCGCCTTCCTGGAGCAGCGGGCCCGCGAGCTCGGGGTCGCCGACTCCGTGGAGTTCGTCGAGACCATGCCCAGCAGCGAGCTGGTCCCGCATCTGCACCGCGCCGTCGCGACCATCGCCACCCAGCGCCCCGGCACCGGCTACGAGTACGCGTTCGCCACGAAGGCGTACTCGTCGATGGCCGCCGGATGCCCCGTCATCTTCGCCGGTCCGCCGAACGGACCCACCGGCGCCTACCTCGACCAGGCGAACCTGGAGGTGCGCGGCGGCATCGTCAGCGGCTACGCCGCCGAGTCGGTCGCGGTGGCCATGGCCGCCCTCGCGGCCCGCCCGCTGAGCGCGGCGGAGCGGCGGAGCGTCGCCGACTGGACGGCGGAACGGCACTCGATGGCCGCGGTCGCCGGCCGCGTCGTCGACGTGATCGAGTCGGTCGGCCAGACGAGGGACGGACGCTGAAATGCGCGCGCGGCTGAACGCGATCGCCGGCTGGATCATCCGGCACCGCTCCCGACTGCCCCGCTGGGTCAACCGCGCCCTCGACTCGGCGGCGCGCGACCCGGACGGCCTGATCGGTCGGCTGGCGCATCGCGCGCTCGGCGGCGGCGACGCCCCGGTGGCCGACGTGCCGGATGCCGGGGTGCGGGTCTTCATCGGCCCGACGAACTACTCGGGCCAGGGGTATCGCTGGGCGCGCGCCCTGGAGCAGGCGGACCCGGAGATCGCCGCCCGCAACATGGAGGAGGTCTTGCCCGGCGGGCTCTCCTTCCCCGCGGACGTCCCGGTCCCGATCTCCTCCACCTCGTCCACCGAGTGGCAGCAGTCGGAGTGGGAGGCCGTCAGCCGGTTCTCGCACGTGCTGATCGAGGCGGAGCGCCCGCTGTTCGGCCGCCTGTTCGACCGGCAGGTCCGCGCGGAGGTCGCGGCGCTGGAGGAGGCGGGGGTGTCCGTCGCGTACCTGTGCCACGGCACCGACATCCGCAGCCCCCGCGACCATGCGCTGCGCACCCCGTGGTCGCCGTACCCCGACGATCCGCGCACCGCCGTGCTGCAGGCCGATGCGGACGCCAACCTCGCACTGCTGACGGAGCTGCGTCGCCCGACGTTCGTGTCCACACCCGACCTGCTGCACGATGTTCCGTGGGCGACGTGGTGTCCCGTGGTCGTCGACACCGCGCGGTTCCGGGCGCGGCGCCCCGCCATGGACCGCGACCGGGTGCGGGTGATCCACTCCTCCACCTCCGTCGTGCAGAAGGGCAGTCACCTGATCGAGCCCGCCCTCGCCTCCCTCATCGCGAGCGGTGACATCGAGTACGAGCTCGTGACCGGCGTCGCCGCCGACCGGATGCCCGAGGTGCTGAGCGACGCCGACATCGTGCTCGACCAGTTCCGCGCCGGCTCCTACGGAGTCGCGGCCTGCGAGGCCATGGCGACGGGTCGCGTGGTGGTCGGACACGTGCTGCCCGACGTACGCCGCGCCATCGAGGCGGAGGTGGGACTGCCGCTGCCGATCGTCGAGGCCACGCCGGACACCCTCGGCGAGGTGGTCGCCGGACTGATCTCCGACCGTGAGGCAGCGGCCGCCGCGGCCGCGGCGGGGCCGGTGTTCGTCGAGGCCGTGCACTCCGGGCGCCGGAGCGCCGCGGTCCTGCTCGACGGCTGGATCCGCGCCTCAGGCTGACGCGACCGCCTCTCGCGTGCGGCGGCGCGCGTCCCGGTCGTCCTTCCAGCGGCGCATGCGCTTCTCCAGCGTGCGCTCGACGAACGTGTGGAGGGCCCATGCGGCCACCAGGTCGACCACGAACAGGGCGGCGAACCAGAGCAGGTTGCTCCACGACGCGGGCTGGTAGCCGAAGACGCGCAGCGCCACGTAGATGAACGTCGCGTGCACGAGGTAGAAGGCGAAGGACCACTCACCCAGCCGCACCTGCCACTTCGACGCGAACCACAGCCGTCCGCCGCGCAGTGCATGCACGGCGAGCGAGACGATCGCGATGCCGCACGCGACCGTGAACAGCTCGTTGAGCATGCCACTGATCGCCGGGGTCACGCTCCAGGTCGGGATGAACCGCCCGGAGGCGTAGTGCGCCAGAATCACCGCCACGGGAGCGGCGACGCCGATGAGCGGGTGGATGCGCGGTCGCCAGCCGGAGCGGATGGCCCACGCGAGCGCCATGCCCAGCACGAACTCCGGAAGCCGCTGCACGGGCACCGGGAGCGCGGCGAGTCCGAGGTCCGGGGCGAACAGGGCCACCGCGCGGTACACGAACGCGTAGGCGACGACACCGACCGCCAGCAGCAGCGCCCCGCGCTTGGCCATCGGCACCAGGACCCGGGAGATCCACGGGTGCAGCGCATAGAAGAAGGCCTCGCAGGTGAGCGTCCACGCGGCCGGGTTGCCGGAGAAGAGGATGGCGGGGTTGGACCACCAGGCCTGGATCACGACGACCGACAGCAGGAGGATGCCGAGGTCGAACGGCTTCAGAAAGCTCCCCTCCGGAACCGGCGCCAACGTGTAGAACACGGGGATCGCGATCAGGAGCGCCACCATGTGCGATGGCCAGATGCGTGCGAAGCGACGCCAGTAGAACGTCGAGGTGGGCACGTTCGGCCGCGCCGACCACGTGAGCACGAAACCGGAGAGCACGAAGAAGAACGTCACGCCGAGATAGCCGTTCAGCAGCACCGACTGCACCGAACCCGGCAGAGGTGCGAACACATTCATGTGGTACAGGAAGACCGCGAACGCTGCCCACCAGCGCAGCCCGGTGAGCGAGTCCAGCCGCTGCGTGGGCTGAGCGAGGGTGGAGGCGGAGTGCACGCGACGAGACTCTCTGATCGAGGACAGGGCTCCGGAAAGGATACAGTGCCGACCCCCGCGCCCCGTCCGTCCGCAACGCCCGCGATAGGATCGACGACATGCCGTCGCCCGACGTGGACGTGGTCATCCCCGTGCACACGCCCGCTCGTCCCATCCGCCGCGCGGTCTCCTCCGTGCTCGACACGACCGCCGCCGTGCGGGTCACCGTGGTCGCGCACAACACCGATCCCGAGGCGATCTCCGCCAACCTCGGCGACCTGGGCACGCGGCCCGAGGTGCGCGTCGTGTCCCTGCAGGACGGCATCCCCTCCCCCGCCGGGCCGATGAACCACGGCATCGCGCTGGCCGAGGCGCCGTACTTCTCGGTCATGGGCTCGGACGACGAGCTGGAGCCGGGGGCACTCGACTCCTGGCTCGCCGTCGCCCGCTCGACCGGCGCGACCACCGTCATCCCGCGCGTGCGCGTGGACGAGGCGGCAGAGCCGACACCGCCGCGACGTCGCGGACGGGTGCGGGAGCTCGACGTCGACAAGGACCGCCTCAGCTACCGCTGCATGCCGCTCGGCCTCATCGACCGGACGCGCTTCCCCGACCTGCGCTTCACCCCGGGCCTCGAGTCCGGCGAGGACCTCGAGTTCACCGCGGAGCTGTGGTTCACCGGCGCGCACATCGCCTACGACCGTACGGGCCCGGCGTACGTCGGCCACGACGATGCGGTCGACCGTGTGACCCGCACCGTCCGACCCCTGTCGGCCGACTTCGCGTTTCTCGACATCGTCGCCGCCAAGCCCTGGTACCGGGCTGCCTCGCGCTCGGCGCGCCGGGGGTTCGGCGTGAAGAACCTCCGCGTGCACCTCATGGATGCCGTCGCCGCCCGGCTGGACGCCCCGGGCGGGATCGCCGCCTACCGCGCCGAGCTGCTCGACACCGCCGCGGCGATCGAGCGGATGTCCCCCGGCGCAACCGCGCTGCTGTGCCGCGCGGACCGGAAGGTGCTCCGTGAGCTCGAAACGAGCGCGCCGTCGGCCGACCGGATCCGCGCCCTCCTCTCGGCCCGCTGGGGCGGCGGGCTCGATGCGCGGCTCACGGCGAACCCGTTCCTCGCCCTGCACCGGCACGCCCCGTACCGGACCCTGCGCGACATGATGGCGTAGGCCTCCGCGGTAGCATCGATCCGGTATGGAATCCCCACTTGTCGACGTCACGATCGCCGTCCACTCCGCCACCCGGCCCATCGCGCGCGCCGTCGCCTCCGTCATCGAAGGCACGACCGCTCCGGTGCGCGTGAACGTGGTGGCACACAACATCGACCAGGAGATCATCCGCACGAACCTCGGCACCTGGGCGGAACACCCGGCCGTCCGGCTGCTCTCCCTCCGCGACGGCATCCCGTCGCCCGCCGGCCCGATGAACCTCGGGATGGCGGCGGCGACGGCACGCTTCCACACCCTGCTCGGCTCCGACGACGAGTTCGCCCCTGGCGCGATCGACTCGTGGCTGGCGCTGCAGCGCGCGACGGATGCCGACGTCGTGATCGGTCGCATCCGCCTGGTGACCGGAGGCCCCGACCCGTACCCGCCCGTGCGCCGCGGACGCCGCACGACCGGCCTGAGCGCCGACCGCGACCGCCTGCACTACCGCAGCGCGCCCCTCGGCCTCATCGACCGCGAGCGCTTCGGCGACCTGCGCTTCACCGAGGGCCTCACGTCCGGCGAGGACCTGCCGTACACCTCTGAGCTGTGGATCACGGCGACGAGCATCGCCTACGACCTCTACGGCCCCCCGTACGTGGGCCACGACGACGCGGACGACCGCGTCACCTCCGCTCCGCGCGACGTGGCGGCCGACTTCGCGTTCCTCCGCGTGATCGAGGAGGCGGACTGGTTCGCGGCCGCCTCGACCGCCGACCGCCGCGCCCTGGCCGTCAAGCTGCTCCGCATCCACTTCTTCGACGCCGTGGCCGCGCGCCTGGAGACCCCGGGCATCGCCGCGGTCGCCGCCGAGCTCCTCGCCGTGGTCGACCGCGTCAGCGCCTGGGCCCCGGGAGTGCTGTCGGTGCTGTCGATCGCCGACCGCCGGGTCATGGACGAGCTGCGCCGCGGGGCGCCCGATCCCGAGCGCACCCGCGCCCTGCTCGGTCGTCGGTGGATCTATCTCTCCCCCGCCGCTCAGCTCCCCCGGAACCCATTCCTGGCGCTGCACCGGCACGCCCCCTTCCGCACGCTCGCCGCGGGCGCCCGATCGCAGCGGGTGGGGCAGCTGTGACCGCGTCGCCCCTGGTCGACGTCACGATCGCCGTCCACTCCGCCACCCGACCGATCCGTCGTGCGGTGGCCTCGGTGCTCGACGCCACCGCCGCTCCGGTGCGCGTGCTGGTGGTCGCGCACAACATCGATCCCGCCGTGATCCGCGGCAACCTCGGCGAGTACGCGGAGGACGAGCGCGTGGTCCTGCTCGAGCTGCAGGACGGCATCCGCTCGCCGGCCGGACCGATGAACCTCGGCTTCGCGTCGTCCACCGCCCCGTTCATCGCGCTGCTCGGCTCCGACGACGAGTTCGCGCCCGGCGCGCTGGACTCCTGGCTGCGCATCCAGCGCGAGACCGGGGCGAGCGCGGTGATCCCGAAGATCACGCTCGTCGGGCGCCACAACAACCCGCTTCCTCCCGTGCGGAACGGACGTCGATCGCGGCGGCTCGACGCCGCGAAGGACCGCCTCTCCTACCGCAGCGCGCCGCTCGGCCTCATCGACCGCGAACGGTTCGGCCATCTGCGCTTCACCGAGGGCCTGTCGTCCGGAGAGGACATCGCCCTGACCGGAGAGCTGTGGTTCCGCGGGCGCGACCTCGCCGTCGACATCGACGGTCCCGCGTACGTCGGGCACGAGGACGAGGGCGACCGCGTCACGTTCACGGCACGCCCGGTGCGCGAGGACTTCGCCTTCCTCGACGGCCTCGAAGCCGCGCCCTGGTTCCGCGCCCTCGGCCGCCGCGCCCGCACCGCAGCGGTCGTCAAGCTGCTGCGCATCCAGTTCCTCAGCGCGATCGGCGTCCGTGCGACGACGACGCCGGAGCTGGTCACGCACCAGGCCGAGCTGCGGGAGACCCTGGACCGACTCGTGGCCCTGGCCCCCGGGGCCCTGCGGCTGCTGTCGCGGGTCGACCATCGCATCATCGACGAGACCTTCTCGGCGGCGCCCGACGTGGAGCGGATCCGCATCCTCGCGAACGACCGCTGGAACCAGCGGTCACTGGGGGCGCTGCTCACGCCCAACCCGCTGTTCTCCCTGCACCCGCAGGCGATGGCGCGGCTGTTCTACGCCGCGAACCGCACCGACCGGATCGTCTGACCGACCCGGTCGGGCGGCGGAGTCACGCCCGGCGCTCGAGCTCTCCGGAGAGTCCGGCCAGCAGCACCTGCTCGGCGAACGCCGGCAGCGAGGAGGCGACCTCCACGAAGGTGCCCTGCGCGGCGATCACGCCCTCGTCCATGTAGCAGATCCGGTCGTAGTCCTTGATGGTCGACAGGCGGTGCGCCACCGAGATCAGCGTGACCTCGCCCTGCAGCGACCGGATCGCCTTGGTGACCTCGTCCTCGGTCTTCGTGTCGAGAGAGCTCGTGGCCTCGTCGAGCACCAGCACCAGCGGATCGGTGTACAGCGCGCGGGCGATGCCCAGACGCTGCTGCTGACCGCCGGACAGGGACACGCCCCGCTCGCCGATGCGCTCGTCGATGCCGTTCGCCCGCGACGCGACGAGCGAGCTGAGCTGCGCGCGTTCCAGGGCGTACTCCACGCGGTCCCGGTCGATCTCATCCGTCCAGGTCAGGGCGACGTTCTGCGCGATCGAGGCGTCGAACAGCGCCACCCGCTGCGGCACGTAGCCGACGCGCCCGCGCCACTGACGGAGCACGCTCGAGAGCGGGTGCCCGTCGATCTCGATGTCGCCGGTCGTGGCCTGGCTGAGGCCGAGGAGCAGGTCGATCAGCGTCGACTTGCCGGCTCCGGACGGCCCGACGATGCCCAGCGAGCTGCCGAGGGGGATGTCGAGCGAGAGCCCGCGGATGACGTCCTCGTCGGCTCCCGGGTACCGGAAGTGCACGTCCGACAGGCTGAGCAGCCGAGGGTTCTCCGCCAGCTCCGCGGTGTCGGCGGGCGTCTGCGACACCTCCATGTCCTTCTCCGCGGCGGTGAGGTCACCGATGACGTCCTGTGCCGAGGGGATGCTCGCGACACCCTGCACGATGCCGCCCTGGATGCCGCTGATCGCCGGGATCAGGCGGAAGCCGGTCGCGGTGAACAGTGCGACGGACGACAACGCGGCCGCCAGACCGCCCTGCCAGTAGGAGACGCCGCCGATGATCACGACGCCGCCGATGAGGGCGGACTCGAACGCGAACGACGGGACGACACCGAGGAACGACGCGTTCGCCCTGGCGCGGACCGAGTGGTGGCGGCTGTCCGTCACCAGCTGTGCGACGTCGGCGAGCCGGTTGCGGAGGCTGAGCTCCTTCAGCGCTTCCATCATCTCGGTCATCAGGATCGCGACGCGGTAGCTGTAGTTGCGGTTGACGGTGGCGGCCTCCAGCGAGCGCTTCGTCACCACCTGGTGCACGATGAGCGCGACGAGGATCAGGTACACCATGGCGATGAGCGCGGTGATCGGGTCGACCACCAGCAGCACGACGATGATCAGCACGAACGTGAAGATCGAACTGGGGACGCGCATGAGCGGAAGGAGGAAGCCCGACATCGTGTTCGCGATGCCGCCGTCCGCGATGCGCGTGATCTCGGCGACCGTGCGCTTCGAGCGCTCCTCCCAGCTGGAGTTGATGTACGCCTTGAACATCCGGTCGCCGATCTCGAGCTCGTAGCGCGCGAACCGGCGCGTGGCGAACCAGTGCAGCGTGACCGAGAGCACCGACTTCAGGATGATGAGCGCGCAGGCGCCGAGCACCAGAAGCGGCGTCATGTCGGGTGAGACCTCGCCGATCAGCGGGAGCCGCAGCGCCCCACCGGTGAGTGCCGGGCCGATGATCACGGCCAGCAGCGACATCGCCACCACGTCGAGTGCGGTGATGAGCGTCGTGGCGATCATGTACCCGACGAAGTACCGCTGCGCGCCGGTCGGCAGCAGCGGGAGGAGATCCTTGAGGACCGGCCAGATGCGTTTCATGTTCTCGCGTTCAGAGGGCGACGGATGCGCCGTTGGCGGCGGAGGAGAGAGCGCCCTCGACGACCTCGAGCGTGCGCAGGCCCTGCTCCATCGTGACGACGTCGTTCGGCTTGCCGAGGACGGCGTCGCGGAAGGCTTCGTGCTCGACCCGCAGCGGCTCGCGCTTGGCGAAGGAGAACCGGGTGATGTCGCCCTCGGACACGCCGCGGAACGCGAGCATCGACTCCCACTCGAGCGGGATGGTGCCGTTGGCGTAGAACGTCAGGTCGCCGGTCGCGGTGTCGGCGATGAAGGTGCCGCGGTCGCCGGTGACGACCGTGATGCGCTCCTTCATGGGCGAGAGCCAGTTGACGAGGTGGTTGACGATCACGCCGTTGGCCAGCCGGCCGGTGACCGTGATCATGTCCTCGTAGTCGCGTCCGCTCTTGTGCGCGGTCTGCGCGAACACCGTGGTGTACTCGCTCTGCGCGACCCAGCTCGTGAGGTCGATGTCGTGGGACGCGAGGTCCTTCGCCACGCCCACGTCGGCGATGCGGGCGGGGAACGTGCTCTGGCGGCGGGTCGCGATCTGGTACACGTCACCGAGCTCCCCCGCCTCCAGGCGGCGTCGCATCTCCTGCAGCGCGGGGTTGAAGCGCTCGACGTGGCCGACGGCTCCGACCAGGCCCCGGGCGGCGAAGGCGTCCGTCATCCGGCGCCCCGCCTCGAGCGAGTGCGCGATCGGCTTCTCGACGAGGGTGTGCACCCCGGCGTCGGCCAGCTTGAGCGCCGCGTCCTCGTGGAACGCGGTCGGCACGGCGACCACGGCGATGTCGATACCGGCGGCGATGAGCGCCTCGATGTCGGGGAGGATCTCGAGCTCGCCCGCGACCTTGTGCGGGTCACCGCCCGGGTCGGCGATCGCGACCAGGTCGATGCCCTCCACGTCACGCAGCACGCGGGCGTGGTTGCGGCCCATCATCCCGACGCCGAGCAGTCCGGCGCGCAGATTCGCCGCCATCAGGCGCCTGCCCCCGCGACGGCGTTCACCGCGGTGACGATGCGCTCGAGGTCGTCCTGACTGAGCGACGGGTGCACCGGCAGCGAGGCGACCTCGCGGGCGGCACGCTCGGTCTCGGGGAGGTCGAGGCCCGGGGCGAAGCGCGTGAGCGAGGGCAGCCGGTGGTTCGGGATCGGGTAGTACACGCCGGCGCCGACGTTGTGCTCGTTCTTGAGCGCCGCCACGAAGCCGTCGCGGTCCTCCGGCACCCGGACCGTGTACTGGTGGTACACGTGCACGGCACCGTCGGCGACCGGGGGCACGACCACGCCGCGCAGGTTCGCGTCCAGGAAGGCCGCGTTCTGCTGACGGGTCTTCGTCCAGGCGTCGACCTTGTGCAGCTGCACCCGGCCGATCGCGGCGTGGATGTCGGTCATGCGGGCGTTGAAGCCGATGATCTCGTTCTCGTACTGCCGCTCCATGCCCTGGTTGCGCAGGAGCTTGACCTGACGGGCGATCTCGTCCGTGGCCGTGGTGACCATGCCGCCTTCGCCGCTGGTCATGTTCTTGGTCGGGTAGAGGCTGAACATCGCGAAGTCGCCGAACGAGCCGACCGGGCGGCCGTCGAGCGAGGCGCCGTGCGCCTGCGCGGCGTCCTCGTACAGGGCCACGCCGCGCTCGGCGGCCAGGGCCTCCAGCTCGCGCATGCGGGCGGGGTGACCGTACAGGTGCACCGGGAGGATGCCCTTGGTCTTGGGCGTGATTGCGGCCGCGACGGCTTCGGGGTCGAGCGTGAAGGTCTCCGGCTCGATGTCGACGAACACCGGGGTGCCGCCGGTGAGGGCCACGGAGTTGCCCGTCGCCGCGAACGTGAACGACGGCACGATGACCTCGTCGCCGGGGCCGACGCCCGCGGCGAGCAGACCCAGGTGCAGACCGGCGGTGCCGGAGTTCACGGCCACGGAGGGCCGCCCCGGCACGAAGTGCGCCGAGAACTCCTGCTCGAACGCGGCGACCTCGGGGCCCTGCGCGACCATGCCGCTGCGCAGCACCCGATCGACGGCCTCGCGCTCTTCGTCGCCGATGATCGGCTTGGCGGGGGGAATGAACTCGCTCACACGGTCTCCTTGGTCAGTGTTCCGTCTGTCTCGGTGTAGCGTCCGCCGGTCGCGGGGCACACCCAGGTCTTGTCGTCGTCGGCGCGCGTGAGGGGAACGCCCGCTTCGCCCACCCAGCCGATGCGGCGGGCCGGCACCCCGGCCACGAGCGCGTAGGAGGGGACGTCCTTCACCACGACGGCCCCGGCCGCCACCGTCGCCCAGGCGCCGATGGTCACGGGCGCGACGCAGGTCGCCCTGGCACCGATCGAGGCGCCACGCTCGATCGTGACGCCGACGGGCTCCCAGTCGTGCGCGCTCTTCTGCGTGCCGTCGGCGTTGATCGCCCGCGGGTACGTGTCGTTCGTGAGCACGACGGCCGGTCCGATGAACACGCCGTCGCCGAGTCGAGCGGGCTCGTACACGAGCGCGTAGTTCTGCACCTTGCAGTTGTCGCCCATGACGACACCGGTGCCGATGTAGGCGCCGCGGCCGACGATGCAGTTCTCGCCGAGCTGCGCGTCTTCCCTCACCTGGGCCAGATGCCAGATCGAGCTCCCTGCTCCGATCTTCGCCTCGGGGGACACATCGGCCGAATCGACGATCCGGACGTCGGTCGGTGAGGGCATGCGGGATTCTCCTCGCGGCTCGGGAAGGGGACTCGGTCATCCTATCTGCTCGCACAGGCGTTTCCTGAGAGGATAGGGGTGTGACCAACCCAGCCACTCCCGACCCGCATACCTGGGTTGTCGTACCGCTGTACAACGAAGCAAGCGTCATCGCCGGCGTCATCGCGGGGGTCCTCCCCCACTTCCCGAACATCGTGTGCATCGACGACGGCTCCACCGACGGCTCCCTGGAGGTGGCACGACGCGCCGGAGCCCACATCGTCGAGCACCCGATCAACCTCGGTCAGGGTGCGGCCCTGCAGACGGGCATCGAGTACGCCCTGTCCCAGCCGGGCTGCGAGTACATCGTGACCTTCGATGCCGACGGCCAGCACCGCATCGACGACGCGGTGGCGATGGTCGCCGCGGCGCGTGCCAGCGGCGCGGCGATCGTGTTCGGCTCGCGCTTCCTCGACGACCGGACGAACCCGGGCTGGATGAAGCGCGTGATCCTGAAGACCGCGGTGTGGGTGACCAACATGACCACGAGCGTCAAGCTCACCGACGCGCACAACGGCCTTCGCGTCATCCGCGCCGACGCCGCCGCGCGCCTGCAGCTCAAGCAGGACCGGATGGCGCACGCCACCGAGATCGTGCTGCAGCTCGGCGACACGGGGCTGCCGTGGATCGAGCACCCGGTCGAGCTCCTCTACACCGACTACTCCAAATCGAAGGGCCAATCGGTGCTCAACTCCGTCAACATCCTCGTCGACCTGATCGTGCGGTGAACGCCATGTGGATCCAGATCCTTCTCATCGCGGCCGTCATCGCCATCGGCGCCGTGTTCATGCGCCGGACCGGTGCGGACAGCCACCTGGCGATCCGCCGTCTCCTGTACGGCGGCTTCGTGCTCGTGGCGATCGTGTCGATCCTGTTCCCCCAGTGGCTCACCTGGGTCGCGAACCTCGTGGGCGTCGGGCGCGGCACCGACCTGCTGCTGTACGCGCTGGTGGTCATCTTCATGGTCTTCGTCTACACGCAGTCGAGGAAGAACGCCGCGCAGCAGCGCAGCCTCACCCTGCTCGCGCGCAAGCTCGCGCTCCTGCAGGCGTCGCAGGACCCGCAGGACGGCGCGCGTCGTGCCGCCCCGGACGACGGCCAGCCCGAGGATTAGCCGCAGGCGGTGATCCGCCAGAGGCTCGCGTCACCCTCCGAGGCGACCTCCTCGAATCCCGGCCGGTCCTCGAAGTCGGTCATGCCGGGCATGAGGTACTCGCCGGGACCGGTGCCGCCGATGCCGAAGTCGAGCACGTACTCCGGGTCGCCGTAGGCGGCGAGGGCCTCGCACACCGCGGGGTCCTCCGCAGCGTCACGCAGGTGCGCGGCGATCACGTCCCACGCGGCGGACTGCGGCGGCGCCCACGTGCGGGGGACGATGTCGCGCTCCCCGAGCACGTAGGCGAAGCCGGCTCCCGTGGAGGGGTTCGCGATGATCAGCGAATCCCGCGACACGAGGTCGGGAAGCTCGGTGAGCAGGCGGTACTCGTCGTCGGAGAGGTAGCTGTCGGCGTTCATCGCGTAGCGGGACTGCTCGTCCGTCTCGTCCGCGACGCGCAGTAGCACCACCGGGGAGAGCGCGACGTTGACGATCCCGACCACGGCGACGACCGCCAGCGAGACCAGCGCGACCGCGTCGCGACGCGCTCCCGTGAGCCTCGGGATCGCGGCGGACACCATCCGCACGATCATGGCGAGGCCGAAGGCGGCGAGGGGGACGACGACGATCGGCACCATCGCCGCGAGCCGGAAGGAGTCGCCGTACCAGGGACCGGTGAGGGCCCTCTTGATGAAGGGAAGGTCGGTGCCGACGCTCACGATGTAGAGCAGCGAGAACCCGGCCCATCCCACCGCCAGCCACCGCAGTCGCCGGTCGCGCACGGCGGCGATCAATCCGGCCAGCAGCAGCACGCTCATCCCCCACGCCGCGGGCAGCAGCGAGTGGCTGTTCACCAGCACGTCGGCGATCGCGCCGAACACGCCGCGGTACGACCGCCACAGCACCGGTCCGGCGAGGTAGGCCAGGACGAGCCACACGACGCCCACCGCGGCCCAGCCGACCACGATCACGCTCCACCGCAGCACAGGGCGCGCGCCGGGGCGGCGGATGCCGAGCAGCAGGCTCCCGGAGAACCACAGCATCACCAGCGCACCCCACGTGAGCACGGACGACGGCTGCGACAGCGTGGCCGCCGTCACCGCCAGGAGCGCGGCGACGCCCGGACCCGCAGCGGCCAGAAGGCGTTCACCGCGCCGTGCGCCCCGCCACGTCCGCACCGCGACGATCGTGAGGGCGACCGCGGCGGGGACGACGGCGAGCGAGAGGGCGTAGGGGTACAGGACACCCCACTCGAACATGAGCTGCGGGAACGCCATCAGGCCCGCCGACAACCCGGCCGCCAGCGCCGTGACCAGTGCATCCCCGCGGCTGACGACGTGGGCGAGCAGCGACACGCTCAGCGGCCACACCACCGCGGCGATCACCAGCGCGACGATGTTGGCCGCGACCGGGATCGAGCCGATGTCCAGAGCCACCAGGGAGGTCATGGCGTGCCAGGCCGCGGGATAGAAGGTGGATCCGCCCAGCAGGCCGGAGAGGTCGAGCGACGAGACCGTGCCGGACTCGGCGGCCCAGCGCAGCGCGTTCAGGTGGAAGACGGCGTCGTTCGTCTGGGAGATCGCGGTCGGGGTGCCGACGTACGCCATCAATCGCGCCGCGTTGAGGCCGCCGCCGACGATGAGGCCGACGGCCAGGAGCGCGAGGTGCCGGGGCTGCCGCCGTGGCACGTCGGCCACGCTGCGACCGCGACGAAGCAGCAGCGACACCGCGAACACCACCGCCACGACGACCGCGACCGCGATGCCGACAGAAGCGAGACCCCAGTGCACCCCGAGGAACGGGAAGACGATGGCCAGCACCGCGAGCGTGCCGACCGAGAGGCTCGGGGCCGACGCCCAGAGCGTCAACCCGCGCAGACGGAGAGCGGCGCCCAGCAGAAGACCGGGGACGAAGAAGACGAGGAGCGTCAGGGCGATCAGCCCCGACTGCGCGACCCAGTCGCCGATCATTCGTCGACCAACGCGATCGCGCCCTCGATCTCGCCGTCGTACACGACCTCGCCCTTGTTGATCACCACGCCTCGGGTGCAGAGCTCACGCACCATCTCCATGTCGTGGCTCACGACGACGAGGGTCTTCTTCTGCGCGATCAGCTCGCCGAACTTCTGCCGGCACTTCTCCCGGAAGGGCGCGTCGCCGACCGACAGGATCTCGTCGACGAGCAGCACGTCCAGCTCGACGTGGATCGCCACGGAGAACGCGAGCCGCATGAACATGCCGGAGGAGTAGTGCTTGACCTCCTGGTCGATGAACTGCTCGATCTCGCTGAACGCGACGATCTCGTCGTAGCGCTCCTCGATCTCCTTGCGCTGCATGCCCAGGATCGCCGCGTTGAGGAACACGTTCTCGCGCCCGGACAGCTCGGGGTGGAAGCCGGCACCGACCTCGATGAGACCCGCGACCCTGCCGCGCGTGAGCACCTCGCCCGCGTCGGGTTCCATGACCCCCGAGATGAGCTTGAGGAGAGTGGACTTGCCCGAGCCGTTGAGCCCGAGGATCGCGACCGACTCCCCCTCGTTGATGACGAGGTCGAGCCCCTTGAGCGCCTCGAAGGTACTGGAGGTCTTGCGACGTCGGATCCAGGCGACCACGGTGTCCTTGAGCGACAGCGCGTGGTTCAGCGTGAAGTTCTTCCGCACACCGTCGACGACGATGCTCGGGCGGGGGGCGATGGCGGTACTCATAGGTCCTGCGCGAACCTTCCCTCGAGTCGGCGGAAGACGAGCTGCCCGATCAGCAGCGTGCCCAGGGCGATCAGGAACGTCCACAGCGTGTTCCAGCCGAGGCCGGGCGGCAGCGGCATGGTCGTCTCGGTGACCGGACGCCAGAAGGCGTAGTGGAACAGCTCGACGCCCTGCGTGATCGGGTTCAGCATGTAGAGCTCGAGGATCCAGTCCGGCCAGCCGAGCGTGCGGACGGCCTCCTGCACCATCGTCCACGCGTAGAGCACGGGCGAGGCCCAGGTCGCGAGCAGGAGCAGCAGTTCGACGATGTTCTCCGCGTCACGGAACCGCACGTTGATCGCGCCGAAGAACAGGCCGAGCCCCAGCGCGAACAGCGTGACGATGACGATGCCCGCCAGCGCGGCGAGCACCGAGAGCACGGTGATCCCGGGGATCCAGCCGAGGAAGAGGCACACGATCAGCAGCAGGGCCAGCTGCGGGAGGAAGTGGATGAACGCCACCAGCACGGCGGAGACGGCGAAGAGCTGCCGCGGCAGGAACACCTTCCGCACGAGCGGGGCGTTGTTCACGATCGACGTCGTCGCGTTCTTGAACGCCTCGGAGAAGAGGTTGATGACGACGATGCCCGAGAACAGGTAGACGGGGTAGCTCTCGATGTTCCTGTTCAGGCTGAGGAACAATCCGAGGACCACCCAGAACACCAGGAACTGCGCCCCGGGTCGCACGTACGACCAGGTCCAGCCGAGCACCGAGTTGCGGTAGCGGGTGGTGACGCCGGTCCGCACGAGCAGATACAGCAGATACCGCCAGCGCACCACATCGATCAGACCGCGACTCGTGCCGGGGGTGTCGAAGGAGGAACGCGGGACGACGGCGAAAAGATCTCGGGTATCTGTCACGGCCCCACTCATTCAGCTGCGGCGGCGGTCGCCGCGGCGCACTCCAGTATCCTATGGCACCCGTCCGGACGCCTTCACGGCACGCGCTCAGCCGAGGGCGGTGAGCGTGTTCCAGCCGTTCCCGATCACGCCGCTCGCGCCCCAGCCGCCACGGCCGTCACCGCGGAACAGGTAGAGGTTGCCGTTCGTGTGCCGCCCGAGGAGGTCGGAGGTGCCGTCGCCGTCGAAGTCGCCGGGGCTGAACAGGGCGTTGAAGCCGCCCCACCCGACACCGATCTGACGCGGCGTGCCCCAGCCGCCCGTGCCGTTGGTCGGGTACACCCACAGGCGCGCGTCGGTCGTGCGCATGATGAGGTCCGCCCGACCGTCGCCGTCGAAGTCGCCGCCGTTGACGGCCATGTCGAAGCCGCCCCAGCCGTAGCCGATCTGGATGGCCTGGCTCGCCCAGCCGCCCCTGCCGTCACCGCGGTAGTACACGAGGTGGCCGGCGGAGTTGCGCGCGATCATGTCGGTGTTGCGGTCGCCGTCGAAGTCGATGCCGCCCACGAGGAGCGTGTGGTTCTGCCAGCCGTTGCCGATCACGACGGGCTGCCCGTAGCCGCCCGCGACGCCGGGGATCAGCCAGAGCCGTCCGTCGGGAGTCACCCGGCCGAGGTCGCGGTACCCGTCGCCGTTGAAGTCGCCCATGGGGATCAGTCGGTCGCCCGCCGTCCACCCCGAGCCGATCTGCTGGGAGCCGCGCCAGGCACCGGCGCCGTTCCCGCGGTAGAGGTTGAGGTTCCCCTGTGCCGTGAGCCCGAGCACGTCGGGTCCGCCGTCACGGTCGACGTCGCCCACGCCCGATGGCATGGCCCGCGGCTTGGTGACGAGGTCGCCCGAACCGGTCAGCGCCGACAGGATCTGCCAGCCGTTGCCGATCTTGCCGCTCGACGTGATCGCTCCCCGTCCGTCGCCGGGGTACATGTAGAGGTCGCCGTTCGCGGTGCGCGCCGCCACGTCGTTGACGCCGTCGCCCGTGAAGTCGCCCGGCACGAAGATCGCGGTCATGCCGCCCCAGCCCTGCCCGAGCTGACGGGAGCCGGTCCAGCCGCCGCCGCCGTCTCCGTAGTAGGCGAACAGTCGACCGGCGGCGTCCCTGCCGATGAGGTCGGGGTTGCCGTCGCCGTTGAGGTCGATGTTGCCGACGAGCATGTTCATGCCTGCCCACCCCCAGCCGACGCGGATCGCAGGCAGGAGGCCGCCCTTGTCGTTGCCGCGCCACAGCATGAGGTCGCCGTTCTTGGCGGTGGTGAGCACGTCGGGGATGCCGTCGCCGTCGAGGTCGCCCGCGGCGGTGGAGAGCACCACGCCGCTCCAGTCCAGGTTCAGCGACTGCGGTGCCGAGAAGCTGGCGCCGCTGCCGCGCATCACCGAGACGCCGTTGCCCTGGCGGATGATGAGGTCGCGCGTGCCGCTGCCGTCGAGATCGCCGACCACCATGGCCGCGCTGACCCCGGTCAGGCCGCTCGCGAGCTGCTTGCGGTTGCCCCACACGTTCTTCGCGAACGGGTATCCCCACAGCACGCCGGCACTGTCGACGCCGACCATGTACGACGAGGAGCTGACCGAGGCGAGCGAGGGCACCTGGGGCGCCTGGGTGGAGCCGAACCAGTCGGTGAAGTAGTTGTAGAAGTTGCGGTTGCCGTAGGCCGAGCAGGTGTCGCCGTCGCCGTATCCGGCGCGCAGCGCCGCGGCGTTCGGCTGGTACGGCGTGTAGTAGTAGAGGGCCGAGGTCGCCTTGTTGGCGATGTACACCGGCGAGGAGCCGCACGCGCGGTTCGGGTTGAAGAGGATGTTCCAGGTGCGGCCGGGCGCGTAGTACTGGAACCACTTGCCCTCCATGTAGATCTGCATCTGGCGGGCGGCGCCGTAGATCTGGTGGAAGAAGCCGACGTACTGCGGGTCGCAGGGCGCGTCGTCCGGGCAGCCCTGTCCGAGCGCGATGTCGTAGCGCCAGGCGCTGGGCCACGTGTGGTTGACCAGGCTCTGCTCCTTCTGGAGCATCACGATGAGCACCTGCGGGTTGATCCCGCACGACTGCGCTGCACGGTAGATGATGCGCGCGGCACTCTCGTTCGCGGCGCCGGTGTATCCGTCGCAGTACTGGTCGGCGGCCCGAGTGACCGTGGTCATCTTGAAGTCCTTGATGCACACGATGGGACGACCGTCCTCGTCGGTGCCGCCGAGGCACCGCGAGACGCGCGCGTTGAAGAAGGCCTGGATCTGCGCCTCCGTCATCGTGTCCTTGTTGGTGAAGACGGCGTCGCTGATGATGTTGCCGGGCGTGAAGCCGGCGAGCGTGCTCTTCGCGATCCCCGACGCCGCGGGGGCGCCGACCGCGCGGGCGACGGGCGCGGAAGCGGAAGCGGCGGCCGTCGCGGCGGTGGCCGGCACGACGGTGCCGACGAGGAGGGCGGAGACGGCGAGGAAACAGGTGAGGAGTCGGGAGGTCCTCAGGGTGTTTCGCGAGCGTGGGGCACGTCGAGACATGTGACCAGTGTGACGGAAGTTGCGGGATGATGCCACTGTTGCGACGTTTCCACCAGGGGAATTCGGCGTGTCGCCCGATTGTGCAGCGTCTTCCCAGCCGTTCACAGGTCGGCGTGCAGGCTCCACACCCTCTCTGCCGCGCCCGCCCAGGAGAACGCGCGCGAGCGGTCCGATGCAAGCACCCGCAAGCGCGCAGAACCGTTGCCCGCCGCATCGGCGAGCGCGTCGGGCAGGTCGTCCGGCGCGGCGAACATCCCGCCGTCCGCGATCACGTCACGGTGGCACCCGGTATCGCTCGCCACGACGGGCACCCCGACGGTGAGCGCCTCGACGGCGCGCCACGGCCACCCCGCGACCGTCCTCGTCGCCGCGTAGGCGGACGCCCCCGAGAGCACGGCAGCGCGGTCCGCTGCCGACAGCGCACCGCGCACGTGCGCGCGCCGTTCGGGCAGGCCTGCGGCGGAGGCGACCTCGGCCAGCCGCGGCTCCGAGCCCTCCGGGGCGTCGAGCACCACGGCATCGACGCCGGCGGCGACGGCTCCACGGAACCCCGCCGCGAGGGTGTCCGCCGATCCGGTCAGGACGATGTACTCCGACGGCAGGGACAGCGCGCCCCGCCGGGACTCGGCGTCGGCAGGCACGGCGAAATCGTGCGGCGGTGCGCCGGCGATGACGCGGATCCGGTCGCCGAGTCGGGCGATCTCGGCCAGACGCTCCCCCACGGCGTGGGTCGGCACGACCACGGCGTCCGCGTGCCGCGCGGCACGGCGGAGCATGCCGCGCTGCCAGGCCACGGCCGACTTCGACAGGGCGCCCGGGTCGTCCCAGGCGCACAGGTCCCACACCGTCACGGTGGTCTGATCGTGGTCGTGCACCCTGTCGTGGCGCACGAGCGGCGCCATCAGCGTGGGCGCATGGATCATCCCGCCGCCCACACCCGGAGCGATGCCCAGCTGCCACGAGGCCGCCAGTTCCCGGCGACCGAGACCGAGCGTGCGCACCTCGTCGACCCCGGTGACGTCCACCTGCGCGCCCGCCGGTACGATCGCGTCGACCGCGCAGCCGGACGGGGCCGTCGCGACGAGCGCCGCCGTCAGCTCACGTGCCGCCGTGGCCTGGTCCTGGTCCACGACGTGCACCAGTTGATCCAGAACCACACGCAGCCGAGCACCCATGGGTTCAGGCTAACCGCGGCATGCTGCGGAGCCGTGGAGCGCACCGCCCGCCGGTCCGCAATTTCAGCGTTCCCACAGCAACGCATGACCTCACGTGCGCGCTCCATGGCCTCGCGCGTACCCACCGTGCTTGAATGCTCGAGTGAGCGATGGCCGACTTCCTGCCCGACGCCGATGGATCGGATGGACCATCGGCATCCTCCTGACGCTGCTCGTGATCGCCATCGGCTGGGTCACGGTCCGCGGCATCGGCGCGGTGGACGATCTGCGTCAGGTCGCGAAGGGCGCGACCCAGCTGAAGCAGGCGATCGCGGAGGGCGATCTCGACGGCGCGGAGCCCATCTCCGATGCCATCGCCCGCAACGCGGCCTCCGCCCATGACCTCACCTCCGATCCGATCTGGCACGCGTTCGGCGTCCTGCCGTGGGTCGGTCCGAACTTCCAGGCCGTCAGCGAGATCGCCGAGATCGCGGATGACGTATCGACCGAGGCGCTGCGACCCCTGCTGCAGGTCGGCGCCGATCTCGACCTGTCGAGCCTGGGCTTCACCGACGGCGCGATCAACCTCGCGCCGTTCGCCCAGGTCGAGGAGCCCCTGGCCGCCGCCGCGGCGTCGCTCACCTCCGCCGACGACCGAGCCAAGCGCATCGACGCCGATGCGACGCTGCCCCCTCTCGCCGATGCCATCCGTCAGATGCGAGGATCCGTCACGCAGGCGGCGACGGTCGTGGGCTCGCTGCACGGCGCTGCCGTGCTCCTGCCCACGATGCTGGGCGGCGACGGGCCGCGCACGTACGTGCTCGCGATGCAGAACAACGCCGAACTGCGCTCCTCGGGCGGCATCATCGGCTCGATCGCCCTGCTGCACGCCGAGAACGGGCGGGTGACCCTGCAGAGCCAGGCATCCACGCGCGACTTCCCCGCCCTCGATGTCCCCCTCCCGGTGAGCGAGTCCACCACGGCGCTGTTCGAGGATCGCCCAGGACGGTTCCTGCAGAACATCACCAGCATCCCCGACTTCCGCGAGGCCGGCGAGACGATCGCGGCACGGTGGGTCGGGCGTTTCGGCGGCCAGGTCGACGGGGTGATCGCCGTGGACGCCCTGGTCGCCGAGCATCTGATGGAGGTCACGGGCGACCTGACGTTCGGGCCCTTCACGGCGACGTCCGACACGATCACGAGCATTCTGCTGTCGGAGATCTACGCGGCCGTCCCCGACCCCGTGGCACAGGATGACATCTTCGCTCTTGCGGCCGGCGGCCTGTTCGGAGCAGCCCTGTCGGGCGGCGATCCCCAGGCTCTGATCGGCGCGCTGGCCGATGCCGCGGGCGAGGGTCGGATCCGCATCTGGAGCGCGCACGAGGACGAGGAGACCCTGCTCGCCGCGAGCGCCCTCGGCGGCACGATCCCCCCGGACTCGGCCGACACGAGTCACGTGGGCGTGCTGTTCAACGACGGCACCGGCGCGAAGATGGACTACTACACGCGCGCCACGATCGCGACCGCCGTCGGGCGCTGCGACGGAGAGCCGACCACGCAGATCACCGTCACCTGGACGAACACCGCACCCGCCGACGCGGCGACCTCCCTGCCGCCGTACGTGACGGGCGACGGCTTCTACGGCGTGCCGCCCGGCACCGTGCGCACGCTCATCGCGGTGTACGGCCCCGAGGGCGCCACCCCGTCCCACGTGGACAGGGACGGTGAGGACGACGGCGTTCAGACGGCGATGCTCGGCGACCGGTCCGTCGTGCAGCACGAGGTGCAGCTGGCGCCCGGCGAGTCGACCACCATCACCGTCGAGTTCCAGGGCACGGGTGCCGGTCAGCGGCTCACCGAGGTGCTGCACACCCCCCTGATCACGGGGCCGGAGCTGACCAAGGACACACTCCGCTGCGGTTCGTGACAATCTCCCTCGAATGGGGTACTGTCATCTCACTGGGGAATAACTGGGGTCTGTGAAGCTGCCGTGGGGGCAGGAGACCTCACGCAGTCGGACGCAGGGGTGTGTCCGGAGGCGATTCCGCGTGACATTTCTGGGGAGAGATCATGCTGAAGAAACTGGCTGCCATCAGCCTTACCGCTGGCGCGCTGGTACTCGTCGCGCCGACCATCGCAACCGCTGCGCCGACGATTCCGGACGCATCGAGCGATTCGTACCCCTCGCCTCCCGGTGTGAAGGTCGGCGACCCGATCATCGACGTGTGCGAGGTCTCCACCATCGTCTTCGGCCCCGGGTACTTCCTGCCGTCCGAGAACGTGGCGGTCTCCGTTTCCGGCAAGAACGCGGGCAAGGCCGCGACCTCCGGCAACACCGCCGGCGCCGACGGCAGCATGACGCTGACGTTCCGCCCGCCGGCCGACGGTGAGGGCTCCTACGCCGTCGCCTTCGGGGGCTCGCGTCCGTACACCGCCACGATCACCGTGTCGCACGGCCACGACGCCGCGTCCAGCTGCGATCACGACCCTGCCGTCGCACCCGCGGGTACCGAGCTGCCCCTGACCGGCGGCGGCATGGAGCTCGCGCTCACCGGCGGCTCGGTCTCGCCGTGGGTGCTCGGCGGTGGAGCTGCCGCCCTGGTCGCCGGTGGGGCGCTCGTCGCCACCGGGATCGTTCGCCGCAAGCGCGCCTGAGCCTGGCTGCCGCCTCGCGCGGTGGTCGGCTGGACGACGGTGATCCCTCCCCCTCCGATCACCGTCGTCTGGCGAATCCGGTGCTGCACCGGACGCCCACGGGCGACGACCCTCGGGAGCGTCGCCCGTGGGCTGCGCCATGCCCACGCGGAGCGGGCCCCCTCCGTCAGGGGCTGGGCGTGGGGGTCGACGTCGGCGGGTGCAGCGCCTGCTGGATCATCTGGTGGATGTACCCGTAGTCGGGGTTGTGCTCGTCCACGCCCGAATCCGGGGTCAGCTCGATCGTCGTGACCTGCTGCTCCTTCGCCTTGAGCATCAGATCGAAGAACTCCGGAAGCTTGTCCTGGGGCAGATCGGTGCTGATCAACGCCGTGCCCGCCGCGGCGACCTCGTTGAACCGCGTCAGCACGGTCTGCGGCGTGAACTGAGCCAGGATCGCCTCCTGAAGTTCCCGCTGCCGCTTCATGCGGTCCCAGTCGCTGGTCGTGTAGCGCGAGCGGGCGTACCACTGCGCCGTGTCGCCGTCCATGTGCTGCTGTCCCGGCTCGATCCAGCCGATCGCCCACTCGTTCACGTCCATCCCGGTCCATCCCTCGGGCGGACCGCCCTTCGGGAGACGCTCGGTGACGTTGATATCGACCCCGCCCAGCGCGTCGACCAGGTCGGCGAAGCCGTGCATGTCGACGAACACGTAGTACGGGATCTCGATCCCGAGGACGCCCTCGGCGGCATCCTTCGTCGCTTCGATGCCCGGCTCGGAGCCCTGGGCGACCGCCTTCGGGTACAGCTCCGCTCCTCCGTCGTCCCGGCACACCTCTGCGGCGTAACGCACGTGGTTCATCCAGCCGTTCCACCCGCAGGTCGACGAGCTGTGCCCCTCGAATCCGTTCGGGTACTGCGCCTGCATGGGACTGCCGTCGCTGAACGGCGCATTCGGGAGCTCACGCGGAATGCCCGTGATCGTGACCGCACCGGTCTCGGCGTTCACCGACACGACCGAGATGCTGTCGAAACGCATGGAGTCGCGGCCGTCCCCGCTGTCCGCACCGAGCAGGAGGATGTTGTAGTAGCCGTCGCTCGGCGGGAGGCTCGGTCCGCTCTGCCCGAAGATCGCCCCGACGGTTCCCCGCACGGATCCCACCGATGTCGCGGCGTAACCGGCGGCGCCGCCGACCAGACCGAGGAGCACGAGCGCCACCACGGGGATCGCCAGCCGCGAGGGGTTGGGGACCTTGACCAGCCGCACGAGGCGCAGGGTGTCGAGGGTCAGCACGATCCACAGCACCACGTACGCCACCAGCAGCACCTGGACGATCGTCAGCACCACGGCGGAGAAGAACCCGCCGGCGACCGTGAGCCACAGGAGGACCGGTCGGGCGAACAGGGCGAGACCGACGGTCACGATCACCAGCAGCCAGGCCGTGAGCGTGGCGCCGAGACCGAACCGACCGAGACGGCGGTTGCCCGCCAGCACCTGAGCGGACCCCGGAAGAAGAAGGTTCATCGCGATGAGCCACCACCCGCGTTTCGACATCATCCCGGGGTCGGTGGAGTCCGGGTGCCGCAGCGGCCGGGTCTCGATGATCGGGCGCTGTCGTGCGCGCGGAGGCGCAAGGGTCACAGCGAGTCCTTCAGCCGTTCGTTCTTCGCCGCGACCTGCGACTCGAGATCGGCCGCGTAGGCCTCGACCCGGTCGGCGAGCTCCGCGTCGGCGGCGCCGAGGATGCGGGCGGCCAGGAGGCCGGCGTTGCGGGCCCCGCCGATCGAGACGGTCGCCACGGGGATCCCCGCCGGCATCTGCACGATCGACAGCAACGAGTCCATGCCGTCGAGGTACGCGAGCGGCACGGGAACACCGACCACGGGCAGCGGCGTCATCGACGCGAGCATCCCGGGCAGATGGGCCGCTCCGCCGGCCCCCGCGATGATCACGCGGAGCCCTCGCGCGCGGGCCTCCCGCGCATACGACATGAGCTTGTCGGGCGTGCGGTGCGCCGAGACCACCTCGACCTCGTGCGGGATCCCGAAGTCCGTCAGGGCCTGTGAGGCGTCACTCATGACGCGCCAGTCGGAGTCGGACCCCATGACGACGCCGACCACGGGCGCAGCGGAGGAGTGAAGTGGCTCTGTCACCAGAACAGGCTACGGGCTCGCGCTGGGAGAACACCCCAGCGGCACGCGGCTGCGTCCAGGTCCCGTCCGCCTCGCGTCACGCGAAGTGCGCGGCGGCCGCCCGAGCGACGTACACCGCGTCGTCCAGGTCCTCCCCGGCGACGTTGACGTGTCCGACCTTGCGACCCGGACGCGGCGCCTTGCCGTACGTGTGGATCTTGGCGCCGGGGTGCTCCGCCATCGCCGACGCGAAGCGCTCGTCGAGCGTGGCGCCGATCGGGCCGCCGAGGATGTTCACCATCACCGACCACGACGCGCGAGGAGCGGTGCTGCCCAGCGGCAGGTCGGCGACCGCGCGCAGGTGCTGCTCGAACTGTCCGGTCACGGCGCCGTCCTGGCTCCAGTGCCCGCTGTTGTGCGGACGCATGGCCAGTTCGTTGACGAGGATGCGCTCGTCGTCGGTCTCGAACAGCTCGACCGCGAGCATGCCGGTGACGCCGAGACCCTCCGCGATGGTGCGTCCGATCCCCTCCGCCACCTCGACCAGCCGATCGCCGGCGGCCGGGGCGGGCGCGATGACCTCGGCGCACACCCCATCGCGCTGGACGGTCTCGACCACGGGGTACGCGATCATCTCTCCCCCGCTGCGCCGGGCGACCTGCTGGGCGAGCTCGCGGACGAACGGCACGAGCTCTTCAGCGAGCAGTGCCTCCCCCTCACCGAGGGCGTCCAGCCAGTCCCGTGCGTCGTCGGCGGAGCGGACGACGCGCACGCCCTTGCCGTCGTAGCCGCCCCGCGGGGTCTTGACCACGGCCGCGCCACCCTGGGCGTCGAGGAAGGACTGCAGCTCGGCGACGTTCCGCACCGCCGCCCACTCGGGTTGCGGCACCCCGAGGTCGGCGAGACGGGCACGCATCGCGAGCTTGTCCTGGGCGAACTGGAGCGCATCGGGCCCCGGGTGCACCGCGACGCCGTCGGCGACGAGGGCCCGCAGCACGTCCTGCGGCACGTGCTCGTGATCGAAGGTGATGACGTCGACGCCCTCGGCGAACGCGCGGACCGTCGCGAGGTCGCGGTAGTCGCCGACGGCCGTGGCCGCGAGCCCGGCGGACATGCCCTCGTCCTCCGCGAGCACCCGCAGGTCGATCCCGAGCTCGACCGCCGGAGCGATCATCATCCGTGCCAGCTGTCCTCCGCCGATCACGCCAACGCGCAACGCCATGTGCCGCCTCCATTCGTTGGTCCCATTCTTCCGCACTCGAGGGCGCGCGAGGGACCGCGGGTCAGAGGGCGTCGGTGTCGTCGGCGGTGGCCTGTGCGTCGCGGTGCGCGAGGATCTGCCCGACCTCGATCTGGTCCGCCAGCGTCTCGTGCACCAGGGTCACGTTCGGGACGTTCGGCAGCCGCAGCGGAGCGTCGACGCCGTTGGACAGCGTCACGGTGCCGCACCCCCACAGGCGCTGGAGCGGTCCGCGGCGCACCCCGATCGTGTACCCACGCGCGTGCGACATCTCCCTGCGCTGCCGGGAACCGATGCCCTGATGCGCGATCACCCGTCGCGTCGTGATGGTGGTGGTGCGCGAGTACCAGACGACGAAGGGGACCACGACCGCGAGCAGGACCACGGCGCCGGCTGCGGCGAGCAGCATCCAGTTCTCGAACCCGGCCGGCAGGTTGCCGTACAGGTAGGCAGTGAGCCCGAACGTCGCGATGAGCACCACTGCGGACCAGAACAGGCGTCGCGCGTGGCTACGGAAGCGCGCGATCAGCAGCTCTTCGGCGGGGGCCCCGGGCGGCGGCATCAGCGGCCGCCCGCCGAGCGTCACGGGCTGGGTCACCCCACCATTGTGCCCCGGGACACCGACAACGCCGGTCGCCGGGCGGCGTGTCCCGCGTCACGCGGGCCGCACGTGCACCACGTCGCCCGCGGAGACCGCGCGCGTCGCGCCGTCGGCGACCACGAGCAGCCGCCCGTCCGGGTCGAGGGCGCCGGCGGTTCCTTCGAGAGAGCTGCCGTCGGGCAACGAGACGCGCACCGCCTGGCCGACGGTCGCACAGCGCGCCGTCACCGCGGCGTGCAGTCCGCTGGTGAGGGCGTCCTCCCCCGCGGCGAGCGCGGTCAGCCACCGGTCGAGCCCCATGAGGTAGGTGACGAGCAGCAGGTCCTCGTCGACGGCGGCGTCCTGCGCTGCGAACGAGGTGGCTGTCGGCACCGGCAGCTGTTCCCGCGACATGCGCGTGTTCACCCCTGCGCCGACCACCACGGCGTCGGCCGTCGCCTCCGCCAGGATCCCGGAGATCTTCGCACCGTTGACCAGCACGTCATTGGGCCACTTCACGGCGACCTCGCAGGCGGGCAGCTGTGCGGCGACCGCATCGGCCAGTGCGAGCCCGGCGGCGAGCGGGATCCAGCCGCGAACAGCCGGATCACGGGGAAGGTCACGGAGGAGCACCGAGACCGCGAGCGCGGTACCGGCGGGCGCGACCCAGGTGCGATCCAGGCGTCCGCGCCCCGCCGTCTGATCCTCCGTGACGAGCACGGACAGGTGCGGCCAGGCCCGCTGATCTGCCGCGGAAGCGCGCAGGTCGGCATTCGTCGAGCCGGTGGCCTCGACGACCACGAGCCGGGAGGCGACTGCGGCGGTGCGCGGCAGATCGAGGCTCATGCGTCCTCGTCCTCGGCTTCCTCGTCGTCGTCGTTCTGATCGTCGCGCACGGTTCCCACCTCGTGGGCGCGCCAGCGATCCCACTCCTGCATGAGCTGTTCGATCGCCCCGTGGAACTTCGCGGTCGCGACTCCGGGGGTGGTGTCGCCGAAGTAGTGCTGCACCCACATGCGCAGCCGCGCGACGGCCGCCTCGTCGGCCCGCACCCGGTCGACCTCGGAGACGATGTCAGTCGCACCCTCGACCGTCAGCCACTCGCAATCGGAGAGGTAGCCGGTGGTGTCGACGGCGGCCTCCGGGTCGACGGGGCGGGTGATCATCAGCGGCTTGCCGGCTGCGAGCCGGTCGTAGACCATCGCGGAGATGTCGACCACCGCGACATCGGCCGCCGCGAGCTGCCACCCCAGCTCGGGACCGTCGTCGTACACGTGCTGCGCGGCGGGATCGGCCGCGTTGGCGGCAGCGATCGCCGCGAGGATCCGGCGGTGCGCGGCACCGTAGGCCTCGTCCACCACACCGCTGCGCGGATGGGGCCGGTAGATCACACGATGACGGCCGCTCGCGAGCAGCGCCGACACGAGCGCCTCGCCGTGCGAGGCGATCGACCCGTAGTGGGCGCTCGGCCGGTCGCCCTCCCACGTCGGCGCGTAGAGCACCACGATCCTGTCGTCGGGTGCGTAGGGCAGCACGCCCGAGTAGTGGTCGGCCTGCGGGCGGCCGATCTCGATCGTGCGACGGTCCACGTCGTAGTCCCACAGCGTGCGCGACAGCCGGTCGCGGGCGGCCTGCCCTGCCACGAACGCCCAGTCGTACGCCTTGTACTGGTTCGTGGTCATGTACATCTTGTCGGACTCGCCGTGGTTGATGAACACGTGCCAGCGGCGACCGTAGCGGAACATCTGGAAGTTCCGGGTGTTCTGGTTGACGTACAGCACGATGCGGATGTCCTGCGTCGCGATGAAACGCTCCAGATCGCGCACCTTCGGGACGAACGCGACGGGAGGCGCATCTTCGTCGAGCAGCTTCTCGGCTCCCGTCGCCTGGCGCGAGAGCACCACGACGGGCCAGCGCTTCGAGAGCTCCGCGAGGGGTCGGTACCACTGGCGCATCTGGTACATGTTGACCGCACCGTCGGCGAAGTACACCGCGATCTGGAAGTGCTCGGGCGGGTAGGGTTCCCGTTCGGCGAGCCGACGGCGCACGCGCTGCACGGCAGAGCGGGACTCGAGTGCCCGTCGCAGCAGACGGTAGGCCTTCTTCGCATCAGACAGTGCACCCATCCCTCCAGGATAGTTCGTCGCTCGCGCCCCTCCCGGCGGAGGGACGCGAGCGGTGGACAGCCCTCAGCCAGCGAGGGAGCCGCCGTGACATGATCGACGTGTGCCCCCAGAGAAGACGACCGACCCCGCGACCGGAGTGTCGTTCGTGATGCCGGTGCTCAACGAGCGCGCCTACCTTCGGCACGCGGTCGAGTCCGTCCTCGCGCAGGAGGTCGGGGGTCCGACCGAGCTGGTCCTCGCTCTCGGGCCCTCCTCCGACGGCACGACCGAGCTTGCACGCGGTCTGGCCGCCGCCGACGACCGCATCCGGCTCGTCGAGAACCCCGCCGCCCACATCCCGGTCGGGCTCAACGCCGCCATCCGCGCAAGCCGCTACCCCACGATCGTCCGGGTCGACGCGCACTCCGAACTCGCCCCCGGCTACGCGGCCCACGCCCTGCAGACGCTCGCACGCACGGGAGCGGCGAACGTGGGCGGCGTCATGCACGCGGAGGGGCGCACGCCGTTCCAGAAGGCCGTCGCCCGGCTCTACAACTCCCCCGTCGGACTCGGCGGAGGCGCGTACCACGGAGGCCGCACCGAGGGCGAGGCCGAGTCGGCCTACCTCGGGGTGATGCGCCGCGCGGTGCTCGACGAGGTCGGCCTGTTCGACGAGACCATCCGCCGCGGCGAGGATTGGGAGCTCAACCTGCGCATCCGGCAGGCGGGCCACGCGGTCTGGTTCGACCCGGAGCTGTCCGTCACCTACTGGCCGCGCGAGAACTGGCTGCGCCTGGCGCGACAGTTCCGGGCGACCGGGGCGTGGCGTGGGGAGCTCGTCCGGCGGTTCGGCCGCAGCAACGGCCTCCGCTACTTCGCGCCGCCCGCCCTCGTGCTGCTCGTGGTGCTGGCGGTGGTCGTCGGCGTGCTGCAGCTCACGGGCGTGCTCGGCGGGGTGGCGTCGATCCTGGCGTCCGTGCTCGTCTACGGTCCGATCGTCCTGTACGTCCTGCTCGTGGTGGCCGTCGCCTGTGCGCGCGGCGGCGGAGACCTGCGGCAACGACTGTGGACTCTCGCGGTGCTGCCCACCATGCACCTGTCCTGGGGGCTCGGGTTCCTGACCGGCGTGCTGCGCGGTGCCAGAGACACGGTGGACGCCTCGCGCCTGGGCAGCCGCAACACGCCGCTGCCCTGACCTGCGGGGTGATCAGCGGGTCACGAACCCCAGGTCGAGGATGCGGTCGACGACCCGTCGCGCCGCGTGCCCGTCGTCGCGCGTGTTGAACTGCCGACGCCACGCCGCATAGCGCTCCGCGTACCTCTGCTCGTGCTCGGGATCGTCGAGCGCCGCCACCAGCTCGTCCTGCGTGCGCACCAGCGGACCGGGAGCCCGCTCGGCGAGGTCGAAGTAGAACCCGCGCAGCTGCCCGCGGTAGTGGTCGAGGTCGGGGACCAGGAAGTAGAGCGGCTTGCCGGTCACGCTGAAGTCGAACATCACCGACGAGTAGTCGGTGACGAGGGCGTCGGCGGCAAGCAGCAACTGGGATGTCTCCGGGTAGCCCGTGACATCGATCACACGGGCCCCTGCCCTGTCCCTCCCCTGCTCGAGCGTGCGGGAGTGCCCGCGGACGAGCACCACCGCGTTCGCCTGACGGGCGAGGAGCTCGGGGTCGACGAAGTCGACCATCTCCGCGCGGTCGTCACGCCAGGTGGGCGCGTACAGCAGCACGCGCTCCTCGTCGCCGATGCCGAGCGCCGCACGCACCGCCGCAGGGTCGCCCGTGATCAGCGCGTCGTTGCGGGGGTAGCCGTCGACCCAGATCGGACGACCGAAGAACGCGTAGGCCTTGCGGAGGATGCGCTCGGCGTAGGTGTTCTGCGCCAGCAGCACGTCCCACCGCCGCGATTCCTTCACCACGGCCGCCATGCGGCGCGGGTCGAAGCCGGGGCGGTGCAGGGCGAGCCGCTTGAGCGGGGTGCCGTGCCACGTCTGCAGCACCTTCTGTCCCGGCTTGCGCGCGAACCGTCGGCGCAGCCAGTCGTTCACGATCAGCAGACGTGCGGCACCGCGGGCACGCCACCACTCCGGGCTGCCCTCCACCACCGCGATCGCACCGTCGGGCACGGCGACCGACAGATCGACCACGCTCCAGTAGCGGCGCACCTCCGGTGCCCGCTGCGCGAGCTCGCGGTCGATGGCCCGCGGGTTGCAGCCGACGCTGCGGCCGTAGAAGCTCTCGAAGAACACCGCGTTCTCGGTGCCGCCAGCCTGCGACACGTAGCGCTCCTCGAGCGTCGATCGCCCCTCCGGGGTGTCGTACACCGGATCGATCGGCGCCGCGATGCGCACCGTGGCGCCGTCGACCGCGATCCGCACGCCACGCAGGACGAGGGGAGCGATGCGGAGTTCCGTCACATCCACGCCCTCGATCGACAGCGCGTACTCGCCCGACGGCAGCGGCAGCTCGGGCCCGCCCCACCGCGACGCCTGCAGCGGGAACGTCGCCTTCCACGTCGTGCCGCCACCGGTCAGGCGGGCGGACACCCGCGCCCGCGGTCCGGCGAGCTCGGCGATACCGGGTCGCTGGCCGGACCCGGCGATGATCAGCGCCTCCGCCTCGACATCGATGCGGGCCGTCGTCATGCTGCTCCCTTCGGCGCGGGCACACCCCGCGAGCGGATCGCCCGGTAGACGCGACGGGTGTTCTCCCCGTCGCGGAACGCGTGCATCTCCGCGCTGAGCGTAGCGGACCGCGTCGCGGCATCGGCGAAGGCGGCGGGATCCCCCAGGAGCGCGTCGAGCTCTGACAGCAGCGCCTGCCATCCCTCGGCCGCACCGGTCGTGGCGACATCCGCGTAGCGTCCATAGAAGCCGCGGGTGCGGGCGTACTCCTCCGCGTCGGGCGCCAGGAACGCGACCGGCATGCGCAGCAGTCCGACGTCGTACGCCAGCGACGAGTAGTCCGTGACCAGCACGTCGACCGCGGCGAGAGCCGGTGTCACATCGGGGAGCACCGCGCTCGGCAGCATCCGGACCCTGGCGGTCGGCAGGGGCGGCGCGTAGGAGCCGGCGCCCAGGGGGTGCGAACGGACCAGGAGCACAGCATCGTGGCGCTCCAGCAGCCGCACGACCTCGATCCACTCTTGAGCGGTCGGGACGGACGGATCGGGAGCGCCGTCACGCCACGTCGGCGCATACAGCAGCACCCGAGCGGCGGGCGGCAACTCCCCCGCGGCACCGACCAGCACGGCGCGCGCCGCCGCGCGGCGTTCCGCCTCGGTGCCGGCGGACAGCACGTCCACGCGCGGCTCGCCGGTCACCACGACCCGGTCGTCGCCCAGTCCGAATGCCGACTCCAGGCGCCCGCGGGCCCGGTCGGATGCCGCGGGCAGCACACGGATGCGCTGCGCCGTTGCGCGGTAGAGCACCCCGATGAGGCGCCGCAGCAGCGGGGCACCCGGAACCGGCGGAACCTGTGTCGTCGCGGGCGAGTCGAGCCCGATGCGCTTGAGCGGGATGCCGTGCCACAGCTGCACCACGAACGCACCGCCGTTCGCGTACCGGTTCACATCACCGAGTCCGTGCGTGACCACGACGACTCCGGCCCGCGCGGTCGCCCACCAGCCGCGCAGCCCCGAGCGGGGAACGGTGCGGATGCCCAGCGCAGCGGCGTCGCGCGCCTCGCGGTCGTCGGCCGTGAGCCAGAGCGTGTCGTGACCGAGAGCGGCGGCGTGACGCTGGAGCGCAAGAGCTCCGTCGCCGATCCCGGCGCCGCAGCCGAAGACCCAGCGCCGGCCCCGGGGGACGAGCAGTGTGCCGAGGCGTCCGAGGGCGTACAGCGGGATGCGGAGCAGCTTGGCCGCATTGCCGGTGCCGAAAGAGAAGGACGCCACCCCGCGAGCCTATCGCGCGAGGTGGCGTCCCTCCGTCCGGAGCAGGGTGCCTCAGCCGGCGAGCGTCCCGAGCGTCAGGTCGACGTCGTACTCCTTGCCGCCGCGCACGTACGTGACGGTGGCCTTGCTGCCCGCAGCCGCCGCGCGCACCTGCGCGGTGAGGTCGGTGGCGCCCGTGATGGGGACGCCGTTGAACTCGGTGACCACGTCATCGGCCTTCAGACCGGCGTCCTCCGCGGCGCCCCCGGGCGTGACGTCGGCGATGTACGCCCCGGACACCGTGGCTCCCTCAACACCCGAGGCGTCGCGGACCGAGGCGCCGAGCAGCCCGTGCGTGGCGGCACCGTCGGCGATGATCTCCTCGGACACGCGCTTGGCGATGTTCGAGGGGATCGCGAAGCCGATGCCGATCGATCCCGAGTCCTCGGAGTTGCCCGAGCTGGCGATCGCGACGTTGATCCCGATCAGCTCGCCCTTGCTGTTGACGAGCGCACCGCCGGAGTTGCCGTGGTTGATCGCGGCGTCCGTCTGGATCACGGCCACCGAGATGGAGTCCGTCGTCTGCTGGCCGCCGCTGCCCGGGATGTCGAACTGGAACGGGCCCTGGCCCTCCTGTGGCGACTGCTGCTCCGGCGCATCCTCGGACGAGGAGTCCGGCAGCGCCGACGAGGCGATCTGGATGCTGCGGTTCAGCGCGCTCACGATACCGGTCGTGACCGAGTTCGCCAGGCCGAGCGGGGCGCCGAGCGCGACCGCGGTGTCTCCGACGTTGAGCTTCGACGAGTCGGCGAACTCGATCGGGGTGAGGTCCTTCGCGTCGGTGAGCTTGATGACCGCGAGGTCGTAGATCGGGTCGGTGCCCACGACCGTGGCGTCGTAGATGCGGCCGTCCGATGCGGTCACCCGGATGGTCGGGTCGGCCACGGCACCGCCGAGCGTCACGACGTGCGTGTTGGTGAGCACGTAGCCGTCCTTGCTGATGATCACGCCGGAGCCGCTGCCGGCCTCCTGCGATCCCGCGACCTCGATCGTGACGACGGAGGGGAGGGCGGCGGTGGCGACGGCCGTGGTCTCGTTGACCGATCCGGGGTTGTTCACGGTGACGGTCTGCGGGCCCTGCGCGGTGCCGGACGACGGGCGATCCTGCAAGCCCGTGAGAAGCGCACCGCCGCCGAACCCGGCGACACCTCCCACGAGGGCGGCCGCCACGACGAACGCGGCGATGCGCGTTCCTCCGCGGGACTTCTCCTTCGTCGCCGCGGGGGCGTTGCCGTCGGACGGCGCGTGGGCGCCGGAGGGCGCGGTGGCGGGGACGCCGAATGCGGCGCCCGGAGCGTTCGGGGTCGAGCCCGGCGCGGCGAGGCCGTGCGGAACCGGCGCGACGATCGGGGCGACCGGGGCGTGCGACGCGAACGTCGACGGCACCTCGTGTCCCTGCGCGGGCGCGGGCCCCGACGTGTGGTTCGCGTTCGGTGCGGTCGGGCCGGCGGCGGTCGAGTGGCCGTCGCCGGACGGGATCGGCGGGACGGGCGGGGTGGGCACGGCATCGCTCGACGCGGGTGCGGTGTGGTCCTGGGGGTTGTCTTCGTTCATGGTGTCTGCTCCTTCGACGCCCCTTCAGGATGGCGCGTGTGCCTGTGCGTTTCGTATGTCGAGCGTGAGTTTCGGCTATGGCCTTAGCCTGTTCTTCATGAGTGTCATACCCGGCGCATGGCAGCGCACGGCGGCCGGTGCGGGCCTGCTGTCCGCAGACGGGACCGTCGCGCCCACCATCTTCGCAGAGATGTCCGCCGCGGCGGCCAGAACCGGCGCGATCAACCTCGGCCAGGGCTTCCCCGACGAGGACGGGCCCGCGGAGGTGCTCGAGGCAGCGAGGGCAGCGATCGCCTCCGGCGCCAATCAGTACCCGCCGGGACGAGGCGTCCCCGACCTGCTCACCGCGATCTCCGAGCACCAGCGGCGGTTCTACGGTCTCGAGGTCGACCCGGACACCGAGGTCATCGTCACAGCCGGCGCGACCGAGGCGCTCACCGCGACGCTCTTGGCACTGATCGACGGCCCCGACGACGAGGTCGTGGTGTTCGAGCCGTACTACGACTCCTACGCCGCAGCGGTCGCCCTGGCCGGGGCCCGGCTGCGGACCGTCCCCCTGCGCGCGCCGGACTTCCAGCCCGATCTCGCACAGCTCGCCGCGACCGTCACCGACCGCACGCGCCTCATCCTCGTCAACGACCCCCACAATCCGACCGGAGCGGTGTTCGGCCCCGAGGTGCTGGCCGAGATCGTCCGGCTGGCTGAGCTCCACGACGCCGTCATCGTCACCGACGAGGTGTACGAGCATCTGACCTTCGACGGCCCGCACACGCCGATCGCGACCCTGCCCGGCGCGGCCGAGCGCACGCTGACCATCTCGTCCGCGGGCAAGACCTTCTCGGCCACGGGATGGAAGATCGGCTGGGTGCACGGACCTGCGGCGCTCATCACCGCCGTCCTGACCGTGAAGCAATACCTCACGTATGTGAACGGCTCACCGTTCCAGCCGGCTGTGGCACGGGGACTCCGCCTCGACGACGCGTTCTTCCGCGACGCCACCACCACGCTGGCCCACAAGCACGAGATCCTCGGAGACGGCCTGCGCGCCGCGGGCTTCGTGGTGCACGCGCCCCGGGGCGGCTACTTCACGGTGGCCGACGCCAGCGCACTCGGCGGGTCGGATGCCGCGGCGTTCTGCCGCACCCTCCCGGAGCGGGCGGGCGTCGTCGCGATTCCTCTCACGGCCTTCGTGTCGGCCGAGCATCGGGCCGACTACGCCGGACTCGTGCGTTTCGCCGCCTGCAAACGCACCGAGGTGCTCGAGGAGGCCGCCCGCCGCCTCGCCTCCGCCTGACGCGGGTCCTCAGCGCGGCACGACGTCGTAGCGGCGCAGGCGCAGCGCCGGGTTCACCTGCCGCACCCGCTCGACGGCCGAGCGCTCCACCACGCCGACCGCCATGCCGGGCGCGCTGCCCACTCCGGCCAGGACGACCCCCTGCGGATCCACGATCTGCGAATGCCCGACTCCGATCGGTGCCGGGTGATCGGCCGCCACCGCATAGACCGTGTTCTCGATCGCGCGCGCCGCGAGCAGCGTCGTCCAGTGATGCTCCTTGAGCGGACCGCGCACCCACTCCGCCGGGACGACCAGTGCGTCGACGCCCGCGACCGCCAGGAGCCGGGCGACCTCGGGGAACCGGAGGTCGTAACAGGTGAGCAGCCCGAAGCGCAGCCCAGCGACCTCGAACACCGCGGGCTCCGTCAGCTCGCCGGCCTCGATCCAGTCGGACTCGGTCTGACCGAAGGCGTCGTACAGGTGCTGCTTCCGGTAGACCGCGAGCACGCCGCTCCCGTCCACGGCCACGACGGCGTTGCGCACGTGCCCCTCGGTGGACGCCCGCTCCACGAGCCCGGCGACGATCACGACCGCGTACTCCCCCGCGAGAGCGGTGAGCGTGGACACGAAGTCGCCGTCGAGTGTCTCCGCGTGCGTGGCGAGACTCTCGTCGAGCGGGTCGACGAAGTAGCTCGCGTACTCGGGGAACACGACGAGCTTCGCGCCACGCGCCGCCGCCTCGGCGGTGAGCGCCGCGATCGTGTCGCGGTTGTCCTCGCGGGAGGCGGTCGGGGCGAACTGGCACACGGCGACGGCGACGGCGGTCTCGGACATGGCCCCATCCTCTCGCACCCCCGGGACTCCCGCGCTCGATTCGACGACCCTCGGAATCCGTGATAAGTTACTTCTTGTGCCGCGGGGTGGAGCAGTTCGGTAGCTCGCCGGGCTCATAACCCGGAGGTCGCAGGTTCAAATCCTGTCCCCGCAACAAAGAAGGGCCCCGAGATCATCACGATCTCGGGGCCTTTTCCTTTTGAATCGAGTACGATTCGACAGATTCGGTCGACAGTTATGCCGCGATCCGCTCACGATACTATGACCTGGGAGGTACGTCCTCCGGCGGGAGCGACCCTGCTCCGAGCGGATTGAGGGTTACCGCAAACGAGTCTCCAAGTAGGTCCTGGATCTCATCGCGCAATCGCTCACCTGTTTCCTGATGCGTACGACGCGTCTCATCAGAGGACCAGCCTGTCTCATCGTCGAACTCTCTGTTGAACTCGGCAGCCCAACCAACTAGAGCTTCCTTGAGAGCAGGCGAAAGGGTTTGTTGCCCGAACTCGTAATCGGGTCCCGCCCGGAGCGGCCATCCTGTATAAGGCACGCCAAGTTCGACCTCGACTTTCCTTACCACCACGGCGCCTGTCGGGTGCAGTCCTGAGAGGTCGTCGGGTAGGACGAGATTACTCGATTGTTCGACATGGAAAGAATAGTTGTCGGGTTGAATGTGTATTGGTACACGGGCGTCCCGTTGGAGCTCAGCCGGTAGACATCAAATATAGCGGTGTAGCAGCGTTTCCCGCTGTACTCCTTCGTGATTCCACCCGGTTCCCAAAGTGTCTGCTTGATGAAGCTCTCCATGAAGTCGTCCCAAGCGGGCGTTCCTGGGGTCCCGTAGGGTAGCCCGGTCATCTGAACCACTCGCCCCTCCCACTGCGACTGATGATTGCTTTGCATGTGATGCCACCCATAGGACTTAAGTCCGATTGGACCGCACTGCAGATAGACCGTCCCGGTGGCGAACGAAACATTGCCATAGGAGGCGAGAGGATAGTCCGCGAGGGACGCGACTCTTCCCGCCGGGACTCGTCATCGAGGCCCGGCACGCTCGCCATTATGTCGAAGGACACAAGTCCTAGACGGCACTCGACAGATTCGCTCGACAGAAATCAGTCGTCATCGCCAGTTTGTGGTGTTTTGCGTTGTTCTGATGACGACAAGAGAAGCCCAGATCAGTCAGAATTACCGCAAGCTGCCGCAAAGTTCATCTCTGGTACGCCCAGCTCCCGGAGGTCGCAGGTTCAAATCCTGTCCCTGTCCCCGCAACAAGAGAAGGCCCCTGATCAGGAGAAATCCGATCAGGGGCCTTCGCCTTTCCCTGCGCGCGCTGGCCCCGCCCGCCCTCTGTCCGTCCGGCGGATACGCGAATGGGCGCCCCCGCAGGGACGCCCATTCGTCTCAGCCTCGCAGGATCACTGCCCCGCGGCGCCCTCCAGCTCCAGGAGCTTCTCGACGGCCGCCGTGAGGCGCTTGTCGGCCTCACCGAACTTCTCGAGGTCACCCTCGGCCAGCGCGGCCTGCCGGTCGAGCAGGGCCTGCTGCGCGGCAGCCAGCGCGTCGGCCTGGGCGTCCGTCGGCGCGGTCGGCTCGGTCGGGGTCTCCCCCGTGTCCGGATCCGTCGTGCCCGGATCGGTGCCCGGATCCGTCGGCTCGACCTCGTCATCACCACCGGTGGCACCGGAGTCACCGCCGAACAGCGTGTCGAGCGCCTCGGTGAGCGTGTTCTCGAACGCGACCCTGTCGCCGAACGCGACCAGCACCTTCTGCAGACGCGGCAGCTGCGTGCCCTCCGACGACTGCACGTACACCGGCTGCACGTAGAGCAGACCGCCGCCGACGGGCAGCGTGAGCAGGTTGCCGTAGATCACCTCGGACTCCCCCTGCTGGAGGAGGTTCAGCTGGGGCACCACGGCGGTGTCCGAGTTGTAGGTGTTCTGCACCTGACCGGGGCCGGGCACCGTGGTGTCGGTGTCGATCTCGAGCATGCGCAACTGCCCGTACCCGTCGGCCTTCACGCCCTTCTCCGACCCGGCGTCCGAGTCCACCGCGAGGTAGCCCATCAGCACGTCTCGGCTGCCTCCCGCGCCCTGCGACGCCGGGATGAAGGTCGAGAACATCGAGAACCGGGGCTGGTCCTGACCGGGCATCTGCATCGTCAGGTAGTACGGCGGCTGCAGCATCGCCTCGCTGCGCGGGTCGTTCGGCGTCTGCCAGCGGTTGTCCTGCTGCGCGAACGAGCCGGCCTTGTCGACGTGGTAAATGCCGAGGATGTCGCGCTGCACCTTGAACAGGTCGGTCGGGTAGCGCACGTGGCTCATGAGCTCGCCCGACATGTCGCTGATCGGCTTGAGCGTCGACGGGTACACCTTCTGCCACGTCTGCAGCACCGGGTCCTCCTCGTCCCACGCGTAGAGCGTGACCGAGCCGTCGTAGGCGTCGACGGTGGCCTTGACCGAGTTGCGGATGTAGTTGATGTCGTCGATCGCGAGCGAGGGCGAGGTGACGTTCGAGTCGGCGATCGCGTCGGACAGGCTCACGCTCGTCGAGTACGGGTACGTGGAGCTGGTGGTGTAGCCGTCCACGATCCAGACGATGCGACCGTCCACGACGCTCGGGTACGGGTCGCTGTCGAGCTCGAGGTACGGAGCGACCTTCTGCACGCGCGTCTTCGGGTCGCGGTCGTACAGGATCTGCGACTCGTCGTTCACCAGGTTCGAGAACAGGATCTGCTCCGACTGGAACTTCAGCGCGTAGAGCAGCTTCGTGAACGTGTCGCCGATCTTCGGACCGCCGTCGCCGTCGAAGGTCGTCTTCGTCTCGCTCGAGCCGTCCTTGCCGCGCGGGTAATCGATCTCCGCCGGCTCGGAGCCCTCCGGGGCGCCGACGATGGAGTACTCCGGGGAGTTCTCGCCGAAGTAGACGCGCGGCTCGAAGTTCTCGCGGTCGGTCAGGAAGCCCGAGCTCGGGATGCCGCGCTCGAGGAACACCGGCTCACCGTCGCTCGTGCGCTGGTTGCCCGCCGCGGCCACGAGGCCGTAGCCGTGGGTGTAGACCGCGACGCGGTTGTTCCAGTTGTCGCCGTCGCCGAGGCCCGACATGTCGAGGTCGCGCACCGAGACCACCGTGTCCTGCATGACGCCGTCGATCTCATAGCGGTCGACGTCCATCGTGGTCTGGAACTGGTAGTAGCCGCGGTACTGCTCGAGCTGACGCACGGTCGGCGGGATGACCTTCGGGTCCATGATGCGGATCGACGCCGTGGTCTCGGCGTCGGCCCGCAGCTGGCCGGCCGCCGCATCGGTCTCGGCCTCGAAGGCGGTGGTCTCGAGGTTCGCGACCCCGTAGGCCTCCTTCGTGCCGTCGATGTTCCGCTGGTAGTACTCCGCCTGGTACGCGTTCTGGTTCGGCTTCACCTGGAAGGTGGTGACCACCCAGGGGTAGCCGACGCCCACGACCAGCGAGGCCACGATGAGCAGCGCCGTCGCGGCGAGCGGGAACCGCCAGCGCCCGATGACGGCCGTGACGAAGAAGAGGATCGCGACCACGGCGGCGATGATCGCGAGGATCGCCAGGCCGGGGATCGTCGCGTTCACACCGGTGTACGCGGCACCCGTGATGCGGTCGTCCGGCGTGACGAGGGTCTTGAATCGGTCGAGCCAGAGGCTCGCGGCCTGCACCAGGAGATAGAGGCCGGCGATCACGGCGAGCTGGATGCGCGCCGGCTTGGAGATGCGCAGCTCGCCCTGGCCGATGCGCACGGAGCCGTACAGGTACGACACGAGCGCGGTGACCAGCAGGCACAGCAGCAGCACGGCCGACACGAACGCGAGCAGGATCGAGTAGAACGGCATCGCGAACATGTAGAAGCCCGTGTCGACGCCGAACTGCGGGTCGACCGTGTCGGTGGCGACACCGTTCGCCCAGAGCCACACCGTCTTCCAGTTGCCCGCCGCCGCGAAGCCCGCGAACAGTCCGAAGAAGATGGGCATGCCCCACATGGCCAGGCGGCGCAGCGGCTCGATGACCTCCTGATAGCGGTCGAGCTGCGAGCTCAGACGCACGTAGACCGGGCGCAGACGGTAGGCCAGCTGGATGACGACGAACAGCGGGACCGCCATGCCGAGGAAGCCGACGACGAACATCACCGCCGTCGCGATCCACTGCGTGGTCAGCACGCCGGTGAACCCGACCTGGTCGAACCAGAGGAATTCGGTGTAGAGCGAAGCGAAGACGAAGAACGCCGCGATCAGCGCGGCGATGATCACCAGCGAGATGCCGAGGATTCGTCGAGAGGTTCGTGGCGTGGCCGGGTTCGGGGCTGAGGTCGAGGTCACCCCTCCATCCTAGGCACGGGCGGCTGTGCGCAGGCTGTCACGCCGGTCACGGCGACGTCACGGCGCAGAAGGCCACCCGGCTCAGGTGGCCGGGATCTCGCACGTCGGGAGTCCGCTCGTGTCCCCGCCGTCCGCGATGACGTCCAACGCCGCCAGCGACTCCTCCAGCGTCGCCGTCCGGATCACCTGCAGGCCATCGGGCACGTGCCCGACCACCTCGTCGCAGTTCGACGCCGGCGCCAGGAAGTAGTCGGCACCCGCGTCGCGCGCACCGTAGAGCTTCTGCCGGATGCCGCCGATGGGGCCGACGTCGCCCTCCGCGTCGATCGTGCCCGTTCCCGCGACGTCCTTGCCGCCGTTGAGCTCGCCGGGCGTGAGCGTGTCGATGATGCCCAGCGCGAACATCATGCCGGCACTCGGGCCGCCCACGTTGTCGAGCTGGATGGTCACGTCGATCTCGAAGTCGTAGTCGGTGCGCAGGGTGATGCCGACCAGCCAGGTCGTGGTCCCGCCCTCCTCGTGCTTCTCGGGCGTCACCTCCACCACCTGCTCCGCGCCATCGCGCTGCACGGTGAGGGCGACGGGGTCGCCACCCGCATCCTGGATCGCCTCGCGCAACCGGGTGGCCGAAGTGACGGGCGTGCCGTCGACCGCGGTGATCACATCGTCAGGTTCCAGCAGCCCGTCGGCCGGCGAGTCCTCGACCGCGTCCACGACGACCACCTGCGCGCCGGTGTCGTAGCCGAGCTCGTTGAGCGCTGCAGCCGTGGCCTCGTGCTGCGAGTCGACCATGAGCGTCGCGTTGCGCTCGTCGCGCTGCTCCGTGGTCACCCCCTCCGGGAACACGGAGTCGAGCGGGACGACCGCCCGCGAGGAGTCGAGCCAGGCCAGCGCGAGCTCGAACCAGCTGGGCGTGCGCTCGCGGTTGCCGACCACCTGCACCGTCGTGAGGTCGAGCGTGCCACCCGTCTCGTACGTCTCCGCACCCTCGACGCTGATCAGCGGCACCTGCTCGCCGTCGGCGTTCTTGGCGGTGCCGAGGGTGTCGTACACGGGACCGGGACGCTGGATCACGTACGGCGACGGCAGGAAGGTGAGCACCGCCAGGGCGGCGAGCGCGACGATCAGCGCCCAGACACCGAGTCCGAGCTTTCCTGCGCGCGGTCGTTCCACAGCATTCCTCCGTCGTTCGCGAGCGGCGTACAGCGATCTGCCCGCACCGGGGTCACGCACTGAAACCTGTGACTAGCGTAGATGCCACGGCTACAGACGTGCTGAGAGGGCGAGCGACATGGCAGACAACGACCCGAACCCGGAGGACTTCCAGGAGTTCCTGCGCCGGATGCTCTCGAATCAGGGCGGCGGCGACATCGACCCGGAAGCGCTGCGGGACGCCTTCCAGGGCATGGACGGGTTCACGCTCGACCCCGCGATGATGCAGACGATCATGGCGCAGCTCCAGGGTGCGTTCGGCGGCGACCCGTGGGAGAACGCCCTGCGGCAGGCGCTGCACATCGCCAACCGCGAGGGCCAGGGCATCTCCGACGGCTCGCGCACCTCGATCGCGGACTCCTTCGCGCTCGCCACCCTCTGGCTCGGCGAGGCGACCACGATCTCCGAGCTCGCCGAGGCGCCCACCGCCATGACCCGCGGCGAGTGGGTCGAGAAGACGTTGCCGGTGTGGAAGGAGATCGCCGGCCCCGTGTCGACCAGCATCGCCGACGCGCTGACCTCGGCCCTGGACACGCAGGTGCCGGAGGAGATGCGCGGCGTGGTGCAGGGCGCGGGGCGGCTGATGCGCGGACTCGGCGGCTCGGTGTTCGCCGCGCAGTTCGGTCAGGTGCTGGGCAACCTGTCGCTCGAGGTCGTCTCGGGCGGTGACGTGGGGATCCCGGTGCTCCCCGCCGGCACCGCGACCGTGATCCCGCAGAACCTGACCGCGTTCGGCGAGGGCCTGGAGATCCCGGAGGACCAGATCGCGCTGTACCTCGCGACGAGGGAGCTGGCGTACGCCCGGCTGTACCGGCACGCCAAGTGGCTGCACCTGCACGTGATGGCGCAGATCACCGACTTCGCCCGCGGCGTGACGGTGGACGTCGACGCCCTGGAGGACGTGGCGAGCCGGCTCGACCCCTCCGACCCGGAGGAGCTGCGCGCCGCGATCGAGGGCGGCGCGCTGCTGCCCACCCAGACCGAGGCCCAGCGCGAGGCGCTCGCGCGGCTGGAGAACCTCATCGCGACGATCGACGGATGGGTCGACGTGGTCACCGCGCAGGCGACCTCTCGGCTGCCGGACGGCGCGCGGATCGCGGAGGCCGCGCGACGTCGCCGCGCGGTCGGCGGCCCGGCGGAGGACGCCCTCGGCGCCCTGGTCGGGCTGAAGCTCCGCCCCCGGCGGATGAGGGAGGCCTCGGCGATGTGGCAGGCCGTGACCGACGCGGTCGGCGTGGCCGCGCGCGACTCCCTGTGGGACTACCCCGACCTCATGCCGAGCGCCGAGGACATCGACGACCCCACGGCTCTCATCGCGCGGCTCCAGGCCGCCGAGCGCGGCGAGCAGCCCGTGGCCGACGAGTTCGATGAGGCGCTCGCCCGTCTGCTCGACGGCGACGACTTCTCCGGCGAGGAGGAGGGGCGCGACTCGACCTCCACCGACGGCACGGAGGAGCGCGACGACCGCGATCAGGACGGCGATGCGGCACCGGAGGGCGACCGCCCGGTCTGAGCCCGCCCGCCGTGGCGCGACCGTCGCGGCACTCCTCCTCCCCGAGCGCGGGCACCCGCCCGAGTTGTCCACCGATGCGCACGCGTGCTCTCCGCGCACGGACGGTCCGCACGAGAATCGGACGGATGCCACTCACCCCGCCCACCCTCACCCGCCTCGACCCGGCGCGACCGCTGCTGTGGCGCGACGCCACCACGCTGCAACTCGGCGACGACGGGACCCTCCGCCTTCCCGCGGAGCAGTCCTGGGTGGAGCCGCTCCTCAGCCGTATGCGCCGCGGATTCCGGCGCAGCGCGTTCGACGTGATCGCCCATGCGGCGGGCGCCCCCTGGGACGACGCCCGACGGCTGCTCGCCCTCGTCGACCCCGCACTCACCGACGACCCGTCCCCCCTCCGGGCCGTCTGGACGAGCAGCCTCGGTCTCACGGATCCGCGGGCCGAAGGACGACTGCGGGAGGCCCTGGCCGACGAAGGCGTTCCGGCGGGCGCTCCGGATCAGGCGGATGCCGTCGCGGTCGTGCTGGTACCGGGAGCGGCAGCGGCCGTGCAGTTCGCCGTGCACCTGCGCGAGGACCGCCCGCACCTGCCCCTGGCCTTCGAGCCGGGACGCGTGACCGTGGGCCCGCTGGTGATTCCTGGCGAGACGCCGTGTCTCAGCTGCCGCGACATCGAGGACACCGAGCGCGACCCCGCGTGGCCCCTCGTGCACAGTCAGTTGATCGGGCGCGACCCCGGGCGCATCCCCGCGTCGCGAGTCGGCGAAGCCGCTCGACTCACGGCCGTCCTGCTCGCCTCGTCCGACCCCGCCCGGCTCGTGCGGGTCAGCGCCGACGGGCGGCGCGTGTGGCGTTCGGTGTCGTTTCGCGCAGAATGCCTGTGCCGCGAGCCGTCGTCCCCATCTCGGCCAGGAACCGCGACGGTGCCCGCTCCCCTCGACCTGCCGATCGCGACCAGGAGATCTCCAGCGTTCGCGCGGCCCGCGTGACGCCCACATACGCCAGCCGCCTCTCCTCGTCGATCGCCTCGAACGTCGTGGCGTAGGAGATCGGCAGCGCGCCCTCCGCCCAGCCCGCGAGGTATACGTGCGGCCACTCGAGGCCCTTCGCCGCGTGCAGCGTGGACAGGGTCACGGTGCGCAGCGTCGGCTCGTGCTGGTCCTTCGCCCGCGCCATCAGCGCGTCACTGAACGACCGCAGCGTCTCGTCGGGTCCCGCCTCCTCCGCCAGGCGCAGGATCGCCCGGCGCGCCTCCCAGCCGTCGCGCTGCGCACCACCCGCGGCGGGCGGCTCCTCCGTCAGACCCAGCTCCTTCAGCACGCGGCGGACACCGGGCAGGAAGCCATGCTCGGTCGGGGCCACGGCCGCGGCCCGCAGTGCGAGGGTCGCCTGCCGCACCTCCGGCATCGCGAAGAACCGGGTGCCGCCGAGCACCGAGGTGGCGATACCCTCCGCGGCGAGCGCCTGCTGCAGCACGGCCGACTGGGCGTGGGCGCGGTACAGCACCGCGATCTCGGCGGGCGAGGCCCCGGCCGCGATCCGGGCAGCGACACCGGCCGCGATGCCCGCCGCCTCGTCGGACTCCGAGTCGTACGCCGTGACGGTCGGGGCGTCCGCAGTGAACTGCTCGCGGGCCGGGACGAGCTCGAGTGCGCCGGGTCGACCCCGCATCAACGTATTGGCCGCCGTCAGGATGGGCTCCTGCGACCGGTAGTTGGTCTCCAGTCGCACGACCGTGGCATCCGGGTGGCGGCGCTCGAACTCGAGCAGGAACCGCTGCTCGGCGCCCGCGAAGGAGTAGATCGTCTGGCTTGCGTCGCCCACCACGCAGATATCGCGGCGGTCGCCCAGCCACAGCTCGAGCAGTCGGTTCTGCAACGGGGAGACGTCCTGGAACTCGTCGACCGTGAAGTGGCGGTACTGCTCGTGCACCGAGGCCGCGACCCGCGGCTCCGCCTCGAGCATCCCGGCGCACGCGAGCAGCACATCCTCGAAGTCGAGCTGATGCCGCTCGTCCTTCAGCGCCTCGTAGCCGCGCATCAGCTCGACGAGCTGTCCCGCGTCGATCCCGCTGACGGGTCGGCCGAGCTCCGCGTACCGGTCGATCGACAGCATCGACACCTTGCGCCACTCGATCTCGGAGGCGATGTCGCGCAGGGTCGCCGTGCTCGGTCGCAGGCGCAGCGCGTCGGCCGCCTGCCCGAGCATGCGCACCTTGTTGTCGATGATCGACGGCGCGGGCGAGCCAGCCAGCGTGGGCCAGAAGAAGTTCAACTGCGCGAGCGCCGCCGCATGGAACGTGCGAGCAGCGACGCCCTCCACGCCCAGGGCACGAAGGCGTCCGCGCAGCTCGCCGGCCGCCTTCGCCGTGAACGTCACCGCCATCACGCGCGACGGCGAGTACGCGCCGGTGTCGACGCCGTGGGCGATGCGGTGCGTGATCACACGGGTCTTACCCGTCCCGGCCCCCGCGAGCACGGCGACGGGGCCCCGCAGGACGGAGGCCGCTGCCCGCTGCCGCTCGTCCAGGGCGTCGAGTGCGCTCACGCGCGCTCCTCGTACCACTGCACGATCAGGGCGCGCGCGATCGACGCGGGGCCGGGGAGACCGACCGGCCCCTCCCCCGCGAGCGCGGAACCGATCTCGTCGCGCGTGAACCAGCGCACGTCGATGATCTCCTCGCCGTCCGCGCGGGCGGCCGCCTCGTCCTCGACGACGGCCCGGAATCCGACCATGAGCGAGCGGGGGAACGGCCACGCCTGCGAGGAGACGTACCGCACGTCGGAGAGACGCACCCCCGACTCCTCCTCGATCTCCCGGTGCACCGTGGACTCGAGCGACTCGCCCGCCTCCGTGAAGCCCGCGAAGCACGAGTACATGCGGCCGCCCCAGTTGGCGTTCGCCCCGAGCAGCAGCCGCTCACCGTCGGCGCTCTCGACCGCGACGATCACCGCGGGATCCGTCCGGGGGAAGTGCTCGCGCCCGCACACCAGGCAGCGGCGCGACCAGCCGGCCTGACGCAGCTCGGTACCGCCGCCGCAGGTCGGGCAGAACGGCGCGTCGCGCAACCAGCCGGCGAGCGCGACAGCTTCCACCAGCACCTCCGACTCGCCGGCGTCGATGCGACCGCCCAGGTCGCGCAGCCCGAGCCAGATCTCGTCCGGAGCGGCGTCGACGGCGTCGGTCTCCGGCGGCGCGGCGGCCAGGAGCAGCACCGCGCCGTCGGCGTCGCGGCCGAGCAGCGCCCAGGTCGCCTCCCCCACGGCGTCGGGCGCGACGCGGACGAGCGTTGAGTCGACCACGCGCACGCGGCCCTCGCGCACGACGATCACCCCGGTCTCGGCCTCGCTGCGCAGACGGTCGATCACGCCGGGCTCCTCACGGAGCTCCGCTGCGCGGTCGAAGAACGGACGCGGAATGCTCATCGACTCCCCCTTTCACGGGCGTGGCGGAGGCGGGACCGCCCCTGAGCCCACCTACCCTGGGGGCATGGGACGCTCTCCATTCACTCTAGCCGCGGCGGTGACGGCCGCACTTCCCGGCGCTGAGGTCACGGGCACCCGAGCGCTCACCGCCGACGGCGACGGCCGCTTCGACTCCGCCGTCGCCTCTCTCGCCGACGGCAGGGAACTGGCGATCCGCGTGGCCGACGACGACGATGCGGCGCGCGAGCTCGCGGCCGAAGCCATCGCCTTGCGCGCGCTCACCGACGGCGCCCGCGCGATGCTGCCCTTCCGTGCCCCGGCGTACGTGGGCGAGACACGCCTGGGTGACGGACGTGCGCTGGTGACCGAGCTGCTGCCCGGCTTCCAGATCGAGGCGCCGATGGTGCCCGCCGGCCGCGGTGCCGCCGAGTCGATGGGCGCCGCGATCGCCGCCGTGCACGGCATGCCCACCTCCGTCGTCCGCGGAGCGGGGCTCCCCACGCGCAGCGCCGACGAGAGCCGCGCCGAGCTCGAACGACTCGTCGACACCGCCGCCGCCACCGGCCGCGTCCCCGCGCGGCTCACCGTGCGCTGGCGCGACGCGATCGCGGACGACGAGCTGTGGCGCTTCGAGTCCACCGTCGTCCTCGGCGGGGTGCAGGCGACCTCCTTCCTGTTCGACGACGACCCGCACGAGGGCCCCCGGGTCACCGGGCTCGTGGGCTGGCACGGGCTCGCGGTGGGCGACCCCGCGGTCGACCTCTCCTGGCTGTCGGCCGCGCCGGAGGCCGCCACCGATGTGCAGGCTGCCTATGCCCGCACCGTCGACCGTGGCCCCGACGCCGGGCTCGACGCCCGTGCCCGGCTGCTCGCCGAGCTCGAGTTCGCGCGCTGGCTGGTTCACGGCGACGCGCTGCACCGCCCCGACATCGTCGACGACGCCGCCGCACTGCTCACCGCTCTCGCGGAGGGCCTGAACGACCGCGGGATCGCGACCGCCGAGCGCCGCAGCGGCGTGGACTCCGCGATGGAGGCACTCGACCGGGTCCCGGTCGCCCGCGCGCCCGAGGTCGACACGTCCATGCAGACCGACGCCTACAACCCCGACGACCTGTGGGTCGCGGACGCCGAGGCGCGGGACGACGAGGAGCCCGGCTTCACTCCGGTAGAAGCGGACGCGCCCAGGCCGTGGAGTCGTGCGACGCGGAGCGACGCCGAGGCTCCGACGGGCGACGCCCCGCGCTTCAGCGCGGTCGAGCTCGACACCGAGGACCTCTCCGGCGTGCGCTCCGGGTTCGCGGGGACGCACGGCTCGCGTGACGTCGACGCGGCGCCCACCGCGGGCGGCCACGACGGAGGCGCGGACGACGGGGACGACTCCGAAGAGGCTCAGCGGGCGGCGCGCGCGGCACTCCAGCGCTGGAAGAGCTCCTCCTCCGAATAGACCCGGTCCCCGCGGATGACGAGGTCGTCTGCGACGTAGTACAGCGCCACGTCGATCTCGTCGAGCGGCACCCCGAAGCGCCGGTGGTACGCGAGGCGGTACAGCGCGAGCTGCAGCATCCGCTCCTCCCGCTCCTCGGCCGTCCGGGGCGCGCGACCGGTCTTCCAGTCGACGATCTCGATGCGGCCGCCACGGTCCGCGCGGCGGTACACGGCATCGAGTTTGCAGATCACGATGTGTCCGCGCTCGTCCTCGTACCCTTCCCCGCCCGCACCGAGCGCGAAGTCGATCTCGATCTCGACCGCCAGGGGCTGCAACGACCCCCACTCGCTCTGCTCGAACGTGCGCTGCAGCACCGCGAGGTCGGCGGCGTCGGCCACCGCGCCGGGGCCGGCGCCGTCGAACACGGCGTCGGCGAACGGCTCGTCCTCGTCCTGCTCCCACAGCGCCTCATCGACGCGGGAGCCGACCCCCACCAGTTCGGAGCGCTGCTCGACCCAGGCGTGGAACAGCGTGCCCAGGCGCGTCTGCCGATAGGGACGCTCCGGCATGGGGCGCACGATCGACGCGAGCGTTCCCGCGTAGTCGGTGACGTAGTCCTTGAAGCGCGACGCAGGGACACGGGTCGGAGCGTCCGCCGCAGTGCCCCGCTGGCGGGCCTCGCGTTCCGCCAGCAGTCGCTGCAGCTCGGGCGTGGGGGTCGCGGTGCCCGATCGCAGCTCCTCCTCGACCGCCGCCGCGGCAGGCATCACCACGGGTCGCCGTGCGCCGAGTGGGTCGAGCGGCCAGTGCAGGGTCGCACCCGGACCGTCGTACGGGTTCTCGTCGGGGTCCACGCCATCGATCGGCGCGAGGCCCCGCACCTCGATCGCCTCCAGCAGATACGGGCTCGGAGTGCGCGGCGCCTTCTGCCCCGCCCAGTGCGCCCCGGTCAGCAGCAGGTCGCTCCGGGCGCGGGTGATCGCGACATACGCCAGGCGCCGCTCCTCCTGGCGCTGGTACTCGCGGTAGGCGTCCTTGAAGCGCTTGAGTGCGCCGCCCTGAGGGTTCGCCTGGGTGGCGCCGCCCGACAGCGAGGCCTGCGCGAGCTTCTGCCGCTTGACCGGATCGGTCTCGGCACCCACCGCGTCCTCCGGGTCCCACGTGAACCTCGGCAGCGCGTCACGGTCGCCGCGCAGCTCGAACGGCACCACGCCGAACCCGAACCAGCCCGACGTGTCGGCGATGCGACCGGGCAGTTCGTCCACCACGAGTCGCACTACCGCCACCGCATCCCATTCGAGCCCCTTGGACCCGTGGATCGTGAGCAGCTGCACCACGCCCGGCTCCGGCGGCTCGGGGCGCGGCATCAGTTCGTCCGTGCTCTCGGCCTTGTCGAGCCACGCGAGGAGGCTGCCGATCGTGCCGCGGTCGTCGGCGGCGAGGAACGCACGGACCTCGTCGGCGAAGGCTCGCAACTGCGTCGCCGCGATCCGCGCCGGTCCGCGGGTCTCGTTCGCGGCGAGCTCGATGTCGAGGCGGAGCTCCAGCTCGATCAGACGGATCAGTTCGGGGATCGGTTGCGACGACGCGCGGCGCAACCGCTCCAGCATCTCCCCCGCGGCGCGGATCCGCGCCCTGCCCTCCGGGGTGATGGCCTCGAGCAGGCGGTAGTCGTCTCGCACCGCGCGCACCACGTCGACCGCGTCCACGATCGACACGGCCTCGTCCGCTCCGCGCGACGAACGCAGCCGCACCCGCACCTCGTCCGGGAGCGGGAGCATCGTCGTGTCGCGCTCGGCCAGCGTGCGGCCGAGGTCGTACAGCGCCGCCATGTCGGCGACTCCCACCCCGAAACGCGGTCCGGTCAGCAGCCGGATGAGGGCCGAACCGGCGGTGGGGTCGTGCACGACCCGCAGCGTGGACACCACGTCGACCACCTCCGGCGTGGCGAGCAGGCCGCCCAGCCCGAGAATGCGGTGCGGCACCCCTCGGGCCGCCAGCGCCGCTGCGAACGTCTGCATGTGACGCTTCGAGCGGAACAGGATCGCGCCCGTGTGCGGGGATCCGGCCCGCGCCCCCTCCCCCGCGTCGTGTGCGGCGCGGCGCTGCACGAACCAGTCCGCCACCGCCGCCGCCTCCTCATCGACCGTGAGCGGGAAGCGCACCTCCACGCCGCCGTCACCCGCTCCGGGACGCGCCTCCAGCGGCGGCACGTCCAGTCCGGGGCGCTGCAGCGGCTCCAGCACCCGGTTAGCGATGTCGAGGATGCCCCGGTCGTTGCGCCAGCTCGTCATCAGGCTGTACGTGCGCACCGCCCCCGCGCTCGCGAACGACCGGGAGAACGCGTAGAGGTTGTCGGCGCTGGCTCCGCGCCAGCCGTAGATCGACTGATGCGGGTCGCCCACCGCCATGACGGCCGTATCGCGGAACAGCTCGGCGAGGAAGCGGGTCTGGATGACCGAGGTGTCCTGGTACTCGTCGAGGAGCACGACGCGGTGCTGCTCGCGCAGTTCGGCCCGCACATCAGGGGCCGACTCCACGATGTCGTAGGCGCCGCCGACCTGATCCGCGAAGTCCAGCACCCCCCGGCGCTGCTTCTCCGCGATGTACTCGCGCACCAGGGCGGTGAGCGTGGGCAGGCTCAGCAGGTTGATCGCCGCCTTCTCGACGTCGGCGTTGCTCCGGTACGGCTCGAACGCGCGCGCCTGCTCCACCGCGATGCGCTCGGCCAGCGCGAGGTCGACCCGGTGGTCCAGCGCGTCACCGGCCAAGCGCTGCACCGCGTCGATGACCGTGCCGAGCGCGTAGTCGATCTCCTCCAGCTGCGGAAGGTCGCTGCGGAGCACCACCTCCCGCGCCAGCATCCAGGACGCCGCCTGACTGAGCATGGCGACATCGGGATCACGGCCGATCCGGGCCGCATGCTCGCGCACGATCCCGTCCGCGAACGCGTTGTACGTCGACACGCGCGGTCGGATCATCAGGTCTTCCGCCGTCCGCGACGCTGCCGGGTCCCAACCCGTGTCGAACCGACGGGCGAGGTCGTCGAGGACCGTGGCGCGCACCAGGTCGCGCTGCCGTCCCGACGCCGCCTCCGCCACCCGGTCGAGGGCGTCGCTGCGGACGATCGCGGGCAGGTGCGGCAGCAGTCCCCGTCGGCCGTACTCGTCGACGACGGCGAGACGCGCACCGATCCGCTCCGCCAGCTCGCCGGCGGCCTTGCGGGTGAAGGTCAGCCCGAGGATCTCGTCGCGCCGCACTCGACCCGTCGCCACGAGCCACACCACGCGCGCCGACATCGTCTCGGTCTTGCCGCTGCCCGCCCCGGCCACCACGAGCGCCGGCTCGAGCGGGGCCTCGATCACCTCCTGCTGGGCGGGAGTCGGCGTGGGCAGGCCGAGCGCCGCGGCGATGTCGGTCGCCGAGAGCACCACCTCGGGCGCCGCCACGGTCACGAGCTCACCGCCGGGACCGTGTGGATGCGGCACGGGTGCACGCGGCGCTGCGTGTCGGCGCAGTGCGACTCGACCTGGGCCGTGAACCCCGCGGCCGACATGCCCCGCGCCACCTCCGCCACGCGCTGCAGGAACTGCCGCCGCGCGTCGCCGTCGAGCGCGTGCTGATGGGCGATGCGGTAGTCGCTCTTCGCCAGGGTCTTCGAGACGATCACGAGTCGCGCGCCGCCGAGCGACCTCGGGGTCGCACCCGGCACCAGCCCCTGTTGCACGGCGATCTGGTACGCCGCGAGCTGCGCATGCTCCCGCACCGCACCGTCGGTCTCCGGGTCGGTCTTGCCCGTCTTGAGGTCGACGACCACGGTCGTGCCCTCGGCGTCGCCGGTCATGCGCTCCCATCCCCGTCCTCGCGCGTGCGGGTGGTCACCCGCACCGGTGGGATACGACTCCACCCGATCGATGTACCCGTGCACGATCGCCCGGTGTGCCCGCTCCTCGTCGACCGGATGCACGGTCGGCTCCTCCGCGCCCTCCCGGGCATCGACCGCGAACCGGAACTCGACCTCGCTGCCGAGCACCCGGCCTCCGTCGCGCGCGACATCGCCGAGATACGTGTGCAGCCGGTCGACGAAGAGGTCGGCACGACGACGCTCCTTGCGTCCGATCCACTCGGTCTCGAAGTCGAGTTCCGGCCAGTGCTCGGCGACGATCGCCCGCATGCGCTCGAGGTCGCCGTCGGGCACGCGCTCCATGGCCTCGTGCACGATCGTGCCGATTCCCGCCGTCGGGGGCATGACGGTGTCGCCGCCGAGGGCCGAGACCACCCAGTTCAGGCCGCACTCCTCGAACGACTCGACCGCCGACGGCGACACGCGGGCACCCGAGGTCGCGAGGTCGCGCAGCGGAGCCCGCGTGGATGCCGGCCGCACGCCGTACCACTCGGCCGGGTCGGCTCCCGGCACGCCCTCCCGCGCCAGCACCGCCAATTGCGCTGCGGCTTCGCGCCGCAGCGGCTCGGCCGTCACCGTGGTGAGCGTGCGCCGGTGGCGCGCGACCAGGCCCCGCAGGGTGAGCGGGTGCTCCGCGGACGCATGCCTTTCCGGGGGCTCCGGGGGCGGAAGGAAGCCGAAGAACGGGCTGGGGGTGAGGTCGTCGTCGTCGACCGCCGTGATCAGCAGTCGGCCGCGGGCGCGCGAGATCGCCCGCACGAACAGACGGAGCTCGTCGTGCAGGGCCGCCCGTCGGCGGTCGAGCACACCGGGCGGCTCGTCGGGCACACCGGTGCGGGCGGCGGCGAGCGCCCCGGGGAGCCGCCACGTCTGCAGGAGCCCGCCGCGCAGCCGTACGTTGGGCCAGACGCCGTCCTGCACCCCGGCGACGACGACCGCGTCGAACTCCGTGCCCAATGCGGTCGCGGGGGTGAGCAGGGTGACCGTGCCGGGACGCTCCGGCGTCGACAGCGTGTCCTCCGGGACCTCGCTGTCGAGGATGTCGCGCACGAACACTTCGGGCTTCTCGTTCGGCGTGCGCTCCACGAACCGCTTGGCCGCGTCGAACAGGGCCACCAGCGCGTCGAGCGAGCGCGCGGTCTCCGCCCCGGTCGGCAGCAGCGAGATCTCCCGCCACGCCACCGACAGCCGGCGACCGTCCACCGCCCTGGCCTGCTCCCACACGCGCCACAGCAGATCGTGGATGGTCTCGCCCTCCGCGGCGGCCCTGGCGACCGCCTCGACCGTCTCCGCGAAGCGCTCCGCCGTGCGCGACTCGGGGGCGTCGATGAGGGTGAGGGTCGCGGGCTGCGACAGAGCCTGACGCAGCAGTTCGCGCGCGGGCGTCGATCCCCCGCCGGCGAGTTCGAGATGCCGCAGCCGCGCCCTGAGTCGTCGGAGGGCGATCGCATCCATGCCCCCGAACGGCGTCCGCAGTGCGTCCTCCCACGCCTGTACCGTCCGCTCCTCGTCGGGGGTCAGCGCGAGACGGACGATCCCGACGATGTCGCGCACGATCCCCTCGCTGCCGAGCGGTCGCTGCACCCCGGCGGCTCGCGTGGGGATCTCCCGCGCCGCCAGCTCGGTCTCCAGGGCGGTGACCTGACGGGTGTCGTGGGCGATCACCGCCATCCGATCCCACGGCACTCCGTCGCTCAGATGCCAGTCGCGCATCACCCCCGCGATGCGGTCGAACTCCTCGTAGGGCGACGGCGCGAGGAAGGTGGACACGACGGGGGCCTCGTCCTCCCCCGCGAGCGGCGCGGGCGCCCGCCGATGCTCCACGCGTCCCGACACCCCGATCGCCTGCGTCACGGTGCGGGTGAGCGCGGTGAGCGCGGCGTGCTGTCGGTGCGCCCCGTCGAGCACGTGCACGTCGCCGAGCGCCCCCGCCAGCTGCGAGAAGAGCTCGGGGCTCGCGCCACGGAACGCCCCGGACGAGATGTCGGGGTCGCCGAAGGCCAGCACCGCGACCCCGCGGTCGAGCAGTGCCCGGACGACCGCGATGCCCCCGCGCGTGAGCTCCTGCGCATCGTCGATCAGCACCGCGCGCACGGGCGCGAGCGGGCCGAGGGTGGCGGCATCGGCCGTGCGCAGGATCGCGCTCGCCTCGCTGAGCAGGTCGGCCGCGTCGCGGTGGGCCGATCGCAGGGCGTCGAGCACCGTGCGGTACTCCACCAGGAACTCCGCAGCGGCCGCCCACACCTCGTTGCCCGACGACCGCAGCTCCTCGGGGTGCACGCCCAGCTCGGTGCACTCGGCCAGGAACGCGCGCAGCTCCGACCGGAATCCTCTCGACGCCCGCACGGAGGCGCTGAGCGACTCGGGCCAGGCGATGCGGCCGTCCTCCGTGTCTCCCGCGAGCAGCTCCGCGATGATGCGGTCCTGGTCGGCGCCCGTCAGCAGCGCGGGCGGCTCGGCGCCCTCGCGCACCATCGCCCCGCGGACGAGCTGGAAGGCGAACGAACCGAGCGAGCGGGCGAGCGGGCCGGGGGTCGCCTGTCCCACGCGCACGCCGATGCGATCGCGCAGCGCCGTCGCGGCCTGTCGACTCGGGGTGAGCGCGAGCACCTCTTCCGGCCGCAGCCCCTCCTCGTCGATGAGCCGCACGATGCGGTCGACCAGCACCGTCGTCTTGCCGGTGCCCGGGGCACCGATGATGACGCCGGACGCGGTCGGCGGCGCCATGATCACGGCACGTTGAGCGGCATCCGAAGTCATGTCCTCCACGCTAACGGGAGCGGCCGACATGGGCGTCGCCCGCCCCGCGCGGGCGCGCTGTGCGCTGCTGGCGAAACCGGCGGCGACGGCCGATCCGGCCCCGGTGCCGCGCGATAGAGTTGGCGAGTCCGACGAACTTCAAGGAGCACGCGTGGAAATCCGCATCGGCATCATCAACACCGGCCGCGAGCTGAGCTTCGACACCGCCGCCTCGGCGGACGAGGTCCGCACCCAGGTCTCCGCGGCGCTGGAGCAGAGCGCGAGCCACCTGAGCTTCGCCGATGTGAAGGGCAACTCCTACATCGTGCCGACCGCGAACCTCGCCTTCATCGAGCTGGGCACCGAGGAGTCGCGCCGCGTCGGCTTCGTCGCCTGACCGCCGATGTACATCCTCCTCGCCCTGATCGCGGCGTGCGCGCTCGGCATCGCCGTGCACTACGTCGTCGGCGGCCGTGAGCTCCGGGGCGTGGCCCTGGCTCCGGCCGTCGCCACCGCCACCGCGGCGCTCCTCTACACCGTGCTCCAGTGGGCGGGCGTCGGCGAGGACAGCCCGTGGCTCTGGCTCGCGAGCATCCTCGGCTCCGTGGTGGTCTCGGCCGCGGTCGCGGTCGGGGTCACCGCCCTGCGCCGGCGCTCGGACGCCGAGACGAAGGCCGCGCTCGGGATCTGACCCGGCGGGCCCGCCCGCTCAGGAGGCGAGGCCCATCGCGTCCATGCGTCGAGCATGCGCGCCCATGAGCTCGGTGTAGACCGGCTCGATGCGCTCCTCCTCGACGGCGAGCAGTTCGGGTCGCAGCGCGGCACGGCACACGAGGATCGTGTCGCCCACGAGGCGCCGCGCCCACATCGACAGCAGCGACCGCCACTCCTCGTCGCTCTCGATCGTCTCCTGGATGATCGCGACGATCTCGTGCCTGGCGTCGTCCTCGCGCAGGATCTCGGCGACGCGCCGCCCCGGCTCTCCGTAGCTGGACGCGAGGGCGAGATAGAAGTCGTCGAGCATGCCCGCGGTGATGTACACGGCGAGGAGCGTCTCCCGGGGGCGCGCGCCGATGGTCTTGCGGCGGAACGCGTCGAGGTGTTCGCGGAAGGGGAGCATCAGCTGCGTGGGGTCGTCTCCGCGCTCGGCGATCAGGTCGACGATGCCGCGGTGCTTGGTGAGTGCGGCACCCGCCGCGCGCGACAGGGCCTCCTTCTCGGACAGCTCGGGTGTCGCGCGGATGAGTCGCGTCAGCGTCTCGAAGTAGCCGAGCTGCAGGTAGGCGGCCTGACCGAGGAAGCGCGGAAGCTCGGGCGCCAGCTCGGCGAAATCGACCCGGGTCGCATCGCCCTGCTCGCCGCGACTGCGCAGTGCGAGGGCGCGCCGCGGCGCACGGTCGCGCTGCCAGAACCACTTAACCACGAGGCCGTCCTCCCGAGTCCACCACGTCGTTCACAATACTCGGGCCCGCGCTTCTTCCTGGCGGAGAGAGGGGCTCCGGTAGGCTGTCCCTGTCCCCGCCGTCGGAGCGGGGCCCCGCGCCTGTGGCACAAGAGACGGCGTGGCTCCGTTTACGTGGCGATCCCCGCGGGTCGCCGGACAGGCAATCTGAAAACAGTGACAACTTTCGCCGATCTCGGCATCGATCAGGACATCGTCGACGCACTGGCCGCGAAGGGCATCGTGGATGCCTTCCCGATCCAGGAGCAGACCATCCCCCTCGGCCTGCCTGGCCAGGACATCATCGGCCAGGCCAAGACCGGTACCGGGAAGACCTTCGGCTTCGGCATCCCCGTCGTGCAGCGGCTCGGGAAGGACCCGGAGCACGGCGTCAAGGCGCTGATCGTCGTCCCCACCCGCGAGCTCGCGGTGCAGGTGTACGAAGACATCGACCTGCTCACCAGCAACCGCTCGACCAGCGTCGTCGCCATCTACGGCGGCAAGGCCTACGAGGGTCAGATCGACCAGCTCAAGGCGGGCGCGCAGATCGTCGTCGGCACCCCCGGCCGTCTGATCGACCTGGCCGGTCAGCGCCTGCTCGACCTGTCGAACGCGACCGAGGTCGTGCTCGACGAGGCCGACAAGATGCTCGATCTGGGCTTCCTCGCCGACATCGAGAAGATCTTCCAGAAGGTCCCGGCCGTGCGCCACACCCAGCTGTTCTCGGCGACCATGCCCGGACCGATCGTGGCACTGGCCCGCCGGTTCATGACCAACCCGATCCACATCCGCGCGAACGACCCCGACGAGGGTCTCACGCAGGCCAACATCAAGCACCTCGTCTACCGCGCGCACTCGCTCGACAAGGACGAGGTCATCGCCCGCATCCTGCAGGCCGAGGGCCGCGGCAAGACCGTCATCTTCACCCGCACCAAGCGGGCCGCTCAGCGTCTCGTCGACGAACTCAGCGACCGCGGGTTCAACGTGGGCGGCGTGCACGGCGACATGGGTCAGGACCAGCGCGAGCGGTCGATGGCGGCGTTCAAGGCGGGCAAGAAGGACGTGCTGGTCGCGACCGACGTCGCCGCCCGCGGCATCGACGTGGACGACGTCACGCACGTGATCAACCACACGATCCCCGATGAGGAGAAGACGTACCTCCACCGCGCGGGTCGCACGGGCCGGGCGGGCAAGACGGGTATCGCGGTCACGTTCGTCGACTGGGAGGACCTGCACAAGTGGGCCCTCATCAACCGAGCGCTGGAGTTCGGCCAGCCGGAGCCGATCGAGACGTACTCGTCGAGCCCGCACCTGTACACCGACCTCGACATCCCCGAGGGCACCAAGGGCCGTCTGGTCTCCGCGCCGAAGAAGGAGCCGGTCAAGACCGAGCGCACCCGTCGTCCGGAGCGCGCCGCCGACGCCGCGGCCGAGGGCACGGGCGAGGCGGGCACGCGTCGTCGTCGCCGCCGCCGCACGGGCTCGAGCCAGGTCGGTTCGACGTTCGCCGAGGGTGCCGCCGACGGCACCGCGTCCGAAGGCTCCTCCGCTGCGTCCGCTGACCGCGGCGCCGAGGGCGCCGGTACGCACGACGGTGCGGGCAAGGAGCACCACGACGGCAAGCCGGCTCCCGCCCGCCGCCGCCGTCGTCGTCGCGGGGGCTCCGGTGCCGCCGGCGCCGCGCCCGTCGCCGGCGCCTGAGCCGGCCGCATCATCGTCCGAGGGGCGCCGTACGGTCATCCGTGCGGCGCCCCTCGTCGTTCCTCACGGGTCCCGCCGCCACGGCCACTCGACGGCAGCGCGTCGTCAGGGGTAGCGCGGTGTGGAGCCCGACGCCCGGTCGATGAGGCGCTGCACCATGTCCTCGGCCGTCGTGTTCTCCCCCGGGCGGTTCGGCTTGCCGCTGCCGTGGTAGTCGCTCGACCCCGTGATGATGAGGTCGTGCCGTGCCGCGAGCTCGCGCAGCATCGTCTTGCCCTGCGCGGTGTTCTCGCGGTGGTCCACCTCGAAGCCGCCGAGCCCCGCGTCGATCAGCCGTTCGATGTACGCCACGGGCATCATGCGGTCGCGGCCGGCCGTGACGGGATGGGCGATGACGGCCACCCCGCCCGCGGCGGTGATGAGGCGCACGGCGGTGAGCGGATCGGGGGCGTAGTGGGGTTCGTAGTAGCCCTCGCGCGGGTGCAGGATGCCGTCGAACGCTTCGGTGCGATCCCGCACGATGCCGCGCGCGACGAGGGCGTCGGCGATATGCGGTCGGCCGACCGTAGCGTCGAGCGTGGTCTGGGCGACGACGTCGTCCCACTGCAGGTCGTAGTCGCGACCGATGTTGCGCACGATGCGCTCGGCCCGTCCGATCCGGTCGTCGCGGATGCGGTTCGTCTCGGCGCGCAGCGCGGCGTCGTCCGGGTCGAAGAGGTAGCCCAGCACGTGCACGCTGCGCCACTCGTGCTTGGCGGAGAGCTCCATTCCGGGCAGGAACGTCATGCCGAGGGCGACCGCCGCGTCGCCCGCCTCGGTCCAGCCGGTGGTGCGGTCGTGATCGGTCAGTGCGGCCGTGCGGACACCGTGCGCGTACACCTGCCGCATCACCTCGGCGGGCGACTCCGTGCCGTCGGAGTGGTTGGAGTGCAGGTGCAGGTCGGCGGGACCGGCGAACCTGTGTGACGCGGCGGGCATCCTCCGAGCGTAGCGAGCGCCGGGACCCGCGGATCCGCAGCCGCGCTGATCGGCGTCGCGGCAGGGCTTTCACAGGCGTCGCTTCTAGGCTGGAGGGGATGTTTCGTCTCCTGGGGATCCTGTTCACCGTGCTGTTCGCGATCGCGACGGCCATCGTGGTGTGGCCGCAGTTCTTCCGCCTCGAGCAGACCCACCCGTTCGCGCAGCTGGTCGCCGCCCGCGGCCTGGTGCTCGGCGCGCTCCTCGTCGTCGCGGTGCTGGCGCTCCTGCTGCTGCTGGCCCGGCCGCTCCGAGGGTTCGCGGCGTCGATCCTGATCGTGGCGCTGCTGGGTGCCGGGGCCACCGGGGTGATCGGCGCGACGCGCGGCTTCACCGGCGCCACCCTCCCCGCCGCGACCGACAGCAGCCTGCGGGTGCTGACCTGGAACACGGCGGGCGAGGCCGTTCCCGCGGAGGAGATCGCACGACGGATCCTGGAGCAGGGTGCCGACGTCGTCGCTCTGCCGGAGACCACCGAGGCGGTCGGCGAGCGCATCGCGTTGATGCTGCGGGAGCAGGGGCACCCGATGTGGGTGCACCACGTGCAGTTCCGGCCCGACGTGCCGAACGGCCCGCAGTCGTGGCAGACGACCGTGCTGGTCGCTCCCGAGCTGGGCGAGTACTCCGTGATCGAGTCCGCCAGGGACGGCAGCAGCAACACCGGGTCCGTGCCGAGCGTCGTGCTGATGCCGGTGGACGGCGACGGGCCGACGATCGTGGCCGTGCACGCGGTCGCTCCGCGCATGGAGGAGATGCAGCAGTGGCAGAGCGACCTGCAGTGGATCGCCGACCAGTGCCCGGCGGGCGACTTCATCCTCGCGGGTGACTTCAACGCCACGGTCGACCACATGGCGTCGCTCGGCGTGGAGGGGGGCGACATGGGCTATTGCCGCGACGTCGCCTCTCGCACGGGCAACGGTCTGTCCGGCACGTGGCCCAGCTCCCTGCCCGCGCTGGCCGGGGCCCCCATCGACCACGTGATGGCCTCTCCGAACTGGCGCCCGACGGGGTCCGTCGTCCTGGACGACGCCGGTGGCAGCGATCACCGCGCGCTCGTGGTGCAGCTGGAACCGGCCGGCTGACCCTGCGCGTGCGCCCCGGGGTGAGAGACTGGAGCGATGAGCACCGGAGAACGCGACACGATCGCTGACGAGACCGTCGAAGCCCCCGTCGAGAACAGCTCGACCAATCGCAAGCAGCCCTTCCCGCAGGGCTTCCTCGACACCATCTCGACCGGATGGGCCGAGCGTCCGGAGACCGTTCCGGCTCCGCGCGCGCAGGCACCGTTCGCGGCGAAGCGCCGCGCCGCCGTCTCGGCTGCCTTCCCCGGGCAGCGCCTCGTGATCCCGGCGGGCTCTCTCAAGCAGCGCAGCAACGACACCGACTACGTGTTCCGCGCCCACTCGGCATTCGCGCACCTCACGGGGTGGGCGTCGGACGCCGAACCCGACTCCGTCCTGGTGTTCGAGCCGACCGACGGCGGCCACGACGTCACCCTCTACTTCCGCGAGCGCGCGGACCGCACCACCACCGAGTTCTACGCCGACGCGACGATCGGAGAGTTCTGGATCGGCCCGCGCCCCTCGCTGGCCGGCGTCGCCGCCGACCTGCAGATCGCCACGGCACACCTGCACGAGTTCCGCCCGAGCGAGGGCGAGCTCGTCCTCGACGAGGACGAGACCCTCACCCGCGTCGTCTCCGAGCTGCGCCTCATCAAGGACGAGTTCGAGATCGCCGAGATGCGGCGTGCGGTGGAGATCACCGCGAACGGCTTCGACGACATCATCCGCGAGCTTCCCGCCGCGATCGCGCACGCCCGCGGCGAGCGGGTGGTCGAGGGCGTGTTCCACCGCCGCGCGCGCGAGGACGGCAACGGCGAGGGCTACGACACGATCGCCGCGTCCGGCCCGCACGCCTGCTACCTGCACTGGACGCGCAACGACGGTGTGGTCGCTCCCGGAGACCTGATCCTGGTGGATGCGGGGGTGGAGGCGGACAGCCTGTACACGGCGGACATCACGCGCACCCTGCCGGTCTCGGGCACCTTCACCGACGTGCAGCGGCGCGTGTACGAGACAGTCCGTGAGGCGGCCGACGCCGCGTTCGCGGCAGCCCGGGTGGGCGCGCGGTTCCGCGACGTGCACGCCGCTGCGATGGCCGTGATCGCCGAGCGCACCGCCGAGTGGGGTCTGCTGCCGGTCACGGCGGAGGAGGCGCTGGACGCCGACGCCGGCGGTCAGCACCGCCGCTACATGGTGCACGGCACCTCGCACCACCTGGGTATCGACGTGCACGACTGCGCTCAGGCCCGCCGCGAGATGTACTACGACGGCATCCTCGCCCCCGGCATGGTCTTCACGATCGAGCCCGGTCTGTACTTCCAGATCGACGACCTCACGGTGCCCGCCGAGCTGCGCGGCATCGGGGTCCGGATCGAGGACGACATCCTGATGACGGAGGACGGCCCCGTGAACCTGTCGGCCGACATCCCGCGCACGGCCGACGAGGTCGAGGCGTGGATGGCCCGGCTCCGCGGCTGACCCGGCGATGCACGACGGTGAGCTGACGGTCGACGACACCCTCACCGACCGTCTGCTCGCCCGGGATGCACCCGACCTGCACGGTCGACCGCTGCGCAGGGTCCCCGCGGCGGGCACGGTCAACACCATCGTGCGGCTCGGCGACGACCTCGTGGCGCGCTTCCCGCTGTTGCCCACCACCGAGCAGCAGCTGCGGAGGGAGGCGGCCGCCCTGCACGAGTTCGCCGAGGCGACGCCGTTCGCCGCCCCGGTCCCCGTGCGCGTCGTGCCGCCGTCGACCGACTACCCGTCGGCGTGGTCGGTGCAGACGTGGGTGCCCGGACGACCGGCCGACCCGCTGGCCCACGCCGATGCCGCGGACCTCGCGCGTGACCTCGGGGCGCTGATCCGTGCGCTGCGCGCGGTCGACGTCGCAGGGCGCGGGTTCGACGGTCGGGGCCGCGGCGGAGTGCTGGCCGACCACGACGAGTGGGTCGCGGAGTGCCTCGCGCGCAGCGGGTCGCTCTTCGATGTCGCCGCGGCCACCGCCCTGTGGTCGGAGCTGCGGTCGCTGCCGTCCGCCGAGGACGTGGTCATGAGCCACCGCGACCTCACCCCGTTCAACGTGCTGATCGCCGAGGACGGCGGCACCCGCCTGGTCGGTGTGCTCGACGGGGGCGACTTCGGTCCGGCCGACCCCGCCCTCGACCTGGTGTGCGCGTGGCACCTGTTCGACGCGCCGGTGCGCGAGGTGCTGCGGGACGCGGTCGACGTGGGCACGACGACCTGGTTGCGCGGCGCGGCCTGGGCCTTCCAGCAGGCCGCGGGCCTCGGCTGGTACTACGAGCGCTCGAATCCGGCGATGAGCGCGCTCGGCCGCACCACGATGCGCCGGCTGCTCGCCGATGCGGACCTGCGCCGCCTGATCTAGCCGCTGCCTCCGGTCTGGCGGAGTGAGGGGTGGTGGGCCGCCGTTCTCCCCAGATCGGCGGCCCGTCCCCCTGAATGGAAGCGGGCCGGGCCGGGAACTCCTCCCCCGAGGCTCCCGAGCCCACCCGACCGGCGCAGAACCCCCCGCACCGGCGCCCGAACTCCGCCCCCCGGAGGAGTTCGTGTGGCGTCTCCACCTGATGAGACGGGCTCGCACACGATTCATTACGCGAATCGGAGAAAAAGTTCTGGGGAATCTCGTCAGCGGCGTCGGGCGACGATGAAGTCGCGGATCACCGGGGCGAGCGCGGCCCCGACATCGGCCGCGGGGCGCTTGTGTCCCGCGATCTCGAAGGAGTGACCGCCGCCCTCGATCCAGTGGACCCGGGCGTCCTGGCAGGCGGCGAGCGCCTCCTCGAACTGCGACAGCGGCTGGATGAACGGGTCGTTCGTCCCCTCGATGAACAGCTGCGGCACGGCGATCGCCGGAAGGTGCTCGGTACGCGGACGATCCGGGCGCCCCGGCGGGTGCAGGGGGTAGCCGAGGTACACGAGCCCGTCGACGGCGAGCCCCTCGGCGACCGCGAGCGACGCCATGCGCCCGCCGTACGACTTGCCCGCGGCCCAGATGCGTCGTCCCGGGTGGGCGGCCCGGGTGGCCTCGACGATCGCGCGCCAGGTGGCGACGGCGTGGGCAGCCGGACCCGGCATCTTCCGCCCCTGCTGGCTGTAGGGGAAGGAGAACCGTGCCGTCGCGAGACCGAGACCGTCGAGTGCCCCGGCGAGGCCGACGAGGAACGGGTGGTCCTTGCCCGCGCCGGCGCCGTGGGCGATCAGGACGATGTCGTCACTCTCGGCGTCCGTCCGATCGACCGACACCGTGACCGTGCCGTTGGGCAGCGCGACGTCGAGGGTGCTCATCGCTCGTCGTGCCGCGTCAGCGGATCGTGCCAGCGGCGCCGGGATCGGCCGGCCGCGGCGGCACCCCGGGCTCGGGGGCGGGAGCGGGCTCCGGGGCGGGAGCGGGCTCCGGGGCGGGAGCGGGTTCGGGGGCGGGAGCGGGTTCGGGGGCGGGCTCCGGGGCGGGAGCGGGAGCGGGCTCGGGGGCCGGAGCGGGGGCGGGGTCGGCGCCCGGCTCAGGTTCGGGGGCCGGCGCGGCCGGCGGAGCGGGCGCGGGAGCCGGGGCAGCCGGGGGTGCGGGAGCGGGAGCGGGGGTACCGGCGCCCGGGGTGATGCGCTCCCCGTAGCGCGGCGGCTCGTCCAGGTTCACGGGTGGGCGCACCGGAGCGACCCGCGTGGCACCGAGCACCTGGCGGGCCTTGGCCAGCGACGCCGCCTGCACCGTGACCTCGTAGTGATCGGCGGCGAACTGCGTGACGCTCGCGAAGTCGCGGCGCCGGCGGACGATCGCGTACGTCACGAGGCTCAGCAGCATGCCGACCGCGACACCGATGAAGACGAATCCCACGAACAGCTGGATGGGGACCTCGGGGTTGCCGAGCACGAGGATGGCCGACAGGAAGAGCCCGATCAGCACGCCGTTGATCGCGCCCGATCGGGCAGCGGCGGCATAGCCGAGGCGCCCCGTCACCCGCTCGACCGTGCGGACGCTCTGCCCGACGATCGCGATGTCCCGCGCCGGCACCTCTCCGGCGATCAGCTTCGACACCGTCTTCTGCGCGCTCTCGTAGTCGCGCATCGAGGCGACGATCTCGCCGGTGTCCGTGCCGTTCGCTGGGCGATTAAGCATGCTCATCAAGCCATTCTTCCATGCCGTGCTCACGGCCGCCGCGGATGGCGTGCGGCCGCCGCGGGCCAGACCCCCGGGATACGCTGGACGAGTGAGCACACAACGGGTCTTCGCCGCGCGCCTCGCAGGGTGCGCCGTCTTCGATCCCGTCGGCGACCGGCTCGGCAAGGTCCGGGATGTCGTCGTCGTGTATCGAAGTACCGCGGCCCCTCGTGTGATCGGCCTCGTGGTCGAGATCCCCGGCCGCCGCCACGTGTTCCTCTCGATCGGGCGGGTCACCTCGATCCGGTCGGGGCAGGTCATCACCACGGGCCTCATCAACGTGCGCCGCTTCTCACCGCGCGCCGGTGAGGTGCGGGTGCTCGCCGAGATGCTCGGGCGCCGCGTGAGCCTCATCGACGGCAGCGGCACCGCCGTCATCGAAGACGTGGCGATCGAGCCGAACCGTCTGGGCGAATGGGCCATCAGCCAGCTCTTCCTGCGGCGACCGAAGACCGGGGCCTCCCCCTTCGCCAAGGGGCCGACGACGTTCGCCGCCTGGAACGAGGTCGCCGAGGAGCGGGCGCCGGGCGAGGCGCAGTCCGCCGAGCAGCTCGTCGCGTCGTACTCCGAACTGCACGCCGCCGACCTCGCCAACACCCTCCTCGACCTGCCGCAGCAGCGCATGATCGAGGTCGCCGAAGAGCTCTCCGACGACCGTCTCGCCGACGCCCTGGAGGAGATGCCGGAGGACGAGCAGGTGCACATCCTCGACCGGCTCGGCGACGAGCGCGCCGCGGACATCCTCGACCAGATGGAGCCGGACGACGCCGCCGACCTGCTCGCACAGCTGCCGCCCAACCGCCTGGAGCAGCTGCTCGAGCTGATGGAGCCGGAAGAGGCAGAGGACGTCCGGATGCTGCTCCGCTACGGCCCCGACACGGCGGGCGGTCTGATGACGCCGGAGCCGATCATCCTCTCCGCCGACGCGACCGTGGCCGAGGCCCTGGCGCTCATCCGCCGTCACGAGCTGCACCCCGCCCTCGCCGCCGCGGTGTTCGTCACGCTGCCCCCGTTCGAGACCCCGACCGGACGCCTGCTGGGCCTCGTGCACTTCCAGCGGATGCTGCGCTACCCGCCGCACGAGCGCCTCGGCGCCATCCTCGACGACAGCCTCGAACCCGTCCCGGTCACGGCCTCCGCGGCCGAGGTCGCCCGCATGCTCGCCAGCTACGACCTGGTGTCGCTCCCCGTGGTCGACGCTGCCCACCGCCTCGTCGGCGCCATCAGCATCGACGACGTGCTGGACTACCTGCTGCCCGACGACTGGCGCACGCACGACAGCGACGACGCGTCGCCCACGACGGGGGCGCGCTGATGGCGAGGATGAGCCGGTCGACGCCGCGCCTGGACGCACCGGGGCGGGGAACCACGCGCCCCCGCACCACCTCCCGCGACCGCTTCGGACGGTTCACGGAGTGGGTCGCCCGGGCCATGGGCACGCCCGCCTTCCTCGTGATCCTCAGCCTGTTCTGCATCCTGTGGATCGGGTGGAACACGCTCATGCCGCACCACCTGCGCTTCGACGATGCGGCCCTGGGGTTCACCGCGCTCACGCTCATGCTGTCGCTGCAGGCCTCGTACGCCGCCCCGCTGATCCTGCTCGCGCAGAACCGGCAGGACGACCGCGACCGCGTGCAGATCGAGCAGGACCGCCAGCGGGCCGAGCGCAACCTCGCCGACACGGAGTACCTGGCGCGGGAGATCGTGGCGCTGCGCATGGCGCTCGAGGAGCGCAATTCGCAGGCGGTCACCCGAGACGTGCTGCGCCAGGAGCTGAAGGCGCTGCTGGCCGAGCTGAACGACGCCGAAGACGAGCCGGCGGGCGGCGCGACCCCATGACCGCGGCCGACAGCGTCCGCAGCGCCGTCTCCGCCGTCACGGACCCGGAGCTGCGACGCCCCATCGGTGAGCTCGACATGGTGCGGGACATCGAGGTCGACGGCACCGTCGCGCACGTCGGGATCGCGTTGACCATCGTCGGGTGCCCCGCCGCCGACCGCATCGAGCGGGATGTCCGCGCCGCGGCCGCCGCGGTGCCCGGCATCGAGACCGTCGAGGTGGACGTGGGGGTCATGACCCCCGCCGAGCGGAAGGCGCTGACCGAGAAGCTGCGCGCCGGTCGCCCGCCGCGCCACGTGCCGTTCGGACCCGAGTCGCTCACGCGCGTGATCCTCGTGTCCAGCGGGAAGGGCGGCGTCGGCAAGTCCACCGTCACCGCGAACCTCGCGGTCGCTCTCGCCCAGCGCGGGCTCGCGGTCGGCCTCGTCGACGCCGACGTGCACGGGTTCTCGATCCCCGGTCTGCTCGGCATCCCCGCCGGCACGCAGCCCACGCGCATCGACGACCTCATGCTGCCCCCGGTCGCGCACGGCGTGAAGGCGATCTCGATCGGGATGTTCCTGCGCGACGGCGAGTCGGTCGTCGCGTGGCGCGGGCCCATGCTGCATCGGACCGTGTCGCAGTTCCTCACCGACGTCTTCTTCGGCGACCTCGACGTGCTGCTGATCGACATGCCGCCCGGCACGGGAGACATCGCGATCTCCATCGGTCAGCTGCTCCCCCACGCGGAGGTCCTCGTGGTGACGACGCCGCAGGCGGCCGCATCGGAGGTGGCGATCCGCAGCGGATTGGTGGCGCGGCAGACCGGACAGCGGGTGATCGGCGTGGTCGAGAACATGGCGGCGTACACGCTCCCGGACGGCACCGTGGTCGACCTGTTCGGCGCGGGCGGCGGGGCGGCGGTCGCCGACGCCCTGTCGGAACCCGGCTCCCCGGTGCCGCTGTTGGCCTCGATCCCGCTCAGCCCCGCGCTGCGGCGGGGCGGCGACGTCGGCGACCCCGTCGTGATCGCCGAGCCGGACGACGCGGCGGCGACCGCGATCCGCACTCTGGCCGCACAGCTCGGACGACAGGGACGCGGCCTCGCCGGTCGACCGCTGCCGATGTCGATCTCCTGACCCGTGGAGGATGCACAGATGCCGCACCGCTCCGTGACCGTGGACGAGAGACTGCTCCGTCACATGGCGAGGGACGCCGCGATCTACACCCTCACGCGCCCGGTCGCCATCGTCATGTGGCTGGCGCTGGCCGCCGCCCTGATCATCGGCGTGCTCAACCTCACCGCGACCGCGCGCGCCGGGCAGGAGACGTCCGCCATCGTGGCCTTCACTCCGGCGGTCGCGGTCGCCCTCGGCCTCTATGCGGTGCTGCTGTCGGTGTCCAGCGCGCGCCGTGCGGTGCGGGCCGCCATGCCCGTGGAGAGCGTGGTGTGGGTGGCGCTGGAGGACGACCGGCTGCAGCTGGGCAGCGACCGGCGGCGCTCCGAGATCCCCTACTCCGAGTTCCAGCACGTCCGCGTCGGGCGCGACGCCGTGCTGCTCAAGGTGCGCGATGCCGCGGTCGCGACCGCGATCCCCCGCGTGCTGCTGAGCGACGACGACATCGCACGCCTGCGATCCCGCGTCTCCTGAGCCGTCGGGTCAGGTGGCCTCGGAGTCGAACGGAGGACGGTTCTGCGCATCGAACACCGGCGGCGCGGTGCGCGGGGCCACCGGTTCCGCGATGGTGGCGGCGACCGCGGCCGGGGTCGTCGGCTGCGGCTCCTCGAACAGGGCGTCGCGGATGATGCGCCGGGGGTCGTACTGCCGCGGGTCGAGCTTGCGCCAGTCGACGTCGTCGAGCTCCGGGCCCATCTCCTCCCGCATCCGCGACTTGGTGTCGCGCAGGTACTCGCCGGCCTTGCGGACGAGTCGCGCGAAGCTCTCGGCCGCACGGGGAAGACGTTCGGGTCCGATGATCAGCACCGCGATGAGGCCGATCAGCAGCAGCTTCTCGAAGGTCAGACCGAACGTCATGTGACCAGGCTACCGCCGCGCCTGCGGAGTCTGCGCGCAGACAGCCCATACCCTGGAGGCATCACCCACGCAGGCAGGGAGAGTCAGCCCATGAGCGAGCACGACGCCAACGCGCGCTTCCTTCGAGAATCCATCGTCGAACCGGATTCCCTCGCGAGGGCGCGCGCGCACGCGGTCGAGCTCGGTGCCGCCCCGGTGAGCGCCGCGGTCGGTTCGCAGATCGCCGTGCTCGCCGCCGCCGCGGGGGCGCGGTCGATCGTCGAGATCGGCACCGGTGCCGGCGTGTCCGGCCTCTGGCTGCTGCGCGGCGCCCCGCAGGCCGTCCTGACCACGATCGACAACGAGCCGGAGCATCTCGCCGCGGCACGCCAGGCGTTCGCCGACGCCCGCGTCCCGTCCACCCGCGCCCGCCTCATCACGGGTCGCGCGAGCGACGTGCTGCCGCGCATGAACGAGTCCTCGTACGACATCGTGCTGGTCGACGCCGACCCGGAGAACGTGATCGAGTACGTCGAGCACGGTTTGCGGCTCGCACGGGTCGGCGGGCTCGTGCTCGTGCCGCGCATCCTCGCCGGCGGTCGCGTGGCCGACCCCGTGCAGCGCGACGACGTGACCTCCGCCTACCGCTCGCTGGTGCAGGCGACCCAGGAGTCCTCCGCGGTGCTGGCCACGGTGTCGCCGGCCGGTGAGGGACTGCTGCAGCTGGTGCGCCTCGACGACCAGGACTGACCGCGGGCACGGGGCCGGAACAGCGAAAGAGGGCGATGGATCCGCGGATCCATCGCCCTCCTGGTTCCGCACGAGCGGACCCGGTTCGATCAGGCCGGCGTCACGACGGCACCCAGCACGTCGTGGAGCTCCTTCGCTTCGGCGTCGTTCACGGAGACGACCAGGCGGCCGCCGCCCTCGAGCGGAACGCGCACGATGATGAGTCGTCCTTCTTTCACGGCCTCCATCGGTCCGTCTCCGGTCCTCGGCTTCATCGCTGCCATCGTGGCTCCCTTTCCTCCGGTGGTATGGAACGAGTTTATCGGGTGACACCGCGCCGTGGACGTCACGCCGACACAATCCCGTTCTCCCGCGCGATCAGGGAACCTGCCAGAACGTGCTGCCGAGCGCATACACGTGGTAGATCCACACCCACTGACCGAGCAGGCACAGCACCAGCACGCCGAGACGCCAGGCGCGCGACCGGGGCACCGCGACCGCGCCCCACGCCGGGCTGAGCGGCAGCAGCAACCGGAACGTGCTCGACTGCGGGAAGAACACCGCCAGCAGGTACAGCAGGTAGCTCGCACTCCACAGGCGCAGGTCCGCACCCAGTGCCCGCACCGGGCGGGCGAACAGCAGCGCGAGGGCCGCGGCCACCACGAGCAGCACGAGCGCGACGGGTCCCCCCGCGGCGGGAAGCCCCCACAGCGAGAACCAGAACTGCGACGCCTGCACCCACCCCTCGAACGGCACGAAGCCGTCGACGCCGCCCACGATCCAGTGCCGACGCCAGGCGAGCTCGGTCGCGAGATACGCCCCGGGGTCGCCCGTGACGACGGCGGCGATCACCTGCCACGCGAAGCCGGTCGCGACGGCGAGCGCGCCGACCGCCACGATGTGCACCACCTCGCGCAGCGCGAGCGGATCGTCGCGGCGGTGGATCCAGCGGAGGATGCCGTGGAGGCCGAGGTACAGCGCGAACGCCAGAACCCCGGGTCGCGTGAAGCCCATCACCGGGATCAGCAGGTACAGCCACGCGTACTGCCTGCGGATCGTCGCGTCCAGGGCGAGGAACAGCAGCAGCAGGAACAGCGTCTCCGCATAGCCCACCTGGAACATCGCGGCCAGCGGCCCTGCGGCGAAGAACACGACCGCCCAGAGCGCGGCCCCGCTGCCGATGCGATCGCGCAGCAGGCGATGCAGCGCCAGGCAGGCCAGGTAGCCGGCGACGAGGGCGAGCACGAACGCTCCCGCTCCCCACGAGCCGAGCACGAAACCGAGCGCCTTCGCGGCGTATGCGAACACCGGCATGAACGCCCACGCGTTCTCGGCGACCTCGCCGGCGTCGGTCAGCGGCAGCTCGCTCGGATACCCGTGGACGGCCACCTGCCAGTACCACTGGGCGTCCCAGCCGAGCACGAAGTCGATCAGGCCCGCGTCACCCCCGAAGCGCGAGAAGACGGTGGACAGCGACGCCGCCGCGATCAGGAACCCCGTCGTCACGACGCGCGCGCCGAGATAGATCAGGCCGATGCGCAGCGGAAGGGGAAGCCGAGCCCAGCGACGTGCCGTGCTCAGTGCGAGGTGAGCCATGCCCGCAGGCCCTGCTCGACCGCCGCGATCTGCGCGAGCGGCACCCGCTCCTCGTCGTGGTGGGCGAGGTGGGGGTCACCGGGGCCGTAGTTCACGGCGGGGATGCCCAGCGCCGAGAAGCGCGCCACGTCGGTCCAGCCGTACTTCGGGCGCGGCTCGGCGCCGACCGCCGCCACGAAGTCCCGCGCGATGTCGGCGTCCAGCCCGGGGCGTGCCCCCTCGGCCGCATCCGTGATCTCCACGTCGAACCCCGCGAGCACCGCGCGCACGTGGGCCTCGGCGTCGGCGGCCGACTTGCTGGGCGCGAAGCGGTAGTTGACCTCGACCTCGCACGCGTCGGGGATGACGTTGCCCGCCACCCCGCCGGCGATGCGGACGGCACTGAGGCTCTCGCGGTACAGCAGCCCCTCGACCGGGACCTCCCGAGCGCGGTACTCGGCCAGACGGGTGAGGATGGGCGCGGCGCGATGGATGGCGTTCTCGCCGATCCACGCCCGGGCACTGTGGGCGCGGACACCCGAGGTACGCACGATCGCCCGCAGCGTGCCGTTGCAGCCGCCCTCGACCTCGCCGTTCGACGGTTCGCCCAGGATCGCGAAGTCCGCCTGGAGCAGGTCGGGACGTGCCGCCGCCAGCAGCGCGAGCCCGTTCTTGGTCGCCTCGACCTCTTCGTTGTCGTACCACATCCACGTGATGTCGACCGCGGGGTCGGTCAGCTCGGCCGCGAGCTTCAGCTGCACCGCGGTGCCCGCCTTCATGTCGACCGTGCCGCGCCCCCACAGGTAGGGCTCGCCGTCGACCTCGATGTCGCGCGTGGGAAGGTTGCCGTTCACGGGCACGGTGTCGATGTGGCCGGCGATCGCCACGCGACGGTCTCGGCCGCGGTCGGTGCGGGCGACGATCGTGTTCCCGTGCCGGATGACCTCGAGGTGCGCGAGGGGGGCGACGGCCTGCTCGATGGCGTCGGCGAGCGTCTTCTCGTCGCCCGAGACGCTCCGGATGTCGCAGATCGCGCGGGTGAGGGCAGCAGAGGACGCGGTCAGATCGAGCACCATGCCCTCAGCCTACCGACCGTCGTCATGCGGGCGGAGGCCCGGGTCGGCCCGCGATACCGTGGAGGTATGAGCGACGCGAGAACTGTGTGGGGCATCGGACTGACCACGACCGCCGGCGACGGCACCGTCCTGGACGCCTGGTTCCCCGAGGTGCGCACCGTCGCCCCCTCGACCGAGGACGCCGCGGCCGCGGTCGACGCCCTGGTCCCGCTCGCCGGGCCGGACGAGCGCCGCAACGTGACGGTCGAGGTCGTCCAGCTCCAGGTCGACCTCGACGCCGCCCCCGCCTCCACCGCGGACGCGTACCTGCGGCTGCACGCGCTGTCGCACCTGGTCGCACGCCCGAACGAGCTGAACCTGGACGGCATCTTCGCCCACCTGCCGAACGTGGCCTGGACGAACGCCGGACCTGTCCTGCCGTCCGACGCGGCCCGTCTGCGCCCGCAGCTCCAGCGGGCGGGCATCCAGGTGCAGGGGCTCGACAAGTTCCCGCGCCTGACCGACTACGTCCAGCCCGCCGGTGTCCGCATCGCCGATGCGTCCCGCGTGCGCCTCGGCGCCCACCTCTCCCCCGGCACCACCGTGATGCACGAGGGCTTCGTGAACTTCAACGCCGGTACGCTCGGCGCCTCCATGGTCGAGGGCCGCATCTCGCAGGGTGTCGTCGTGGGCGACGGCAGCGACATCGGTGGCGGCGCCTCCATCATGGGCACGCTCTCCGGCGGCGGCACGCACCGTGTCTCGATCGGGTCGCGCACGCTCCTGGGCGCCAACGCGGGGATCGGCATCTCGCTGGGTGACGACTGCGTGGTCGAGGCCGGGCTCTACGTCACGGCTGGCACCAAGATCGTGCTGGCCGACGGCCCGGTCACTCCGGACGGCGGCCGTCCGACCGTGAAGGGCGCGGAGCTGTCCGGCCGCGACGGCCTCCTGTTCCGCCGCAACTCCCTCACCGGTGCAGTCGAGGCGGTCCAGCGCGCCGGCGTCGGGGTCACGCTGAACGACGCGCTGCACGCCTGACACCGGGCATGCGGCCTCCGGCATGCCGCCACTGGTAGACTGACACCGCTGCTCGCGCCGCCGGCCGTCAGCATCGTCGTCGTCTAGGGGTCTCCGAGGACCGAAGCGAGCGCCTGGCGCTCCCATCACCAGCCCGAACTGGCCATACGTACGGCGAACGGACGCGCGATCCGCCGCGTCCTCGCCCACCCCACCCCACTACCGCGCCCCTGTCGGGCGCTGACGGAGTTTTCTGCATGCCTTCCTTCCTCGATCTCGGCGTTCCCGCCGAGCTCGCCGCCGTTCTCGCCGCCTCCGGCAAGACCGAGGCGTTCGCGATCCAGCGCGACACCCTTCCCGATTCGCTCGCCGGCCGTGACCTCCTCGGTCGCGGACGCACCGGCAGCGGCAAGACCATCGCCTTCGCCCTTCCGCTCGTGGCGCGGCTCGCGGCCTCGGGCACCAAGCGCCGCGCCGGGCTCCCCCGCGGCCTGGTGCTCGCGCCGACCCGAGAGCTCGCGACGCAGATCGCCGCCACCGTCGCCCCGCTCGCCGAGGCCGTCGGGCTCCGCGTCACCACCGTGTTCGGCGGTGTCAGCCAGCGTCCGCAGGAGAAAGCGCTGCAGGGCGGCGTCGACATCGTGGTGGCCTGCCCCGGTCGCCTCGAAGACCTCATGAAGCAGCAGGTCGTGCGTCTGAGCGCGATCGAGGTCGCGGTGCTCGACGAGGCCGACCACATGGCCGACCTCGGCTTCCTCCCCGGCGTCACCCGCATCCTCGCGGCGACGCCCGCCGACGGACAGCGCCTGCTGTTCAGCGCGACCCTCGACCGCGGCATCGACACCCTCGCCCGCCGGTTCCTCTCGAACCCGGTCAGCCACGAGGTCGATGAGGCGAGCGTGCCCGTGGGCGAGATGACGCACCGCGTGCTGGTGGTCGACTCCACCGAGAACAAGACCGTGCTCGTGCGCGACCTGGCGTCCGGCACCGGCCGTCGCATCCTGTTCACGCGCACGAAGCACCAGGCGAAGAAGCTCGCCAAGCAGCTCACGGCCGCCGGCATCCCCGCGGTCGACCTGCACGGCAACCTCTCGCAGAACGCGCGCGAGCGCAACCTCGGCGCGTTCTCGACCGCTCCGGAGGACGGCGGGGTGCGCGTGCTCGTGGCCACGGATGTCGCGGCGCGCGGTGTGCACGTCGACAACGTCGACCTCGTGGTGCACGTCGACCCGCCCGTCGAGCACAAGGCCTATCTGCACCGCTCCGGCCGCACCGCGCGTGCCGGCGCCGCGGGCACGGTGGTCACGGTCGTGCTCCCCGAGCAGCGCCGCGACGTGAAGGACCTGCTGCGCAAGGCCGCGATCTCGGCCCCGCTCGAAGAGCTCACCCCGGCCGCGGTGACCGAGCTGGTGCCGGAGCGCGCGCCGCACGTGCGCCCCGCACCGGTGCAGCAGGCGCCGCAGCGCCCGGCCGCCAAGCAGCGCCCCGCCGGTGGCGAGCGCAGCTCCGCGGCGACCCCGCCCGCGCGACGTCGCCGCCGCCGCTCCGGCGGTCAGGGCGGCGGCCAGGGCGCCAGCTACTCCACGCAGACCGGCGGCGCTTCGCGCCAGGGCGGCCAGTCCCGCCAGGGCGGTGGCCGCGGCTCGCAGGGCCGCTGACACCCCTGCCACCCGGAACGGTGCCCCTCTTCACGGAGGGGCACCGTTCTGCGTTGCGCTGCCGGACGCCGAAACGCCCCCTCCGATGTGACGGAGGGGGCGTTTCGGGTGACGGCTCAGCGCGTCGGGAAGGACCGCTCGGGCGAACCCGTGTACAGCTGCTGCGGGCGGCCGATCTTGGTCTGCGGGTCGAGCTGCAGCTCACGCCACTGCGCGAGCCAGCCCGGGAGCCGTCCGATCGCGAACAGCACCGTGAACATGCGCGTCGGGAAGCCCATCGCCTTGTAGATCACGCCGGTGTAGAAATCGACGTTCGGGTAGAGGCGACGCTCGCGGAAGTAGTCGTCGGCGAGCGCGAGCTCCTCGAGCTCCTTCGCCAGATCGAGCAGCGGGTCTGTCACGCCCAGCGAGGCGAGCACCTCGTCGGCCGCCTCCTTGACGAGCTTGGCGCGCGGGTCGTAGTTCTTGTAGACCCGGTGCCCGAAGCCCATCAGCTTCACGCCCTCTTCCTTGTTCTTCACCCGCTCCACGAAGCGCGCGACGCTCTGCCCCGAGTCGCGGATCTGACCGAGCATCGTCAGCACGGCCTCGTTCGCACCGCCGTGCAGCGGGCCGGAGAGCGCCTGGATGCCGGCGGACACGGAGGCGAACTGGTTCGCGCCCGTCGAGCCGACGAGGCGGACGGTCGACGTGGAGGCGTTCTGCTCGTGGTCCTCGTGCAGGATCAGCAGCAGCTCGAGCGCCTTCGCCATGACCGGGTTGATCTCGTACGGCTCGGAGTTGACCCCGAAGTTGAGCTTGAGGAAGTTCTCCACGAACCCGAGGGAGTTGTCGGGGTACAGGAACGCCTGCCCGACGCTCTTCTTGTGCGCGTAGGCCGCGATCACCGGGAGCTTGGCGAGCATGCGGATCATGTTCAGCTCGACGTGCTCGGGGTTGTGCGGGTCGGTCTGGCCCTCGTAGTACGTCGACAGGGCGGCGACCGCCGAGGACAGCACGGACATGGGGTGCGCGGTGTGCGGCAGCGCGGAGAAGAAGCGCTTGAGGTCTTCGTGCAGCAGCGTGTGGCGGCGGATCTTCTCGTCGAACTCGGCGAGCTCGGATGCCGAGGGCAGCTCGCCGTAGATGAGCAGCCACGCCACCTCGAGGTAGCTGGTGCTCCCGGCGAGCTGTTCGATCGGGTAGCCGCGGTAGCGCAGGATGCCCTTGTCGCCGTCGATGAAGGTGATCTCGGACTTGGTCGAGGCGGTGTTCACGAAGCCGTAGTCGAGTCCGGTGTACCCGGTCTGCCTAGTCAACGTCGAGAAATCGATGCTGTCGTGGCCGGCCGTGCCGCGCACCACGGGGAATTCGGCGGTGGTGTCACCGATCGTCAGCTTCGCCGTCTGGTCTGCTGCAGCGCTCACGCGCCCTCCTCCTTTGTCTGACCGCCTGCGCGTCGCGGGGGTGTCAGCACGTTCGTGATCAAGCCGGAAGTGGCGATCTCTCGGCGCCGAGCGCCTGGTCGGGTGACGACCGAATCGCTTTTACAGCCTAGTAGTCCCACCGGCCTACTGTGACAACCGCCAAACAGATCGCCGCTGAGCTGAGGGAAGCTACAGAGCGCCGTCGTGCAGGCGCTCTGCCGCCGCGCTCACCCGCTCGGTCGGCGCGGTCAGCGCGAGCCGCACGTGCTGCGCCGCGTCGGCACCGTAGAAGGGGCCGGGACCCGCGAGGATGCCCAGGTCGGCGAGCCGCCCCAGCGACTCCCACGCGTCGCGTCCCTCCGTCGCCCACAGGTAGAGACCCGCCTCCGAGCCGTCGATGCGGAAGCCGGCGGCCTCCAGGGCCGGACGGAGCAGGTCGCGCCTGGCGCGGTACAGCTCCTTCTGCGCGGCCACGTGCGCGTCGTCGCCGAGCGCCACGGCCATCGCGTGCTGCACCGGAGCGGGCGGCATGAGGCCGAGGTGCTTGCGGGCGGTGAGCAGCTCCCCCACGATGCGGGCGCACCCGGCCACGAAGGCGGCGCGATACCCCGCGAGGTTCGACTGCTTGCTGAGCGAGTACACGCTGAGCAGGTTGGCGCGGCTGCCGTCGGTCACCCGCGGGTCCAGCACGGACGGGATCGGCTCCGTCGACCACGGGCCGTCCCACCCCAGCTCCGCGTAGCACTCGTCGCTCGCCAGGACCGCGCCCAGCTCGCGCGCGCGACGCACGGCGGCCGCGAGCTCCGCGACGCTCCAGGTGCGCCCGTCGGGGTTGCCCGGGGTGTTGATCCAGATGAGCTTCGTGCCCTCGGGCCACTCCGCCGGATCGTCGGCCGCGAGCGGTGTGGCTCCGGCGACGCGGGCGCCCACGTCGTACGTCGGATAGGCCACGCGCGGGTGCACCACGATGTCGCCCGGACCGAGACCGAGCAGCGTGGGCAGGAGCCCGACGAGCTCCTTCGAGCCGATCGTGGGTAGCACGTTGTCGATGCGCAGATCCGGCACGCCGCGGCGGCGCGCATACCAGGCGACGATGGCCTCGCGCAGCGCGGGCGTGCCGACCGTCTGCGGATAGGCGTGGGCGTCTGTCGCCTCGGCGAGCGCCCGGCGGATGATGTCAGGCGTCGGGTCGACGGGCGAGCCGACCGAGAGGTCGACCAGACCGCCCGGGTGCTGCGCTGCGCGGTCACGGAACGGGACGACCGCGTCCCACGGGTAGTCGGCGAGGTCGCGGACGCTCACGGCCGGCGCCTACTCGCCCTGCGGCGGCAGCGCGGCGATGATCGGGTGGTCGAACGGGTAGACGCCGACCTTGGCGGCGCCTCCCGGCGAGCCGATCTCGTCGAAGAACTCGACGTTGGCCTTGTAGTAGTCCTGCCACTCGTCGGGCAGGTCGTCCTCGTAGTAGATGGCCTCGACGGGGCACACCGGCTCACAGGCACCGCAGTCGACGCATTCGTCCGGGTGGATGTACAACGACCGTTCGCCCTCGTAGATGCAGTCAACGGGGCACTCGTCGATGCAGGCGCGATCCTTGACATCGACGCACGGGAGGGCGATCACATACGTCACCGCTCCAGTCTACGTCGCGCTCGGCTCCCGGTCCTCCGTCGGCGCGCTCGCGGGTCGTGCGGGCGGGCGGGAGAACGACGGCCACGCGACCACGAGCAGCACGATCCCCGCCGCCAGGTAGGTCCAGATGCGACCGGCGAGCGAGTCCTGCACCACGACGGAGCCGCCGGGGCCCACACCGGAGATCATGACCAGCATGCCGAGCATCCCGAGCCCTGCGGCGACGGCCGCCCAGCGGTCGTGGGTGAGCGCGCGGATCGCCACCAGGATGGCGGCGCAGGCGATCGCCGCGACGATCAGGCCGACTGGGATCGGGCCCCACGTCACGCTGTGCGCGATGGTCCCGGCCACGCCGTAGACACCGCCGACCAGGGCCGCGGCGACCCACGACAGCACCCTCGAGATCCCGTTCACGCGCACCCCTCGATCCTATCCGCGCGGCGGTCGCGGCACCCGCCGATCAGCTCGCGAGCCCGAACAGGCGCAGCAGCGCCGCCACCAGCGCCGCCGCCACGACCACCACGAGGAACGACTGCCGCAGCCACAGCAGTCCGGCCGCCACCAGCAGCGCGGGCACGCGGGCGTCGACCGCGACGGCCTGGCCGTCGCCGAGGGTCTGCACTGCGACGAGTGCCGCGAGCAGGGCCACCGTGAGCAGATCGGAGATGCGGGCGGGACGCGGCGCCTCGAGCACCTTCGGCGGCACGAGGTAGCCCGCGGCCTTGAGCGCGAGGCAGATCAGGGCGGCCAGCAGGATGGCGCTCCACAGGCTCATGCGCCGGCCTCCCGCGTCTCGAGGGGCTCGCGTCCCGCATCGTCCCGCCCGAGCCAGTTGAACCACCCGACCGCGATCGCGACGACTGCGGCGATCAGCACCGGCAACCCCGGCATGAGGAACGGGGTCAACGCCGCCGCGACCACTGCCGCCGCCACGCCGACGGCCACCGCCTGGCGCTGGCGGAGGCGCGGCCACAGCAGGGCGAGGAACGCTGCCGCGGCCGCCGCGTCCAAGCCCCAGGCCTTCGGGTCGCCGAGCACGTCGCCGACGAGGGCTCCGGTGAGGGTGGTCAGGTTCCAGCCGATGAAGATGCCCACGCCCGTGACCCAGAAGCCCACCCGGCGCAGGCGGGGGTCGTTCTGGGCGATCGCGACGGCGGTGGACTCGTCGATCGTGAAGTGCGCGGCGGCCGCACGGCGCCACGGTCCTCCCCCGACGAGGGGCGACATGCGCATGCCGTAGGCGACGTTGCGCACGCCGAGCAGCGCGGCCGAGGCGATCGCCGACGGGAGGGCGGCGAGTCCGCCCGAGGCGAAGACGCCGATGAACGCGAACTGCGACCCGCCCGTGAACATCAGCAGGCTCAGCACGCAGGTCTGCCACACGTCCAGCCCGGAGGCGACGGCGAGGGCACCGAACGAGATGCCGTAGGCGCTGGTGGCGAGCACGACGCCGAGCGCCTCGCGCCACACCTCGCGTTCCGCGGTCACCGGGACACCGCGCGCGCTGTTCGTTTGAGTGAACGCATGACCATCATTCTGAACAGCTGCTGGTGGATAGTCAAGCGAACGATCGTTTGACATGATGAACGCATGGAGGATCTCCGCACCCGCCTCGCCCGCACGCTCCGCCGCGAGCGCGAGGCCGCGAGCCTGTCCGTCTCGGAGCTCGCCCGCCGCGCCGGCGTCTCCAAGGCGACCGTCTCACAGCTCGAGAGCGGCGCGGGCAACCCCAGCGTCGAGACGCTGTGGGCCCTGGGCGTCGCCCTCGGGGTGCCCTTCGCGGTGCTGGTCGACCAGCAGGCCAACGCGCCCACGCTCATCCGCGCCGACGAGCTCGCGGGCGTGCCCTCGTCCGCCGCCGCCTACAGCGCGACCCTCCTCTCGGCCAGCCCGCCCGGCGCCCGGCGCGACGTGTACCTGATCCAGGCCGAGCCCGGAGACCCCCGCCGTTCCGACCCGCACCACCCGGGCACGATCGAGCACGTGATCCTGATCGCGGGCCAGGCCCGCATCGGCCCGCCCGACGAGCCCGTCGTGCTCGACCCCGGCGACTACCTCACGTACGCCGGAGACGTGTCGCACATCTTCGAGGCCACCAAGCCCGGGACGAGCGCGGTCCTCATCTCCGAGCTGCGCTGAGCGCCGCCTCAGTCCGAGCCGCTCGACGGCGACGGATCGGGGATCTCGTGCGGCCGGTACTGCGGCAGCCGCGACGCCGGAAGGATCGCCAGGGCGCTCACCGCCGCCAGCAGCAGCAGTCCGAGCTTGAGCGTGCTCAGACGCGCCTGCTCGTTCACGGCGACCGCAGCATCCACCTGCTCCTCCGTGGCGTCCGTCGACTCCAGCACCACGCGCAGGTCGTCGTTGCTGATGAAGTTCACGTCATCCATCGGCACCTGCGCCACCAGCGACGGCGGCAGCTCCGGATGCTCGACCACCGCGCGACCGACGTTCAGGGCGAGCAGCGACACCAGCAGCGCGCCGGCGAGAGCCGTCCCCACCGCCGATGCGAGGTTCTGCGTCGTGCCGCGCAGGGAGCCCACGTCGCCCGCCAGCTCCGCGGGGGCCGCCGTGACCAGCACGTTGAACACCAGCGTGACCAGGGCGCCCTGTCCGATACCGAACACGATCAGCCCCGCGATCGTCGGCACGGTCTCCCAGTTGTTCGTCACGACGACCGAGAGCCACACGAGCGCGGCGGTGGTGAGGATGAAGCCGAACACCCCGATGGTGCGCGGGGGGTAGCGCTTGTAGAAGCGCACGACCAGAGTCGCGGTCAGGAAGACCGTGAGGTTGAACGGCATCATCGCCAGCGACGTGTCGAACGGGGTCCTCCCCTGCACGATCTGGATGTACAGCGGGATCGTGAAGTTCACGCACGCCTCGAGCCCCACGACGATGAACATGGCGTAGACGGCGGCACGCTCGCGCGACGACCCCAGCACACTGAGGTCGATGAGCGGTACCTTGCCCTCCGCCATGCGCCGCCGCGTCCACAGGAAGAACGCCTGCCCCAGCACGAGGCCGAGCACGATGAACAGCGGTGCCGGCGACAGCCCCAGCACGCTGAACGGGGCGGCCGGCGATGCGGCCAGCGCACCCCAGCTGTTGAGGTTGTTGAACCCGAGCGTCAGCAGCACGATCGCGCCGCCGATCAGGAGCGACGCCACGAGGTCGATGCGGATGGAGGCGTCGCCGCGGTCGCCGCGCAGCGTGAAGCTCAGGGCGAAGACGGCGACCGCGACGGCCAGCACGATGAAGAACAGCGGGCGCCAGCCGACGAGCGTGCCCAGCGTGCCGCCGATGAGGAAGGCGCTCACACCCGAGATGGCGCGGGCGGAGCCGATGGCCCCGATCGCGGTGGCCTGCTGGGATCCGCGGTAGTTCTCGGCGATCAGCGCCACGATGGACGGCACGATGATGGCCGCGGCCGCCCCGGCCACCGCCTGACCGGCGATCGCCCACCAGATGCCGGGGGCGGTGAGCATCATGATCGCGGAGCCGGCGAACAGGGCGACCACCACCCGGAAGATCAGCACCCAGCCGACGCGCTGCCCGAGCTTCGCGCCCGTCATCACGAGCGCCGCGACCGCCAGGCCGTACATCACGATGGTGGTGCTGGCGAGTGTCGGCGGCACGCCGAACTCACCGACCATGCCGCCCAGGGAGATGGGCAGCGCCGCCACATTGAACGACATCAGCACCTGCGCGAGGAACAGACTCACCATCGGCAGCCACGAGGTCTTCGCTGGCGCCTGCACCGTCTCCGTCATGATCGCTCCTTCTCCGCCGGTCGGGGACCGCTCCCCGAGTCGTCCGCCTGCGCGGGTGCGGAGGCGAACAGATTGAGCCCGAGCGAGCGCGACAGATGGCCGATCGCCATCTGCGACCGCACGGAGTTGCCCGCGTCGTCCAGCCGCGGCGAGAACCCGGCGGCCGCCCCTTTGCCCGGCGAGACCGCGACGATCCCTCCCGCGACACCGGACTTCGCCGGGAGACCGATCTCGAACAACCAGTCGCCGGAGTTCTCGTAGAGTCCGCTCGCTGCGACGACCGCGAGCGTGTCGCGGCACACGTCCGCCGTCACCACGCGCTCCCCCGTGATCGGGTTCACGCCGCCGTCGGCGAGCGTCGCCCCCATGACGGCCAGGTCGTGCGCCGTCACGCTCAGCGCGCACTGCCGCGTGTACACATCGACGATCTCGTCCGGGTCGCCCGCCAGGCGTCCGTAGCTCTTGAGCAGCCAGCCGAGGGCGCGGTTGCGGTCGTTCGACGCCGCCTCCGACGCGTACACCTCGCCGTCGAGGCTCAGCGGCCGTCCGGCGAACGCCGACAGCCCCTCCCGCACCCGTTCCCACTGTTCGACCGCGGTCGCGCCCGGCATCAGCGCCGTGGTCGCGATCGCGCCGGCGTTGACCATCGGGTTGCGCGGATGGCCCTCGTTCAGCTCCAGCGCGACGACCGAGTTGAACGCGAGCCCGGTGTTGTTGACGCCGACGATGTCGCGGACGCGCTCGTGCCCGTGCTCCTGGATCGCCAGGGCGTACACGAACATCTTCGAGATCGACTGGATCGAGAACGGGTGCAGCGCGTCTCCGGCGTCGTGCACCCCGCCGCCGACCTCGATGACGGCGAGACCGAACAGCTCGGGGTCCACCTCGGCCAGCACCGGGATGTAGTCGGCCACGCGCCCTCCGCGCTCACCGGCATAGCGGGCGTGGGCCTCCCGGACGATCTCGTCCACGCGCTCCCAGCCGGGCAGCGTGCCGGTCGAGACCTCCTGCGGGACATCGAGCCAGGCGACGGGATCGAGCACCACTCCTCCTCGGATTCGCGACGCTCCCCAGCCGTCACAGTCACCGTAGCGCTCGACCGCCTCTCAGGATAGGCCCGTCACGGTGCGTGACCTCCGGCCCGCTCGGGCTCAGTACCAGTTCATCGCCTGCGAGTGGCCCCAGGCGCTGCACGGCGTGCCGTAGGCGTCGGCGATGTACTTCAGGCCCCACGCGATCTGAGTGGCCGCGTTGGTCTGCCAGTCGGCGCCGGCCGAGGCCATCTTGCTGCCGGGAAGCGCCTGCGGGATCCCGGTGGCACCGCCATCGGCGTTGTACGCCCGGTAGTTCCAGCCCGACTCCTTGTTCCACAGCGAGTTCAGGCAGGAGAACTGATCGCCGCCCCAGCCGTAGCGGTCGGCCATCATCTGCTGCGCGGTCGCCTTCGCGCCGTCCACCGTGTTGGCCGCGGCGAGCGCGGCGGCGGCCGCAGCGGCCTGCTCGGCGGCGACGCGCGCCGCCTCCTCCGCGGCCTTCTGCTCCTGCGCCGCCGTGTACGCCTGCTGCAGCGCCGCGGTCTCCGCGACGACCTTCTCGGTCTCGGCGGCGGCCTGCTCGGTCGCGACCGTCACGAGGAGCAAGGGCAGGGTCGCACGGTCGTCGAGGGTCTCCAGGTCATCCTCGAGCGGCGTCGTGTCCACCGGGGCCGCAGCGCTCACGTCGAGGCCGGACGCGGAGACCTCGGCGGTCAGGGCGTCCGCCGCCGCGACCGCATCCTTCCCCTTCGACACCGTCATCACGGCCTCGTCGGCGATGCGGGTGAGCGGTTCCGCGCCGAAGGCCTGGCTCGTGATCGCGGCCGACGCGGCCGGCTGCGCGGTGCCGGTGGCGGGGGCGGCCGTCACCCCGACCGTGAGGGTGATCCCCACGAGGGCGGCGGCCGCGGTGCCCAGGACGAGCAGCGGGGTACGGGTGACGGCGGCGCGCGCGGCAGCCACCTCGGAGGCGCGCCGAAGCGCACGGGTCTTCTGAAGCATTGGGTTCGACTTTCGGGTCGTCGTGCGCCCGATGCGGGACACTCATCGGGAGATTGCCCCGGACGCAAGTGAACGAGTCTGCGTCATCGACCTAGCCCCCACCTGGCATTTTCATGAGAAGAGGGCCCCACGCCGGAGCGTGGGGCCCTCTCGGAAGGGTGCGGGGATGCCTCAGGCGTTCGCGTCCTGACGCTTCAGGCGCGAGGCCTCGCGACCGCGGACGGTCTGGTCCAGGATCACCTTGCGGATGCGCACCTTCTCGGGCGTCACCTCGACGCATTCGTCGTCACGCGCGAACTCCAGGCTCTCCTCGAGCGTGAGCAGCCGCGGCGGCGTCATCGACTCGAAGTTGTCGGCCGTGGAGGAGCGCATGTTGGTGAGCTTCTTCTCCTTGGTGATGTTCACGTCCATGTCGTCGGCGCGCGAGTTCTCGCCGATGACCATGCCCTCGTAGACCTCTTCGGTCGGCTGCACGAAGAACGACATGCGCTCCTGCAGGGCGATCATCGCGAAGGGGGTCACCACGCCGGAGCGGTCGGCCACGATCGAGCCGTTCTGGCGCGTCGTGATCTGACCGGCCCACGGCTCGTACCCGTGCGAGATCGCGTTCGCGATGCCGGTGCCGCGGGTGGTCGTGAGGAACTCGCTGCGGAAGCCGATGAGACCGCGCGAGGGCACGACGAACTCCATGCGCACCCAGCCGGTGCCGTGGTTGGTCATGTTCTCCATGCGGCCCTTGCGGTTCGCGAGGAGCTGCGTGATCGCGCCGAGGTGCTCCTCCGGCGTGTCGATGGTCAGGTGCTCGAACGGCTCGTAGACCTTGCCGTCGATCTTCTTGGTGACCACCTGCGGCTTGCCGACCGTGAGCTCGAAGCCCTCGCGACGCATGTTCTCGACGAGGATGGCGAGCGCCAGCTCACCGCGGCCCTGCACCTCCCAGGCGTCGGGACGGCCGATGTCGACGACCTTGAGCGAGACGTTGCCGATGAGCTCGCGGTCCAGACGATCCTTCACCATGCGGGCGGTGAGCTTGTGCCCCTTGACCTTGCCCATGAGCGGCGACGTGTTCGTGCCGATCGTCATGGAGATCGCGGGGTCGTCGACCGTGATGGCCGGCAGCGGACGGATGTCCTCGGGGTCGGCGATGGTCTCGCCGATCGTGATGTCCTCGAAGCCGGCGATCGCGACGATGTCGCCGGGGCCCGCGGAATCGGCCGGGTAGCGCTCCAGGGCGCGGGTCTTCAGCAGCTCGGTGATCCGGGCGTTGCTGGTCGTGCCGTCGGAGCGGACCCAGGCGACCGTCTGGCCCTTCTTGAGCGTGCCGTTGAACACGCGCAGCAGGGCGAGTCGGCCGAGGAACGGGCTGGAGTCGAGGTTCGTGACCCAGGCCTGCAGCGGTGCCTCGTCGTCATAGGACGGCGCGGGCACGTGCTCGAGGATCGCCTCGAACAGCGGCTCCAGGTCGTCGTTGTCGGGCAGCGACCCGTCGGCGGGACGGTTCTGCGAGGCGGCGCCGGCACGGCCGGAGGCGTACACGACCGGAACGTCGAGCAGCGCGTCGACATCGAGGTCGGGCACGTCGTCGACCAGGTCGGACGCGAGACCCAGCAGCAGGTCGTGCGCCTCCTCCTCGACCTCGGCGATGCGGGCGTCGGGGCGGTCGGTCTTGTTGACCAGCAGGATCACAGGCAGCTTGGCCTCGAGGGCCTTGCGCAGCACGAAGCGGGTCTGCGGCAGCGGGCCCTCGCTCGCGTCGACGAGCAGCACGACACCGTCGACCATGGACAGGCCGCGCTCGACCTCGCCGCCGAAGTCGGCGTGGCCGGGCGTGTCGATCACGTTGATCGTGATCTCCTTGCCGTCGGCGTGCTTGCCCTTGTAGGTGATCGCCGTGTTCTTGGCGAGGATCGTGATGCCCTTCTCGCGCTCGAGGTCGTTCGAGTCCATCGCCCGCTCCTCGACGTGCGAGTGTTCGCCGAAGGAGCCCGTCTGGCGGAGCATCGCGTCGACGAGCGTGGTCTTGCCGTGGTCGACGTGGGCGACGATTGCGACGTTGCGGAGGTCAGAGCGGAGGGCGTGCGCCATACAAGGGTCCTCAAAGAGTGTGGGGTTGCGCCGGGAAGCCGACGTTCCAGGATAACGTACGCGCCGGATCGGATCTCCGAGGCACGTCGTAGCATCGACTCCGTGACCCCTGCTCCCCCGATGTCCTCGCGCCGCGAGGGCCGTGCGCGCCTGTGGTGGGAGATCGCGATCGTGCTGGCCCTGGGGCTCGGGCAGTCGGCGGTCTACGCGATCGTGCAGCTGGCCTACCGCCTGACCGACGACGTGCCCCTGGCCGACCAGACCGCGACGCTCAACCCGTCCCGCAGCGACCGCGAGGTGTTCGACCTCGTCTATCAGCTGCTCTCAATAGGCTTCTCGCTCGTGCCCGTGGTGCTGGTGTGCTTCCTGCTGTGGCAGCGCCGACGACCGCACCTCGGGCGGCTCGGGCTCGACGGCACCCGCATCGGCGTCGACGTGGCCCGCGGCGTGCTGCTCGTGGTAGCGATCGGCGTGCCGGGCCTCGCGCTCTACCTCGGCGGCCGGGCGGCCGGCCTGTTCGTGGCCGTGAACCCCGCGGGACTCGACGCCCACTGGTGGACCGTGCCGATCCTGCTGCTCGCGGCGGCCCGCGCCTCCCTGCAGGAGGAGTTCGTGGTGCTCGGCTACCTCTTCGCGCGGCTGCGGCAGCTCGGCTGGTCGCCGTGGACGATCATCGTCGCCACCTCCGTGCTCCGCGCGACCTACCACCTGTACCAGGGGCCGGGGGCGTTCGTCGGCAACCTCGCGATGGGGCTGCTGTTCGGGTGGCTGTACCAGCGGACGGGACGACTGCTGCCGTTCCTGGTGGCGCACTTCCTCATCGACGCGACCGTGTTCGTCGGCTACCCATGGGCGGCCGCCACCTGGCCCGAGCTGTTCGGGCTGCCCGGGTGAGCCCGGTGCGCCGGGTGCTCAGCCGAGGTTGACCACGACGAGCGCGGCGGCGGCCCACAGCACGATCACCGCGAGCGCGATCAGCGCGGGGCCGTCCCACGTGCGACGGATGGGCGCGTCGGCAGCCGCCGCCTCCGACCAGCGGTCGCGGATGTCGGTGAGGGCCCGCAACCCGGAGGGCACCCGCGGCTCCGCGTCCTCGTCACGACGCTGACGGGGCGGGCGGGCGCGGGCCGGGCCACCCCAGGAGGTGAGCGTGTGGCCGTCGTCGAGCGCGAACTCGAGCTGCCAGCGCAGGTCGATGTCGCGCACGTGCCCCCAGCCGAAGCTCGTCCGGCGCAGGAGGTTCTGCACGGTCGCCCCGTGCGCGTCCACCCGCACGTGCGACACGAAGCTGATCTCGTACACGATCCACAGGGCGAGGAGCATCCACGGAGCGATCAGCAGCGCCTGCACGATGCTGCCGTTGACGACCGTGTCCCCCAGCAGGAACAGCACCAGCAGCACGCTGAGCACGAGGATGACGGTGCCCGAGGACGCACGGTAGGTCCGTGCGTCCTCGGGCTGTGCCGGCGATGCCACGCTCAGTGGCCGCCGAGAGGGATCGACGCACCCGGGATCGCCTGCAGCAGGCGCTCCGTGTACTCCTCCTGCGGATTCGCGAAGATCTCGTCGACCGTGCCCTGCTCCACCACGCGGCCCTTCTCCATCACACACACCAGGTCGCTGGAGACCCGCACGACCGCGAGGTCGTGGGTGATGAACAGGTACGTCAGGTCGAGCTCGGACTGCAGGTCGGCGAGCAGCTTCAGGATCTGGTCCTGCACCAGCACGTCGAGCGCCGACACCGCCTCGTCGAGCACGATGATATCGGGCTTGAGCGCGAGCGCACGGGCGATCGCCACGCGCTGCCGCTGACCGCCCGACAGCTCGTTCGGGTATCGCGTGGCCAGGGACTGGGGCAGGGCGACCTGCTCCAGCAGCTCCTCCACGCGCGCCCGCTGCGAGGCGCGGTCGCCGACGCCGTGGATCTGCAGCGGCTCGGCGATCGTGTTGCCGATGTTGCGCAGCGGGTCGAGCGAGCCGTACGGGTCCTGGAACACCGGCTGCATCCGGCGACGGAGCCCGAACGCCTGCGCGTTCGAGAGCCCCGACACGTCCTGACCGTCGATCTCGATCGTGCCGGCGGTCGGATCCTCGAGCTTGAGCACCATCTTCGCGACCGTGGACTTGCCCGATCCGGACTCCCCGACCAGTGCGAGCGTCTTGCCGCGCGGGATCTCGAACGACACGTCGTCCACCGCCCGGAAGGCCTCGCTGCGGAAGTTGCCCTGGCGGATCTTGTAGTCCTTCGTCAGACCGGCCACCCGGACGGTCGGCGGGATGTCCGCGAGGTCCTCGAGCGTCTCGATCCCCCGATCCTCCACGACCGCCTGGATGCGCTGCGACGCCACACTGGGCGCCGCGGCCACCAGCCGCTTGGTGTACGGGTGCTGCGGGTTCTCCAGGATCTGACGGCTCGGCCCCGCCTCGACGATGTTGCCGCCGTTCATCACGATGATCTTCTCCGCGCGCTCGGCCGCGAGACCGAGGTCGTGCGTGATCAGGAGCACCGAGGTGCCCTTGTCCCGCGTGAGGGAGGCCATGTGATCGAGGATGACCCGCTGCACCGTCACGTCGAGGGCCGAGGTCGGCTCGTCGGCGATCAGGAGCTTCGGGTCGGCCGCGAGACCGATGCCGATCAGCGCGCGCTGGCGCATCCCGCCGGAGAACTGGTGCGGATACTGGTGCAGCCGTCGCTCGGCATCGGCCAGACCCGCCTGCTGCAGCACCTCGATCGTGCGTGCCTTGACAGCGGCACGCCCCTGGGCGATGCCGTTGGCGCGCACGGCCTCCTTGACCTGGAAGCCGATGCTCCACACCGGGTTGAGGCTCGACATGGGGTCCTGCGGCACGAAGCCGATGTCGCGACCGCGCACCGCCTCGATGTCGCGTCGGCTCAGGCCCGTGAGCGGACGGCCCTCGAGCGTGATCGATCCTCCGGTGACCTTTCCGGTCCCCGGCAGCAGGTCGACGATGGCCGTGGCCGTGGTGGACTTGCCCGAGCCGGACTCCCCCACGATCGCGACGGTCTCGCCGGGGAACACGTCGAACGTGACACCGTGCAGGACCTCGCGCATCCCCTCCTGCGAACGGAACGCGACCTTGAGGTCGCGGACACTCAGCAGCGGGATCTGGGCGGCGTTGTGGTCGCTCATCGGCGGGCCCTCGCCTTCGGGTCGAGGGCGTCTCGGATGAGCTCGCCGAGGCCGACGAACGCGAGCACCGCGAGGGTGAGCGCGATCGATGGATAGATGAGCGACATCGGGGCGATGCGCAGAGCCGCCTGTGCCTGGCTGATGTCGTTACCCCACGACACCACCGTGCCGCCGAGTCCGACACCGAGGAACGACAGGGTTGCCTCCGCCACGATCGCCGCGGCGAGTCCCAGGGTCGACACGACCAGCAGCGGCGCGATGCCGTTGGGGATCACGTGGGTCAGCAGCGTCTTGAACCGGGACTGGCCCAGCGAGCGCGACGCCATGACGAAGTCCGCCTGCCGCACCCGGAGGATCTCAGCGCGCACGACGCGTGCCGTGGACGCCCAGGAGAAGCCACCGATCGCGAGCGCGAGCGTCCACACCGAGCGATAGTCCGAGAGCACCGTCATCACGACCAGGGCGGCCAGGATGTACGGGATCGCGAAGAAGATGTCGCCGATGCGGGACAGCAGCGCGTCGATCCAGCCGCCGTAGAAACCGGCCAGCGCACCCATGATGAGGCCGAGCACCGCGGAGATCACGGTGGCGATGAGACCGACCGACAGCGACGTCTGGGCGCCCCAGACGACGCGGGCGTAGATGTCGCAGCCCTGGAAGTTGAACCCGAGCGGGTGGCCGGGCGTCGGGCCCTCGTTGCTGTTCATCAGGTCGCACACGCGCGGGTTGACCTGCGTGAACAGGGTCGGCCAGAACGACATGACGATGAACAGCGCGGCGAGCAGCACCGAGAACCAGAACATCGGGCGACGGCGCAGGTCGCGCCACGCGTCGCGCCACAGGTTGCTGGGCTTCTCGGCGACGCGCACCGCATCGATGGCGATCGACTCGGTCTCGACCGGGGCGACGTAGTGCTTCTGCGTGGTGGGGTCAGACATAGCGGATCCTCGGGTCGAGCAGACCGTAGAGCAGGTCGATGACAAGGTTCACCAGCACGTACAGGATCACGAACACCGTGACGAAGGAGACCACGGTGGGCCCCTCACCGCGGATCGCCGCCTGGTAGAGCGTGTTGCCGACACCGGGGATGTTGAAGATCCCCTCGGTCACGGTCGCGCCCACGAGGAGCACGCCGAAGTTCGTGGCGGAGTTGGTGATGACCGGGAGCAGGGAGTTGCGCAGCACGTGCACCGGGATCACGCGCGTGCGCGAGAGTCCCTTGCTGTACGCCGTGCGCACCCAGTCCTGGTTGAGGGTGTCGATCACCGAGCTGCGCATCAGGCGCATGCTGACGGCGAAGAGGCTGAACCCGAGCACGAGGGCGGGGAGCCAGAGGCCACCCCAGTCGTTGTCGGAGCCGACGGTCGGGCTGAACCAGCCCCACTGGATCGCCAGGAAGTACTGGGCCAGGAAGCACAGCACGAAGATCGGGATCGCCAGGGCGACGAGCGCGACCAGCAGGGCGGTCGTGTCGAACAGCTTGCCCTTGCGCAGCGCCGAGATCGTGCCGATCGTGATCGCGAGCGTGAACTCGATCCCGATCGCCATGACGGCGAGCCGGCCGGTGACCGGAAGCGTGTCGACGAGCACCGCGGAGACCGGGCGACCGGAGAAGGTCGTGCCGAGGTCACCCTGGAAGACACCGGTGATGTAGTACCAGTACTGGACCAGGAACGGCTCGTTGAGGTGGTACTCCTCGCGCAGGGCGTTGACGAGAGCCTCATTGGGCGTGCGATCGCCGAACAGAGCCAGGATCGGGTCGCCCGGCATGGCGAACACGAGGAAGTAGATGAGCAGGGTGGCCCCGAAGAACACGGGGATCACCTGGAGAAGACGTCTGATGATATAGCTGGGCATCCGCAGTCCCTTTCGGGAGGGCGCGAACAGACCGAACGGGAGCACCCGACGAGGCGGTGACGGAAACCGTCACCGCCTCGCGGGTGCGAGCTCCGTCAGGCCTATTCGGCAGCCTTCGTGATCTCGTAGTACAGCGGGACCGAGTTCCAGCCGAACGTGACGTTGTCGACCGTGTCGGCGTAACCACCGGTCACGTTGGAGTACCACAGCGGGATCGCGGGGAGATCGTTGAACAGGATCTCCTGCGCCTTGGTGAACTCCTCGACCTGGGCCGCGGTGTCGGTGTTGCTGATGCCCTCGGCGATCAGCGCGTCGAACTCGGGGTTCGAGTAGTCACCGTCGTTGGAGCCGGCGTTGGTCGCGTAGAGCGGGCCGAGGAAGTTGTACAGACCGGGGTAGTCGGCCTGCCAACCCGAACGGGCAGCGGTCTTGATGCTGTTGTTGTTGATCTCCTCGCGGATGACCGAGAAGGTCGGGTACGGGTCGCCCGATGCCTCGATGCCCAGCGTGTTGGAGATCGCGTTGGTCACGGCGTCGACCCACTCCTGGTGGCCACCGTCGGTGTTGTAGGCGATCTTGAACTCGCCCTCCCACGGGGAGATGGCGTCGGCCTCGGCCCACAGCTCCTTGGCCTTCTCGGGGTCGTACTTGAGGACCTCGTTGCCCTTGATCGAGTCGGACCAGCCGTCGATGACCGGCGACGTGAAGTCGGAGGCCGTGGTGCGGGTGCCGAAGAAGATCTTGTCGGTGATCTGGTCGCGGTCGAACGCCATCGAGATGGCCTGACGACGGAGGATGCCCTCTTCGCCGGAGAAGTGCGGCAGGAACTGACCGATCGTGAACGACTGGAAGACGGCCGACGGCTGGTTCACCGCGCGGTCGCCCAGGTCGTCCTGGAAGGTCGGCAGCGACACGGACGGGATGACGTCGATGACGTCGACCTTGTTGCCCTGCAGGTCGGCGTAGGCCGCGTCCTGCGTCGCGTAGAAGATGATCGACAGGCCGCCGTTCTTGGCCTTGCGACCGCCGTCGTAGTCGTCGTTGCGGACCAGGTCGATCTGCACGTCGTGCTGCCAGGCGCCCTCACCGTCGAGCTTGTACGGGCCGTTGCCGATCGGGTTCTCGCCGAACGCGTCGATGTCCTCGAACGCGACGTCGGGCAGCGGGTAGTAGGCCGAGTAGCCGAGGCGCAGCGCGAAATCGGCGGCCGGCTTGTTCAGCGTGATCGTGAACGTGTAGTCGTCGACCTGCTGGAGACCGGACATGTCGCCCTGAGCGCCGTACACGTCGGGGGTGTTCTGGAAGCCCTCGATGTCTTCGAAGAAGTAGCTCGAGAGGTGGGCGTTCTCCGCCTGTGCGCCGTAGTTCCACGCCTTGATGAAGTTGTCGGCGGTGACCTCTTCGCCGTTGGAGAAGGTCTGACCCTCCTTCAGCTTCACGGTGAGGTGCTGCGGGTCCTCGGTGGTGATCTCCTCGGCCATGTCGTTGACCGGCTTGCCCTCGGCGTCGTAGTAGACGAGCCCGGCGAAGATCTCGTCGAGGATCTTGCCGCCACCGACCTCGTTCGTGTTGGTCGGGATCAGCGGGTTCTCCGGCTCCGAGCCGTTCGTCGTGATGATGGCATCCGGGTCGGCCTTGGCCCCACCGTTGCCGCCGTCACCGGTGTTGCCGGATCCGCCCGCGCAGCCCGCGAGCGCCAGAGCGCCACCCGCGAACAGCGCGACGCCCGCCAGGGCGATCTTGTTGCGCTTCACTTTGTGTCCTCCTGTGGACGTGGGAATTCTGCGTGCGCATCGTCGAGCACGCAGGGATACCTGAGCGTAACCCGCGAGTCCGCCCGCCGACGCACTCGGCTAACGAACTGTTACTGAGTGGTGACCAATCGTCACTCGCGCGAAACATGGGGAGACGAGGACGGCGCCGCGCCACCCGGAGGTGACCGCGACGCCGTCCGCGGATCAGCAGGGACTCACGCGAACGCCTCCACCGGCGGGCACGCGCACACCAGGTTGCGGTCGCCGTACGCCTGGTCGATCCGGCGCACCGGCGGCCAGTACTTGGCGGCCACGAGCGAGCGCACCGGGTAGGCCGCCTCCTCGCGCGTGTAGGCGTGCCCCCACTCCCCCGCGATGAGCGACACCGCGGTGTGCGGTGCGTGCACGAGCGGGTTGTCGTCGGCCGGCCAGCGTCCGGCGGCCACCGCGTCGGCCTCGGCCTTGATCATGATCATGGCCTCGATGAACCGCTCGATCTCGTCGAGGTCCTCCGACTCGGTCGGCTCCACCATCAGGGTGCCGGCGACCGGGAACGACATCGTCGGCGCGTGGAACCCGTAGTCGATGAGGCGCTTGGCGACGTCGTCGACCGTGATGCCCGTGGCCTCCTTGAGCGGACGCAGGTCGAGGATGCACTCGTGCGCGACCCGGCCGTTCTCGCCCGTGTAGAGCACGGGGAAGTGCGAGCCGAGCCGCTCCGCGATGTAGTTCGCCGAGAGCACGGCCGCTGCGGTCGCCCGGCGCAGCCCGTCGGCTCCCATCATGCGCACGTAGGCCCAGGAGATCGGCAGGATGCCCGCGGAACCGTAGGGGGCCGCCGAGATGACCGCACCGTCGAACGTGTAGCCGCCGAAATGCTCGGCGCGCTGTGCCAGCGGGTGCGAGGGCAGGTACGGGGCCAGGTGCGCCTTCGCCGCGACCGGGCCGATGCCGGGGCCACCCCCGCCGTGCGGGATCGCGAACGTCTTGTGCAGGTTGAGGTGCGAGACGTCGCCGCCCAGGTCACCGAAGCGCGCGTAGCCGAGCAGCGCGTTGAGGTTCGCGCCGTCGACGTACACCTGACCGCCGGCCTCGTGCACCGCCGTCGTGATCTCGACCACCTGCTCCTCGTACACCCCGTGCGTCGAGGGGTACGTGATCATCAGCGCAGCGAGCTCATCGGCGTGCTGCGCGATCTTGGCGCGGAGGTCGTCGAGGTCGACGTTGCCGAGCGCATCGCTGGCCACGACCACGACCTTCATGCCCGCCAGTACGGCAGACGCAGCGTTCGTGCCGTGCGCCGACGACGGGATGAGGCACACCGTGCGGTGCGCGTCGCCGTTCGCGTGGTGGTAGCCGCGGATCGCGAGCAGGCCGGCGAGCTCGCCCTGCGACCCCGCGTTCGGCTGCAGCGACACCGCGTCGTAGCCGGTGATCTCGGCGAGCCAGCTCTCGAGCTGATCGATCAGTTCGAGATAGCCCTGCACGTCGTCCGCCGGGGCGAACGGGTGGATGCCGGCGAACTCGGGCCACGTGATCGCCGCCATCTCGGTCGCCGCGTTCAGCTTCATGGTGCACGAGCCGAGCGGGATCATGCCGCGATCGAGCGCGTAGTCGCGGTCGGACAGGCTCTTGAGGTAGCGCATCATCGCGGTCTCGCTGCGGTGCGCGTGGAACACCGGGTGCGTGAGGTACTCGTCCGCGCGGCGGAGAGCCTCCGGCAGCGCGACCGAGACACCCGCGACGAACGCGAACGCCCGCTCCGTCGGCCCGCCGAACACCAGCGCCACGCGGTGCAGGTCGGTGAACGTCGTCGTCTCGTCCACCGCGACACCGATCGTGTCGGCGTCGGCGACCCGCAGCAGGATGCCGTGCTCCTCGCGCGCGCGGGCGGCATGCTCCGCCGCGGCGCCAGGCACCCGCACCGTGAGCGTGTCGAAGAAGTGCTCGTGCACGACCTCGGCCCCCGCCTCGACCAGCCAGTCACGCAACAGGGTGGCCTTGCCGGCGACGCCCTGGGCGATCGAGCGCAGCCCGTCGGGGCCGTGGTACACCGCGTACATCGAAGCCATGACCGCGAGCAGCACCTGCGCCGTGCAGATGTTGGACGTGGCCTTCTCCCGGCGGATGTGCTGCTCGCGCGTCTGCAGCGAGAGCCGGTACGCGGGCTTGCCGTCGGCATCGACCGACACCCCGACCAGTCGCCCCGGCAGCTGGCGCTCGAGGCCGGAGCGCACCGCCATATAGCCGGCGTGCGGTCCGCCGAAGCCCATCGGCACGCCGAAGCGCTGCGTGGTGCCGACCGCGACGTCGGCACCCATCGTCCCCGGGGCCGTGAGCAGTGTGAGCGCCAGCAGGTCGGCCGCGGCCACGGCGAGACCACCCGCGAGGTGCGCGGCCTCGAACACCGCCGTCGGATCCCACACGCGACCGGACGCGCCGGGGTACTGCACGAACACGCCGAACAGCTCGTCCGGCAGCTCCTCGCCCGCCGCGAGGTCGACCGTCACGAGCTCGACACCGAGGGCGTCCGCGCGGGACGCGAGCATGGCCCTGGTCTGCGGCAGCGCGTCGGCGTCGACCACGAACACGTTCGACGAGGACTTCGAGGCCCGCCGCGCGAGCAGCATCCCCTCGACCACGGCCGTGGACTCGTCGAGCATCGACGCGTTCGCGGTGCTGAGGCCGGTGAGCTCGGCGACCATGGTCTGGAAGTTGATGAGCGCCTCCAGGCGCCCCTGCGAGATCTCGGGCTGGTACGGCGTGTAAGCCGTGTACCAGGAGGGGTTCTCCAGCACGTTGCGCTGGATCACCTGGGGCGTGATGGTGTCGTAGTACCCGAGGCCGATCATCGCGCGGCGGACCGTGTTGCGCGACGCGAGCGCCCGCAGCTCGGCCAGGGCCTCGGTCTCGCTCGCGGCGGCGGGGATGCGCGACTCCGCGACCGCGGCCTCCGGCCCCGTGTAGATCGAGGCGGGGACGGCCTGGCGCATGAGCGTCTCGACCGGGCTGGTGGGCCCGTCCTCCGCGCCGCCGAGCCCGAGCGCGTCGAGCATCGTGCGCTGTGCGGCCTCGGTGGGTCCGATGTGACGATCGGCGAAAGCAACCACGTGTGTCTCAGCCCTCCGTGAGTGCGACGTAGGCGTCGCGGTCGAGCAGTCCGTCCAGGGCGCCGGCGGCGACCGAGACCTTGAGCAGCCAGCCGCCCTCGAAGGGCTCGGCGTTCACCAGCGACGGGTCGTCGACCACGGCGTCGTTGATCTCGACGACCGTGCCGGCCACCGGGGCGTAGAGCTCGCCGACCGACTTGGTCGACTCGATCTCGCCCACCACGGAGCCGGCGGTGATCTCGGTGCCGACGGCGGGGAGCTCGACGAACACCACGTCGCCCAGCTTCTCGGCGGCGTAGTCGGTGATGCCGATGGTCACGGTGTCGCCGTCACCGGCGATCCACTCGTGCTCGTCGGTGTAGCGGAGTGCGCTGAGGTCGGTCATGAGTTCCTCCGGTAGAAAGGCAGGGCGGTCACGGTCGCGGGGATACGGGTCCCCCGCACATCAAGGAATACTGCGGTTCCCTCTTCCGCGGAAGAAGGGTCGACGTAGGCCATCGCGATCGGATGACCCAGCGTCGGGCTCAGGGCGCCGCTGGTGATCTCCCCCAGCGGGGCACCGTCGGCGTCGACCACCGCGTAGCCGGCGCGGCCCGCGCGGCGACCCTCGGCGGTCAGTCCGACCAGGACGCGCGCGTCGGCCGCCGGGGCGGGGGCGTCCTTGCCGACGAAGCGCTCCTTCGCGGCGACCACCACGCGACCGAGGCCCGCCTGCGCGGGCGACGTGTCCAGGCTCAGCTCATGGCCGTACAGGGGCATCCCGGCCTCGAGCCGGAGCGTGTCGCGCGCCGCGAGGCCCGCCGGTACCAGGCCCAGGGGCGTCCCGGCGGTGAGCACGGCATCCCACAGCGCGGCCGCGTGAGCCGCCGGCACCAGAAGCTCGAAGCCGTCCTCGCCCGTGTAGCCGGTGCGGGCGAGGAGCAGCGGCTGCCCCGCGAACGTCGCGGACGCCCAGGCGTAGTAGCGCTGCTCGGCCCACGGCACGCTCACCTCGCCGATACCGGCCGTCGCGGCGAGGATCTCCTCGGCGCGCGGACCCTGCACCGCGATGAGGGCGTAGTCGTCGGACACGTCGGCGACCTCGACCTGCTCGACCCCGGAGTGCGCGACCCGGTCCGCGAGCGCACCACGGACGGCATCACGGTTGCCGGCGTTGGAGATGATCAGGTAGTCGTCGTCGGCGAGCCGGTACACGATCACGTCGTCGACGATGCCGCCCTCGGGCGTGAGCAGCAGTGAGTACTTCGCCTTGCCGACCGCAAGAGCCGACAGCCGTCCGGCCAGTGCGTAGTCGAGGAAGGCACCCGCGTCGCCTCCGCGCACGGCGAACTCGGCCATGTGCGAGATGTCGAAGATGCCCGCCGCCTGGCGCACGGCGTGATGCTCGGCGAGGTCGGATGTGTAGCGCACCGGCATCTGCCAGCCGCCGAAGTCGGTGAAGGATGCGCCGAGGGCCTCGTGGCGCTCGCGCAGCGGGGTGAAGCGGGGGTCGGACATGGAGTTCTCCCGGGCTGGGTCGGGCGGAACGGCGGCATCGCCGTTCCAGGGAACTCCCCCTCTGTCATGGGCCTGAGAGCTTCGCCCGCACGAGCACGCGGGCTTTCACCGTCGGCGGATCCCCGACAGCTCGGGATCGCTTTTCAGAGCGGCCGGACCCCCGCGGTACGCGTACCTGAGAGATTGGCGGGGAGGCTTGCTCCTTCGGTGCCCGGCTGCGTGCGCCGGGGCTCTCCCGCGTGGGTCGTTCGGCCTGTCTTCGATTGTGGCTTCAGTCTAGCCCGACGCACGGGCCCCACCCATACGGCTCGGACCCGGATCACCGTCCCGCGAGCTCCGCACGCACCTCATCGCGAAGACGGCCGAGGTTCTCGGGCTCGGGGGCGGCACCGAGGAGGGTCTTGGTGTACTCGTGCTGCGGGTGGAGGATGACCTGGTCGGCGGGTCCGCGTTCGACGACGTCGCCCTTGTAGAGCACCATGATCTCATCGGAGAAGTGGCGGGCTGTGGCGAGGTCGTGGGTGATGTACAGCACGCCCAGGTTCTCTTCCCGCTGCAGCTCGGCCAGCAGGTTCAGGACCCCGAGCCGGATCGACACGTCCAACATGCTCACCGGCTCGTCGGCGACGATGAACCGTGCCCCTGGGGCCAGCGCCCGGGCGATCGCGACGCGCTGCCGCTGCCCGCCGGACAGCTCGTGCGGGCGGCGCTCGGCGAAGCTCTCCCCCGGGGTCAGCCGGACCCGTTCGAGCAGCTCGATCGCCCGCGCCCGTACCGCCGTCCCGGACAGCTTCGGGTGGTGCAGGCGGATCGGACGCTCCAGGTGATGCACGATCGTGTGGAACGGGTTCAACGACGCGAACGGGTCCTGGAACACCATCTGCACATCCGACCGGTACGCCTCCAACCCCCGACCCCGGGTGCCGGACTCGACACCGTCGAGGAGGATGGACCCGGAGGTGGGCGTCTCCAGCTTCATCAGCATCCGCGCGATGGTCGACTTCCCCGACCCCGACTCCCCCACCAGCGCGACCGTCTTCCCGGCCTCGATCGTGAACGACACGTCCTTCACCGCATGCAACACACTCGTGCGGAATCCGGAGCGCAGGGTGAAGTCCTTCACCAGATTCCGCGCCTCCAGCGTCCCGGCCCGGCCCGCATCGTTCGCGCTCATCGCCCCACCTCCTGGCTCATACCCGTGCGGACGAAATCGCCCCGCTCCCCGGTCAACGACGGGAAACTCGACAGCAGCCGTTTCGTGTACTCGTGCTGCGGGGTCCGGTAGATCTCCTCCGCCGTGCCCTGCTCCACGATCCGCCCCTGCAGCATCACCGCGATCCGGTCGCTGATCTCGATCAGCATCGGCAGGTCATGCGTGATGAAGATCACCGCGAACCCCAACCTCTCCCGCAACCGCATGATCTCCCGGATGATGCCCCGCTGCACCACCACATCCAACGCCGTGGTCGGCTCATCCATGATCATCACCTGCGGATCGAGCGCCAACGCCATCGCGATCATCATCCGCTGCCGCATCCCGCCCGACAGCTCATGCGGGAAACTCGTCAACCGGTTCGGATCCACCCCCACCAGCGTCAGCAACTCCTCCGCCCGCTCCTGCTTGGCCCTCTTGCTCATCCCCGGACGGTGCGTGTCGAAGATGTCGAAGATCTGCGCCCGCACACTGATCACCGGATTCAACGAGTTCATCGCCCCCTGGAACACCATCGAGATCTTGTCCCACCGGAACGCCCGCAACCCCTCCCCATCCAGGCCCACCACATCGATGTCATGACCATCCCGGTCATGGAACACGATCTCGCCCTGGGTCATCAACGCCGGAGCCTTCAACAACCGATTCATCCCATACGCGAGCGTCGTCTTCCCACACCCCGACTCCCCCGCCAACCCCAGGATCTCGCCACGATGCAGCGTCAGCGACACATCCCGCACCGCCCTGACCGGCGGATCCACCTCGTACTCGATCGACACGTTCCTCGCGGTCAGGACGGCGTCGCTCATGCGGAGACCCCCTTCGTCTTGGCGGCCTTGCGCACCCGACGGGCCGCATCGGGCGCGTTGCGCAGCTTCGGGTTGATGACCTCGTCGATCGCGAAGTTGATCAGCGCGAGGCCCGCGCCCAGGATCGCGATCATGATGCCCGGGGGCACGAACCACCACCACGCACCGCGGCCGAGCGCCTGCCCGGACTGGGCGTCGTTGAGGATGGACCCCCAGGTGATCGACGAGTTCGGGCCGAGACCGAGGTACGACAGCCCGGCCTCGCCGAGGATCGCGAAGATGATCGCGAACAGGAACTGCGCGGTCAGCAGCGGGAGCAGGTTCGGCATGATCTCGACGAGGATCACGCGGAACGATCGCTCCCCCGCCACCTTCGAGGCGTACACGTAGTCGCGGGTGCGCAGCGAGCGCGTCTGCAGCCGCAGGACATAGGCCGCCCCGGCCCACGAGGTGATGCCGAGCACGAAGGCGACGAGCTGCCAGCTGCGCTGCGGCACGAACGACGCGATCACCATCACGAGCGGGAGCCCGGGGATCACGATCATCACGTTCGTGAGCAGCGCCAGGGCGTCCTCGCGCCAGCCGCCGAGGTACCCCGCCAGCACACCGAAGAAGAGGGACAGGACGATCGCGATCCCGCCGGCGGTGACGCCGATGAGCAACGATCCCTGCGCCCCGATGGCGAGCTGGGCGAGGACGTCGTTGCCGAGTTTGGTCGTTCCCAGCCAGTGCTCGGCCGAGGGCGCGGCGAGTGCGGGGTTGTCGGTGCTGCGCGGGTTCTGTGTGAAGAAGGGCGCGATGATCGCGAAGAGCACGATGGCGAGCACGAGCACAGAGCCGACGATGAACTTCGGCGACGTGCTCGGCAGGATCCGGCGGCGCTTGCGTTCCTGGCGCTGCGTGGCCAGGGCGACCGTGCCCTCGGGGGCGACGGTGGGCGGCTCCTCCACGAGGAGCGGGTTCTTCGTGTCAGACATTCTGGCGAGCCCTCGGGTCGATGAAGCCATAGACGAGGTCCATGAAGAAGTTGGCGACGAGCACCGTGAGGGTGATCACGAGGAACAGCCCCTGCATCAGCGCGTAGTCGTTGTTGGTGACGGCCTGGAACATGAGCTTCCCGACACCCGGATACGTGAACACCTGTTCCATCACGATGGCGCCGGCCACCACGAAGCCGAGGGTGATCGAGAAGCCCGCGATCGACGGGATCGCGGCGTTTCGCGCGGCGTAGGTGGTCATGATGCGCCGCGGGCGCAGGCCCTTCGCCTCGGCGGTCAGCACGTAGTCCTCGGCGAGCGTCGACACCATCATGTTGCGCATGCCGAACATCCACCCGCCGACCGAGCTGATCACGATCGTGATCGCGGGAAGGAGCGAGTGAGCGACCGCGTCGGTGAAGAAGGCCCAGGTCGGCTCCGGGCCGTCCGGGAAGTCGAAGACGTCGTAGCCGCCGAACATGGGGAACCATCCGAGCCCGACCGCGAAGACGGCGACCAGCACGAGCGCGAGCCAGAAGTACGGGATGGACTGCAGGACGGTGGTCGCCGGGATGAGGTGGTCGACCCACGTGCCCCGCTTCCACCCCGCCCACGCGCCGAGCACGACGCCGAGGAGGAAGGACAGGACGGTCGCCGTGCCCACCAGCACCAGGGTCCACGGGAGGGCGCCCGCGATGAGGTCGGCGACCGGCGTCGGGAACTTCGTGACGGAGATGCCGAGGTCTCCGCGGAGCATCCGCCCCCAGTAGGCGATGTACTGCTCCCACAGCGAGGAGTCGTCGCCCCCGAGCAGCAGCTTGATGTTGCGGATGGTGGTCTCGGAGACCTCGCCGCCCGCCCGCTGCATCTTGGCGATCATGATGTCGGCGGGGTCCCCCGGCATGAGCCGGGGAAGCAGGAAGTTGATGGAGATCGCGGCCCACAGCGTGAACGCGTAGAACCCGATCCGTCGTGCATAGAACTTCATGTCACTGTGTCCTGACTTCCTGCTTCCCCGACTCCTTCGCTCAGCCGGCCGGCTTGATCTGCGTCAGCACGTAGCCGGCGGCGATGGCACCCCAGGACGGCGGGAACGCGTAGAGGTTCTCCTCCGTCGGCCAGCCGGTGTAGTCCTTCGTGTTGTAGAAGGTCTGCGTGGCGTTGATCACCAGCGGGATGTAGGGCACGTCGTTGACGATCGCGTCCTGGATCGTGGCGTAGAGCTGCTTGCGCTCCCCCTCGTCCTCGGTGCTGATGGCCTGCTGGATGGCCGCGTCGACGGCGGGGTTGCTGTAGCGGCTGAAGTTCCAGCGCCCCGGGGGGATCTCCGTCCCGACCGGGCTGGTGGACTGCACCGCGGTGCCGCCGAACCAGTCACGGTAGATCTGGAACGGGTCGGCGATGGTGGTGCCGATGACCCCGCCGACGATCAGCTGGAACTGGCCGGACTGACGGGCGTCGACGAACTCCTGCCACTGCACGGTGGACGTGGTGACCTTGATGCCGGCCTTCTCCGCCTGCTCGGCGATCAGCTTCGCGGCGTCGTTGTAGTCCGTCCACCCGTCGACCGAGATCAGGCTCAACTCGACCGGCACGCCGGCCTTCTCGTAGATGCCCGACGAGCCCTTGGTGTAGCCGGCCGCCTCGAGGATCGACGCGGCTTCCTCGACGTTCGCCTCCTGCGGACTGACCTCGTACGCGTCGTCCGTGAGCCACTTCTCATCCCGCGGGAGCAGCGTGTAGGCGGGCGAGATGTCGGCGGTGAGGCCGACGAACGCCTTCTCCTTGATGGTGGCGCGGTCGATCGCGACGTTCAGCGCCTGACGCACGGCGACGTCGGTCTGCGGACCCGTGCAGCCGAGCTCGGCGTTCGAGCACGTGTACAGCACGGTCGGGTCCTGCGGCGTGTTGATCCACTCGATCTTGCCGTTGCCGGTCACGTCGTCCGGGTTGGGGATGAACATGCCGGTCCAGTCCAGCTCGCCCGCGGCGACGAGATCCTGCGCCGTCTGGTTGTTGTCGACGGCGATGTACTGGACCTTCTTGATGGCCAGCTCGTCGGCGTCGCGGTAGTTCTCATTCGCGACTAGGGTGTAGGACTCGCTCGTGGTCTTGTCGACGACGTACGGGCCCGACCCGACCGGCTCCTCGTTGGTGAAGTTCGCGAAGTCGTCCACGTCCTTCCAGATGTGCTCGGGGAGGATGTAGCTCGAGCCCATCCGCTGGAATTCCGTGGTGTACTGCGCGATGCCGTACGTGAGCACGACGGTGGTGTCGTCCGTCGCCTCGGCGGAGACCAGATTGTTGCCCTCGGGGTTGTTGGCCTCGTACTTGAAGGTGAAGGCGACGTCGGAGGCCGTGAGGGGCTCGCCGTCGCTCCACTTCAGATCGGGCTTGATCTTCACCGTGATCTGCGTGCCGTCCTCGTTGTACTCGAAGGACTCGCCGATGAGGCCGATCGGCTCCTCATCCTTGGTCTTGTTGTAGAAGAACAGGGGCTCGTAGATCGGACCGAGTGCGCCGTGGAGCACGTTCGGGGCGAAGGGGTTGTAGTTCGTGGTGATCGGCGTCGTGCTGCCGGCCCAGACGCGGAGGGCGCGGTCGCCGTCGGCGTTGCCGCCTTCGCCTCCCCCGCCACCGCAGGCGGTGAGTCCCAGCGCGAGGACCGAGGCCCCCGCGACCGCCGTGAGCGCGATACCGCGCTTTCCCTTACGGATCATTCTTCATTTCCTCTCGGTGCTGCACTGCAGGAGGGATTCTCCGGATGGAGCCGAACCCCGGTCGGGGTTCACGGGAAACCCGGGAGGAGGAGACGGACGTCACCTCGAAGGGGTTTGTTAGGACAGTAACCTAACAAACCCCTTCGAGCCGGACAAGCCCTATTCCCTCCCGCAGATAACGTTTCGGACTCGCTGGACCCACGGCGTCATGGAGTCGCCCTAAGGGTCGCTATGACACTAAGATCGTTCACGGAGGTTAAGGTGCCTATGACTCGAAGCCAGCCCATCCGCGTCGCCGTCTCGACCGTGATCCTGACGCTGCGGCGCACCGACGACGGCCGCGCCGTGCTCGCCCTCCCCCTCGTGCTCCGCACGCGCGAGCCGTTCGCGCAGCAGTGGGCGCTCCCCGGCGGCTGGCTCACCGCCGAGGAATCCCCGGTCGACGCCGCCGCCCGCACGCTCGCGGAGACCACGGGCCTCGCGCCCAGCTACCTCGAGCAGCTCTACGCGTTCGGCGCCGTCGACCGCTCCCCCACGCGCGTCGTCTCGATCGTGTACTGGGCCCTGCTGCGACAGGACGACGTCGAAGCCCAGATCGCCGCCCACCGCGCCAGCGGACGCGCGCCGGAGAACGTGCAGTGGTTCGAGGTCGACGAGCTCCCCGCACTGGCGTTCGACCACGCCAAGATCATCGAGTACGCCCTGTGGCGCCTGCGCAACAAGGTCGGCTACAGCCGCGTCGCACAGGGCTTCCTGCCCGCGGAGTTCACGCTCGCCGAGCTCCGCGAGGCGTACGAGTCGATCCTCGGCCGCCAGCTCGACCCCGCGAACTTCCGCCGTCAGGTGGAGGCCGCCGGCAACCTCCTGCCCACCGACCGGTTCCGCACCGGAAGCCACCGTCCCGCCCGTCTGTACCGCGACAACACCGATGTCGAGCTGGCCGACCGCGGCCCCCTCGGCCCCGAAGAAACGAGCACCCGATGAGCATCACCGCCGTCCCGACTCCCGCCGTCCTGCCCGTGGACGCCTCGGTCGACCACGCGATCCAGGCGATCGTCACCGGCGCGTCGACCGAGGCCACCTGCACCACCGACCTCGCGGCCGGCCCCTGGGACTTCGACATCCGCCCGGGCTACGGCCCGGGGTCGTCCATGGGCGATGTGATCCCCACCGGCGCTCCCCGCCAGGGCGAACTGCCCGCCGAATACCGCGAGGCACCGGAGGCCGAGCTCCACGACCGCATCCGTGCCGCCAAGGCGACCCTGGGCGACCGCGTGGTGATCCTCGGGCACTTCTACCAGCGCGAAGAGGTCGTCACGCACGCCGACTACGTGGGCGACTCCTTCCAGCTCGCCACGGCCGCCAAGGGCCGGACCGACGCGGAGGCGATCGTGTTCTGCGGTGTGCACTTCATGGCCGAGACCGCCGACCTCCTGTCGCGCCCCGAGCAGTCCGTCATCCTGCCGAACCTCGCCGCCGGATGCTCGATGGCGGACATGGCCGACATCGACCAGGTCGAGGAGTGCTGGGAGCAGCTCGCCGACGTGCTGGGCGACCTCGACACGCCGGACGCGGACGGCCGCGTGCCCGTGATCCCTGTCACCTACATGAACTCGTCCGCCGCGATCAAGGGCTTCGTCGGGCGACACGGCGGCATCGTCTGCACCTCCTCCAACGCGCACACCGTGCTCGAATGGGCGTTCGCGCGCGGACAGCGCGTGCTGTTCTTCCCCGACCAGCACCTCGGCCGCAACACCGCCAAGGCCATGGGCGTGCCGCTGGAGCGCATGCCGCTGTGGAACCCGCGGCGAGCGCTCGGCGGCTCCACGCCCGACGAGCTCAGCGACGCGCGCGTCATCCTGTGGCACGGCTTCTGCTCCGTGCACCGCCGCTTCACGGTCGCGCAGATCGACCAGGCCCGCGCCGAGCACCCCGGCGTGCGCGTGATCGTCCACCCGGAGTGTCCGATGGAGGTGGTGGACGCCGCCGACGAGGCCGGATCGACCGAGTACATCCGCCGCGCGATCGACGAGGCCACCACGCCGACGACGTTCGCGATCGGCACCGAGATCAACCTCGTGCGCCGCCTCGCCGCGCAGTACCCGCAGCACCGGATCTTCTGCCTCGACCCCGTGGTGTGCCCCTGCTCGACCATGTACCGCATCCACCCCGGCTACCTCGCCTGGACGCTGGAGGAGCTGGTCGCGGGACGCACGCCCAACCGGATCACGGTGGCCCAGGACGTCGCGGAACCGGCCAGGGTCGCCCTCGAGCGCATGCTCGCCGCCAAGCCCCCGGCAGCCGGCGCGCGATGAACGTCGTCGTCGTCGGAGCGGGCATCGCGGGCATGACCGCGGCCCTGCACGCGCACGAGGCGGGCCACACCGTGACGCTCGTGACGAAGGGCGAGGTCGGCGAGGGCTGCACACCGCTCGCGCAGGGCGGGATCGCGGGCGGCTACGGGCCGGACGACTCCCCGGCCGCGCACGCGGACGACACCCTCACCGCCGGAGCCGGACTCGGCGACCGCCCCGCCGTCGAGACGCTCGTGGCCGCGAGCTCCGCCCGCATCGCGGAGCTCATCGCCCGGGGCGTCGCGTTCGACCGCGCCGCCGACGGCAGCCTCCAGCGCGGGAGGGAGGCGGCGCACAGCCACGCGCGCATCCTCCACGCGGGCGGAGACGCCACGGGTGCCGCCATCGCGACCGCCCTCACCGCGGCCGTGCGCCGGGCGGGGATCGCCCCGGTCGAACGGGCGATGCTCACCGGGCTCACCGTGGCGGACGGCACCGTGCGCGGCGTGGAGCTGCTCCACGACGACCACCCCACCGTGCGGACCGCCGACGCCGTGATCCTCGCGACCGGGGGCGACGGACAGCTGTACGCCCACACCACCAACCCCGCCGGGGTCACGGGCGACGGGATCGCCGTGGCCCTGGCCGCGGGGGCCGCGGTCGCCGACCTGGAGTTCGTGCAGTTCCACCCCACCGTGCTCGCGAGCGGCCCGGCGTTCCTCATCTCGGAGGCCGTGCGCGGCGAAGGGGCGGTGCTGCTCGACGCCGACGGACGGCGGTTCGTCTTCGACAGCCACCCCGACGGCGAGCTGGCGCCGCGGGACGTGGTCGCGCGGGCGATCGCCGCACAGGCCGCGCGACAGGACGTGCCGGTGCGCCTCGACGCCACGATGCTGGGAGCTGCGACCCTCGCGCGCCGCTTCCCCACGATCGACCGTGTCACCCGCGAGCGGGGCTTCGACTGGTCTCGCGAGCCGCTCCCGGTGACCCCGGCTGCGCACTACCTGATGGGCGGCGTCGTGACCGACCTCGACGGACGCACCACGATCCGCGGGCTCTACGCGGTGGGCGAGGTGGCCCGTACCGGGGTGCACGGCGCGAACCGCCTCGCGTCGAACTCCCTCCTGGAGGGTGCGGTGTTCGGCGCACGGACGGCTGCGGCCCTCGCCGGTCCCTGGCCCGCCGGTGTCCACCCCGGCCCCACGACGCCGCGGGCGACCGCGACACCCGCCACGGAGCCGACGGCGACCACCGGCACCCCGCCGTTCGCGCGCCGCGCCCTGCAGCAGCTGATGTGGGACGAGGTCGGACTCCACCGCACAGCGCGGGGACTCGAGCGCGCCCTCGGCACCATCCGCGGCTGGATCATCGCGCAGCAGCCGCCGCAGAGCGCGCGCGACCACGAGGACGCCCACCTGCTGCACGTCGCGGAGGCCACGGCCGCCGCTGCCCTGGCGCGCCGCATCTCGGTCGGCGCCCACCACCGCGCGGACGCGGAGCCCGCCGCCCCCGCCACCGCCCGTCCCCCGATCCTGGAGACCGTCTGATGCTCACCCGTGCCACCCTCACCCGCGTGGTCGGCGCCGCCCTCGAGGAGGACGCCCCGTGGGGCGACCTGACCAGTGCGACGCTGCTGCCCGCCGACGCCACCGCGACCGCCGACCTCGTCGCCCGCGAGCCCGGGGTGTTCAGCGGCGGAGAGGTGTTCGCCGCCGCCTTCACCCTCACCGACCCGGAGGTCACCGTGGACCTGCACGTGGGCGAGGGCGACGCGTTCGCTGCGGGTGACGTGCTCGCGACCGTGACCGGAGCCGCCCGCAGCCTGCTGACCGCCGAGCGGGTGGCGCTGAACTTCACGCAGCGCATGTCGGGCATCGCGACCCTCACCGCCGCGTACGTCGCGGCGATCGAGGGCACGCGCGCCCGCATCGGCGACACCAGGAAGACCACCCCGGGGCTCCGGGCGTTCGAGCGCCACGCCGTCGCCTGCGGGGGTGGCCGCAACCACCGCTTCTCCCTGTCAGACGCGGTCATGGCGAAGGACAACCACCTCGCGGTGCTGCAGCGCACCGGTCTCGACCTGGCGTCGGCGCTGCGCGAGGCCGTGGCGCGACTGCCGCACACCGCGCACGTCGTGGTCGAGGTCGACCGGCTCGACCAGATCCCCGCGGTGCTCGACGGCGGCGCGCACACGGTGCTGCTGGACAACTTCACCCCGGACGAGCTGCGCGCCGGTGTCGCGCTGATCGACGGTCGCGCGACCGCGGAGGCTTCGGGCGGCGTCGACCTCGACACCGTGGCCGCGATCGCCCGCACGGGAGTGGACATCATCTCCGTCGGGGCGCTCACCCACTCGGCCCGCGCGCTCGATCTCGGCCTGGATCTGCGGATCGACTGACGCCGTGCTGTACCTCGACCACGCCGCCACCTCCCCCGTCCGCCCGGAGGTGCTGGCCGCGATGCAGCCGTACCTCACGACGGTGTACGGCAACCCCGCCAGCCACCACACCGCGGGAGAGGCGGCGGCGGAGGCCCTCGAGGACGCCAGGGCCAGGGTCGCGCACGTGCTCGGGATGCGCCGCGGCGACGTCGTGTTCACCAGCGGCGGCACCGAGGCGAACAACCTCGCGGTGAAGGGACTGGTGCTCGGCGCGCTGAGCTCGGGGCGCCGGCACGTCGTGGTGTCGCCGATCGAGCACGAGTCGATCCTGGAGTCGGCCGCGTTCCTCGCGCGGTTCCACGACGTGGAGGTGACGGCGCTCGACGTGGGGCCGGACGGCCGCGTCACCACCGAGGCCCTCGCCGCCGCGCTCCGCGATGACACGGCACTGGTCGCGCTGGGGCACGCGAACAACGAGATCGGCACGGTGCAGGACGTCGAGGCCCTTGCCGCGGTCGCCCGTGCGCGGGGAGTGCCGCTGCACCTCGACGCCGTGCAGTCGGCGGGCTGGCTGCCGCTGCGCGACCTCGGCGCCGACGCGGTGTCGATCGCCGGGCACAAGCTGGGCGCCCCCAAGGGCACGGGCGCGCTCGCGGTGCGTGGCCGCCTGCCCCTGGAGCCGCTGCTGCACGGCGGCGGACAGGAGCGCGGGCGCCGCTCGGGCACCGCCGACGTCGCGGGCGCCGTGGGCCTGGCGACCGCGCTCGACCTCGCCGAACGGGAACGCGAGGTCGCGGGGGCGCGGATCGGCGCCGCGACCGGACGCTTCATCGCCGAGCTGCTGAGGCGGGTGCCGGAGGCGGCGCTCACGGGTGACCCCGTGCGCCGTCTGCCCGCCACGGCCAGCTTCACGATCGCGGGGGTGAGCGGCGAGGCGGTGCTGCTGGAGCTGGAGCGGCGCGGCGTCATCTCGTCCAGCGGCTCCGCGTGCGCGGCGGGCAGCGACGAGCCGTCGCACGTGCTGCTCGCGTGCGGCCTCGACCCCGCGGTCGCCCAGACCTCGGTGCGCTTCACGTTCGGGCGCGCCCCCCTCCCGGACGACGCGCCGGAGCGCCTCGCCGCCCTCGTCGCCGCCTCCGTGGACGCCGTCCGGGGGTGAGCTGCGGCTCTAGACTCGGCTGGTGACCGACGCCCCGCTCGTGACCCTGGTCGTGCCAGGACGCGACATCGCCGCCTTCGCCCGCGCCGCGCTCGACTCGCTGCGCGCGCAGACCGAGCGACGCTGGCGTGCCATCCTCATCGACGACGGCTCGACCGACGACACGGGCGCGATCTTCGACGCCGCCGCGGCCGCGGATCCGCGGTTCACGTCGATGCGTCACGCCGCCTCCCGCGGCCTCGGTGCCGCGCGCAACGTGGGCCTCTCGCTCGTGGACACCCCGTACACCGGGTTCCTCGACGCCGACGACGAACTGCGCCCCACGGCGCTCGCCCGGCTGCTCGGCACGCTCGAGGAGACCGGGAGCGACCTCGCCGCCGGCGCGTACGTGCGGTCGCGGTGGCAGGGCGACCGCTACGTCGCGGGGCGCGTGCAGCCGTGGGTCGCCGCCGCCACCGCCCCCGAGCGACGCGGCACCACGCTTGCCGAGCACCCCGCGGCCGCGTCGAACATCGTCGCGTGGTCGAAGGTGAGCAGGACCCCGCTGTGGACCGACCTCCGCTTCCCCGAGGGCGTCGCCTACGAGGACCAGGTCGTCGCGCAGACCCTGTACACCCGCGCCGGGGCGTTCGACGTCATCCCCGACGTCGTCGTCGAGTGGCGGGTCAGGGCCGACGGCACGTCGATCACGCAGAGCAAGGCCCAGCTCCCCGTGCTCCGCGACTACCTCACGGCCCTCCGCGGCGGGATCGCGGTGCTGCACGCCGCCGGGGAGCACGCCGCCGTCACCGCCCGCCTCGACCTCATCCTGGCGATGGACGTCCCTCCCCTGCTCGACATCGCCCGTACGCACCCCGACCCGGCGTACGACGCCGAGGTGCAGGCGTTCCTGGCCGAGCTGCGGGCGCTGCCGGAGTTCGCCGACGCCGCTCCCGATCCCGCGCTCGCCGACGCCCTGAACTGGTGAGCCCGACCCCCGAAAGGCCGCCCGCATGAACGCCTACCTCGACTCGCTGTTCTCGCTCGACGGTCGCACGGCCGTGGTGACCGGCGGCAGCTCCGGCATCGGCCGCGGCATCGCCACCGCACTCGCCCGCGCGGGCGCCGCGACCGTGATCGTCGCCCGTGGCGAGGAGCGCATCCGCGAGACCGTCGAGGAGCTGCGCGGTCACGGCGCCCGCGCGGCCGGGGTCGTCGGCGACCTGGGCACGCGCGACGGCATCCACGCCGCGGCCGCCGCGGCCGCGGAGCCGTTCGGCGAGCCGGACATCCTGGTGAACTCGGCGGGCATCAACCTCCGGCCGCCCTACGCCGAGATCACGCAGGACGACTGGGACGCGACCATGACGGTCAACGCGCTGGCGCCGTTCCTGCTCGGCCAGCGGTACGCGAGGGGCATGGCGTCCCGCGGCTACGGACGGCTCATCCACATCAGCTCGCAGCAGGCGCACCGGGCTTTCGTGGGCAGCGGCGTGTACGGCGCGTCGAAGGGCGCGGTCGAGTCGCTCATGCGCTCCGAAGCCGAGGCCTGGGGTGGCACCGGAGTCACGAGCAACACCCTGGTGCCCGGGTTCGTGCTCACCCCGCTGAACGCCCGGCTGCAGCAGGACCCCGACACCATCGCGGCCCTCGCCGCGCGCACCATGATCGGACGCAACGGACTGCCGAGCGACTTCGCGGGCGCCGCGGTGTTCCTCGCCGGTGCGGGCTCGGCCTACGTCACCGGGCACTCGCTGTTCGTCGACGGCGGCCTGTCCGTGCACTGACGCCGCCGCCCCGGCGCTCAGGCCTCGGGGAGGGCGGACTCGTCGGGGTCGGGCGTCGTGACCCCGGTGGCCGCCGCCGGTGCGGACGGCGTGATCAGCGGAGCCGCGGTCGCGAGTGCGGTGACGGCGTCCGCCGCAGCCGCGTCGTCCGGTGCGCGGTCGGCACGGCGGGCGTCGAGCGCCGCCCGCACGCCCCCGGTCGCGGGCTCCCCCGCGTCGTCTTCCTCGATCTCCGCCTCGACGGTGAGCACGCGCGAGGCCGCCACCTGCTGCGCCGCGAGCTCGGCGTAGAGCCCGCCCTGCGCCAGCAGCTCGGCGTGCGTGCCGGACTCGACGATGCGGCCGGCATCGATCACGTGGATCACGTCGGCGCCCATGACGGTGGACAGCCGGTGCGCGATCGAGAGGGTCGTGCGTCCCTTCGCCGCCTCGTCCAGCGCCTCCTGCACGACGCGTTCCGACACGGTGTCGAGCGCCGAGGTCGCCTCGTCGAGCAGCAGCACCGGCGGGTCCTTGAGCAGGACGCGCGCGATCGCGATCCGCTGCTTCTCCCCGCCGGACAACCGGTAGCCGCGTTCGCCGACCACGGTGTCGTAGCCCTTCTCGAACCCGCTGATGATGTGGTGGATGTTGGCCGCGGTGCAGGCGGCGATCAGCTCCTGCTCGGTCGCGTCCGGCTTGGCGTACAGGAGGTTCTCGCGGATGGTCGCATGGAAGAGGTAGGTCTCCTGCGACACGATGCCCACGTCGTCGATGATCGACTCCTGCCGCAGCGTGCGCACGTCGGCGCCGGCGAACAGGACGGTGCCCTCCGTGGCTTCGTACAGGCGCGGTGCGAGGTAGATGATCGTGGTCTTGCCCGCCCCGGACGGCCCGACGAACGCCACGTGCTGCCCCGGCTCCGCCACGAACGACACGCCGTGCAGCGTGGGTCGGGCGTCGGGCGCGGCATCCGGGTAGCGGAACACCACGTCGGCGAACTCCACGCGACCGCGCGGCCCCGGCGCCCGGTCGACCGTGATCGCGTCGGGCGCGTCGGTGATCTCGGGCACCAGGTCGAGGTACTCGAAGATGCGCGCGAACAGCGCGGAGGACGTCTGCAGGTCGAGCGAGACGCGCATGAGCCCCATCAGCGGCATGAGCAGCCGGGCCTGCACGGTCGTGAACGCCACGATGGTGCCGGCGGTGATGGCACCGGTGCCGCCCGCGATGAAGAACCCGGACACGAGATAGATGACGGCGGGGACGCTGGCCATGATCACCTGCACGACCGCGAAGAAGCCCTGACCGCTCATCGCGCGGCGCACCTGGAGGACCACCTGGTTGCGGTTCTCCGCCTGGTAGCGCTCCGACTCGGTGCGCTGCCGGTTGAACGCCTTGGAGAGCAGCATGCCCGACACGCTCAGCGTCTCCTGCGTGATCGACGTGAGCTCCGACAGCGACTCCTGCGTCTCCCCCGCGATGCGCGCCCGCACCTGGCCGACGCGGCGCTGGACGAGCACGAGGAACGGCATCAGCACGACCGCGATCAGGGTGAGACGCCAGTCGATCAGGATCATCGCGACGAGCGAGGCGATCACGGTGACGGCATTGCCGAGGATGCTCGTGACGGTGTTGGTGAGCACGCCGGACACCCCGCCGACGTCGTTCTGCAGGCGCGACTGGATGACCCCGGTCTTGGTACGGGTGAAGAACCCGAGCTCCATCGCCTGCAGGTGCTCGAAAAGGCGCACCCGCAGGTCGCCCGTGACGCTGTTGCCGACGGTCGCGGTGAGCCACGTCTGCACGACGCCGAGTCCGGCCGAGAGCAGGAACAGGGCGACCATCGCGCCCACGAGCCAGGCCAGCAGCTGCAGGTGAGGGCCGCCGCCGTCGACCGGGAAGAGTGCGTCGTCGAAGATGCGCTGCACCAGCAACGGCGGGATGACCGCGATGCCCGCTCCCACGACCACCAGCACGCCCGTCACGAGGATGCGCCACCGGCAGGCGCTGAACAGCGCGACCACGCGGCTGCCCAGGCCCTCGATGCGCGGAGCCTCGGCGTTCTGGCGGCGCTGGGCCTCCTCGTCGACCCCACGGAACCCGGCCCGTGGCCCGCCGCCCATACCGCCCATGCTCATGGCGCAAGCGTACCCACGGGCGCCGACGTCGCCGCCCGCGGATCTCCGCCTGAGCGGATATCACAGGGATCGGAATGAAATGTCCGCGGCACCCGTTACGCTGAGTGACTCCTGCGAACTCTCGCGCCTTCCTTCCCCCTCGATGCCCTGGAGGCCGCCCATGTCTGCCGTCGATACCGGCTCCATCTCGACGCCTCCCGCACAGAGCGGTGAGATCCCCCGCCGCGACATGCGCGTGATCTGGCTCCTGCTCGTCGCGGCCTTCGTCGCCATCCTCAACGAGACCACGATGGGGATCGCGATCCCGCACCTCAACACCGACCTGGGCATCCCGCCCGAGCTCGGGCAGTGGCTCACGAGCGCCTTCATGCTCACCATGGCGGTCGTCATCCCGACGACCGGCTTCATCCTGCAGCGCTTCACGACCCGTCAGGTCTTCATCGCCGCGATGACGGCCTTCTCGCTGGGCACCCTGGTCGCGCTGGTCGCGCCCGGCTTCTCGGTGCTGCTGGTCGGCCGGGTGATCCAGGCCGCGGGCACCGGCATCATGATGCCGCTGCTGATGACGACGATCATGAACGTCGTGCCGCCGCAGTCGCGCGGCCGCATGATGGGCCGGGTCGGCCTCGTGATCTCGCTCGCCCCCGCCATCGGCCCGACGCTCGCCGGCGCCGTGCTCGATGCGTTCAACTGGCGGGCGCTGTTCGCGATCGTGCTGCCCATCGCCCTCGTGTCGCTCGGCATGGGCGTGAAGTGGATGACGAACCTGGGCGAGACCCGCAAGGCTCCGCTCGACGTGCTGTCGATCCCGCTCGCGGCGCTCGGCTTCGGCGGCATCGTGTTCGGACTCAGCCAGTTCGGCGGCGAGGGCGGCTCGGGCGGCACGGCGGGCGTGATCGCGCTGTCGGTCGGCGCCGTGTCGCTCGCGCTGTTCGTGTGGCGTCAGCTGGTGCTGCAGCGCGTGGACGACGCCCTGCTCGACCTCCGGGTGTTCCGCGTCGGCAACTTCTCGCTCGCGGTGATCATCATGACCATCCTGGCGCTGTCGATGTTCGGCACGCTCACGCTGCTCCCGCAGTACCTGCAGAACGTGGCGGGTCTCACGGCTCTGGAGTCGGGGCTGATCCTGCTCCCGGGTTCCGTCCTGATGGGCCTGCTCGGTCCGGTGATGGGCCGCGTGTACGACGCGAAGGGCACGCGCCCGCTGCTCATCCCCGGCACGATCCTGGTCTCGGCGGCGCTGTTCTTCTACTCCACCGTGGGCGAGCACACCGTGTGGTGGCTGCTCATCATCGTGCAGGCGGCCATGTCGGTCGGACTCGCGATGTCGTTCACCCCGCTGTTCTCCTCGTCGCTGGGCTCGCTGCACCGGTCGCTGTACTCGCACGGCTCGGCCGTCCTCAACACGCTGCAGCAGGTGGGCGGTGCGGCCGGAGTCGCGCTGCTCACGGTCACGTACTCGGCGATCCTGCACGCGGGAGAAGACGAGGGTCTGTCGCGGGCGGTCGCGGGGGCACCCGGTGCACGCATGGCGTTCCTCATCGCGGCGATCATCTCGCTCGCGGCGGTGGCGCTCAGCCCGTTCGTGCGCAAGCCCGCCGACGATGCCGGTGAGGGCGGCCACGGGGGCCACTGACACCGCCCGGGTGTGACGGCGTCTGTCGCCTACCGCGTCGACGGCGCGGGGAGGTGGCAGACGCCGTTGCTGCAGAAGCCGACGGCATCCCCGTCGAGCACCTCGAGCGCGGCGGGGAGCGGCTGCAGCACGGGCGCGGTCTCCTGCTCGGCGTTGCGCGGCGTCTTCTCGGTCATCCTTCGATGGTACGCCCGCCGGAGAGGGACGGCTCCGCGGCCCTACCCGCGGTGCGCAGTCGGGCGTATCCTTCCGGGTGATGCGGGTCAACGCCCCTCCGGCGGGCCCGGACGAGGGAGTCGACATGATCATCCGCACCCCGATGGCGGCCACCGCCGAAGGTCCCGTCGCCGCCATGTACGACAGCGACATCGCCGAGGACGGCTTCGTCTTCGCCCACACCCAGGCGATGGCCGTGAACCCGGAGGCCTACGCGGCCTTCGAGGCCCTCGTCCACGCGGTGGTGCCGTCGATCGGCGTCCGCGTGTACGAGGCGGCCACGCTCGGCGCCGCCCGCGCGATCGGGTCGCCGCACTGCCTCCTGGCGCACGGACGCCGCGCGGTGCGCATCGGCCAGGTCGACGAGACCGGGCTCGCCGCGTTCGGCGAGGGCGACGACAGCGCCTTCGACCCGGCGGAGCAGGCGGTGATCCGGTACGCCGAGCGGCTCTCCCGCGAGCCGGAGGCCATGACCGACGCCGACTCGCAGCGCCTGCGCGACGCGGGGTTCTCCGACCGGCAGATCGTCGACATCACCCTCGCCGCGGCGGCGCGCAACTACTTCAGCCGGGCGCTGCAGGCCCTCGCTGTGCCGGTGGATCCGATGCCGGGGTTGAGCGTCGCGGTCACCGAAGCCCTGACCGGTGGCACCGCGGCGAGGCGGACCGATGGCTCTGCACCGCCAGCCGATCGATAGGCCGCTCCCCTAGCGTGGACGGATGCTCAGACGACTCCTCGCCCGCGTGTTCTGGGCGTTCAGCCGCTGGACGCTCGCCGGCGGCCGCGCGCCGGACCGCCCCACCGTGCTGATCGGCGCCCCGCACACCTCCAACTGGGACTTCGTCCTGATGCTCGCCATCGCCTGGCGGCTCGGCATCGACGTGCACTGGCTGGGCAAGAAGAGCCTGTTCCACGGCTGGCGCGGCCCGATCATGCGACGCCTCGGCGGCATCCCCGTGGATCGCGCCGACCCAGCGAGGGTCGTGGGCGAGGTGGTCGCGCAGGTGCACGCCGGGACCGTGTTCGGCCTGGTGGTGACGCCCGACGGCACCCGCGGCGGGAACGCGTACTGGAAGTCGGGCTTCTACCGCATCGCACGGGAGACCGGCATGCCCGTGACCCTGGGTTTCGTGGACCGCGCGACCATGACGACCGGGCTCGGCCCCACGATGGAGCTGACCGGCGACGTCTCCGCCGACATGGACCGCATCCGCGCGTTCTACGCCGACAAGCACGGCGTCCGTCCCGAGCGGCGGACCGAGCCGCGGCTGCGCGAGGAGACCGAGAGCGCCTGACCGCCCCGGGTCTCCCGCGCGCTCACTCGTCGTCCGGCGCGTGCCTCCGCGCGTACGCGAGGTCGTCCTCGGACAGCGTCTCGATCATGCCGACCACGGCGCCCGTGATCTCCCGGATCTCCTCGCGCACATCCTCGTCCAGGTGCCGGGAGCCGCTGCCGATGACCGCACGGCGCGCGTCGTCGGACAGCTCCGGCCACCACTCGTCGATCGGGGGAAGCGTCATTTCGAGTCCTTTCGAGAGGGGGCGGCGAGCCGGGGCGCAACCTTCTGGACACGACCGGAGCCGCGCCACGAGACTGAGGCTATGACAGCAGATGCACGCCGTGGCCCGGACGATCGGGATGACCGCGACGACGGCCGTGACGAGACCCCGAACGAGCGCGCCGACCGCAACTGGGATGAGCTGCTGCAGGAGCTGCGGGTGATGCAGACCGGCACGCAGATCCTCACCGGGTTCCTGCTCGCCGTGGCGTTCCAGCCGCGCTTCACCGACATGGACGAGCTGCAGCGCGATCTGTACGTGGTGCTGGTGGCCCTGGCCGCGATCGCGACCATCCTCGCCCTCGCTCCGGTCGGCATGCACCGGGCGCTGTTCGGCACCCGGCAGAAGCCGGAGCTCGTCCGTATCGCGGCGCGCATCGTGAAGGTGGACCTGGTGGTGATCGGTGCGCTCACGATCGGTGTCACGACGCTCATCGTCGACTTCACCGTGAACCGCACCGCCGGACTCGTCGCGCTGATCGCGGCGCTCGTGCTGGTCACGGGACTGTGGATGGCGCTGCCGGGATTCCTGCGTCGCGCGCGTGCGAGGGCTCGCGCCGACACCTGATCGCCGCCGCCGCGCGCGGGTGCGCGACGGCGACGGCGATGGCTCTCCACTCCGGTCCTCAGCGGCCGGCGGGGCTGCGGTTCTCGGCGCTCACCATCCAGGCGAACTGCTCCAGGCGCTCGATCACGGCGTGCAGCAGATCGGCCGAGGTGGGGTCCTCCTCGTCCACGTCATCGTGCACCCCGCGCAGCGTGGCCACCGTCGCCTCGAGCCGCTCGGTCACGAGGTCGATCGTCTCGGTGGTCGAGACCTCGCCGGTGGGGAACTCGGGCAGCGTGGTGGTCTTCGCGATGGTGGCGCTGCGACCGTCCGGCACCGCGTGCAGCGCGCGCATCCGCTCCGCGATGGTGTCGCTGAACGTGCGCGCGTCCTCGATGATCTCGTCGAGCTGGCGGTGCGTGTCGCGGAAGTTCCTGCCCACGACGTTCCAGTGCGCCTGCTTGCCCTGCAGCGAGAGCTCGATCAGGTCGACGAGCACCGCCTGCAGGTTCGCGGCGAGCGTGGGCGAAGCGGTGAACCCCTTCTCCGCGTTCTGCTGCCGGGTGGTCTTGGCCCGCGTGCTCGCGCCGCTCTTCGCGCCGCCGGTCTTCTTCGTCTTGGTGTCTGCCATGGTGTGACCTCCTGCCGCGACCGTAGCCGCCCGCGCCTGGCCGGATCGAGGGGGTTGACACTCGCCGGGCTCACGGTCGAACGTGGCGGAGTCCCCCGGACGCAGAGAGAGGCGGAACCGTGACCAGCACCGAACAGAACGAGGGCCCCGAGATCGTGATCTCGCCTATCAGCGACGCCGACGCGGGCGAGGTGCTGACCGTCCAGCGCGCGGCCTTCGTGTCGGAAGCGGCGATCTACGGCAGCGTGGACATGCCGCCGCTGACCCAGACGCTCGCGGAGCTGGAGGCCGAGCTGCGGTCCGAGTCCGGTTTCACGGCTCGCATCGACGGACGGCTGGTCGGCGCGATCCGGTACGTCGAGAAGGACGACCTGCTGCTCATCGGGCGCATCGCCATCGCGCCCGACATGCAGGGCGAGGGCATCGGCCGCCGGTTGCTGGAAGCCGCGGAGCAGGCGTCGCGGGCACCGGTCGCCGAGCTGTTCACGGGGAGCCTCAGCGAGGCGAACATCCGGCTGTACGAGTCGTGCGGCTACGTCGAGCACGAGCGCGTGCCCGACGGGGACGGCACCGCGCAGGTGTTCCTGCGCAAGCGGCTGCGAGAGTAAACGCGAGGCTCGGATGACGCAAGGGGGTGGAGGCTCGCGGCGGTGACGGGGATCGTGGAAGCACGTGTCGCGACCGCGGCACGACCCGACCGGAAAGGAGAGCTTCGTGCTCACCCTCACCGACAACGCCACCGCCATCGTCTCGACCCTCGTGAGTCGACAGAACGACGCGCCGGACGCGGGTCTGCGGATCCACTCCGCCCCGGCTCAGGATGACGCAGGGGCGGCGCACCTCGCCGTCGCCGTGACGGCCGACCCGGAACCGGCGGATCAGGTGGTGGAGATCCAGGGAACGCGCCTGTTCCTCGACGATGCGGCCGCGGCCGCTCTCGACGACAAGATCCTCGACGCGGGAGTCGACGACGAGGGCTCCGTCTCCTTCGCGGTGCTCCCGCAGGTCGCCTGACCCACGGACTCCGGATGCCGCGGCCGACTCGGTCGCGGCATCCGTGCGTTCAGTCCCAGTCGAGGTACTCCTCCAGCACCACGGCGGTCTCGATCGGGTGCGTCATGGGGAAGAGGTGGCCTCCGCCGTCGATCCGCTTGATGCTCGCACGCTCGGGAGCGGCGGCCTGCAGGCGCTCGGCGTTCGCCTCCGGGGTGTCCGTGTCGTCGGTCCCCTGGATCAGCAGCACCGGGATCACCGGAGCCAGCGGAACCTCCACGTCCTCCACCCCCAGCAGCGCCAGCCCGTTCACCCGGTCGGGGTGCGCGACGGCGAAGGAGCGGGCGACCGTGCCTCCGAAGCCGTGTCCGCCGATCCAGGTGTCTTCGAGGCCCACGTGGTCGATCACGGCGAGCGCGTCCGCCACGCGGTCGTCGAGCGAGGCGTCGACGCCGTCCGCGCGGTGGCCGATGCGCAGCACGTGGAATCCGGCCTCCTCGGCGAGGTAGTGCCCCACGACGCCGAGCACGTCGGCGGCCAGGTCGCGCTCCTGGATGAGCACCAGCTTGACGGGTCCGTCGCCCTCGTCCACGAAGGGGATGGCGCGGCCGTCTGGCTCGAAGATCTGGGTGTCGGTCATCGGCGTCGGTCTCCTCGTGCCGTCGGTGTCAGGAACGCAGGCGGTCGTCCACGCCGGGCTCCTGCGACCCGCGCCGCGGCCGAGACCGCCTGCGTCCAGCGTAGCCCGCCGGGGGCCGCGCCTCCTCCTCGCGACCCCCGGCGGAGTCATCGTGGGCGCCCCAGTTCACGCCACAGGTGAGCGAGCGTCGCGGCACCGGCCACGAACATCCGCAGGTCGAGGCTCTCGTCGCTCGCGTGCCAGTGGTCCTCGGGAAGACCCGTGCCGAGGAAGTGCACGGGAGCGTCGAGGTGTCGCGACAGCCAGTCGGCCGGGCCTCCCCCGGCGTTGCCCATGCGACCCTGCACCGGGATGCCGAATCCGCGGCCGAGGGCCCGTTCGAGCGCGTCAGTCACCTCGCCAGGGGGCGAGACGTACGGCTCCTGGGCGATGTCCTCGTCGACCTCGAGCGTGTAGGTCGCCCCGTCGGGCATCACGGCGGCCACGTGGGAGCGGAGCAGGTCCGCGATGTCCGGGATGCGCTGGTCGGGCACGGTCCGCACGCTGAGCGATGCCGTGGCCTCGCGCGGGATGACCGATCGCTCGATGCCGTCCGGATCGCCGGCGAGCAGCGAGATGACCTCGATCGCCGGACGCGTCCACAGACGCTCCAGCGGCGTGAACCCGTCCTCGCCGACGATCGCCCGGGTCTCGGTGCGCGTGATCCAGTCCTGCTCGTCGAACGGCAGGGCGGCGAACTCCGCCCTGCGCTCGGCGGAGGTCTCGGCGACGCGGTCATGGAAGCCGGGGATCGCGATGCGCCCGTCCGGGTGATGCAGTCCGCCGAGCACGCGGGACAGCACGAGCGCCGGGTTGAGCGTGACCCCGGACGCGACACCGCTGTGCACGTCGCGCTCCGGTCCCCTGATCGTGAGCGTCGCCGTCAGGGTGCCGCGCATCGAGGTCACCGGGGCGGGGGCATCCACCCGCCACTGGATCGTGTCGGAGAAGACGACGAGATCGCAGGCGAAGCGCTCCGGCTCCTCGTCGAGCAGACGGCGGAGGTTCGGCGATCCGATCTCCTCCTCCCCGTCGATCAGCAGCTTGAGGTTCACGCGCGGGAGCGCGCCGTCGACAGCGGCAGCGGCGCGCAGCGCCCAGACGTGCGCGAGCACCTGTCCCTTCGCGTCCGACGCCCCGCGGCCGTACAGTCGTCCGTCGCGGCGCACGGGGGTGAACGGCGCGGTCTCGCTCCACTCCTCCGGTTTGGCGTGGCGTACGTCGTGGTGGCTGTAGACCAGCACGGTGGGAGCCCCAGGGACGGGCGCGCTCTCGCCGTACACCGTCACGGACTCGCCGACCGGAAGGAGGGTCGTGCGCAGTCCCGCGTCGCGCAGCTCCCCCGCGATCCATCGGGCGGAGCGCTCCATGTCCTGCCGCCTGTCAGGGTCCGCCGACACCGAGGGAATCGCGACCCAGGCGGAGAGCCGGTCGACGATCTCATCGAGGTTCGCGCGCAGGAAGCCAGCGATCGGGTCCGTGTTCTCCTGAGAATCCTCCGCCATGCGACCACCCTGGTCTGCACCACGGGGCGGGGACCAGGGGTTGACGGCGGGGGCGAGCACCGGCTATCCGCTCGCCGTCGCCCGAGGCGCGAGCGCGGGGGGCCGTCGTCTACCCGACGCGCCGGGCTCGGCGCAACTCCCTCGTCCCCGTGAGGACCCCGCGCTAGCGTCGCAGCTCCCGGTCCTCGGCAGAAGGAAACGCCATGCTCCACGTCGGCCCCGCCCCGCACCTCCCCGAACGGCCCCGCCGTCCGCGAGACGTCCGGACCGCACGGGCATGACGGCGGCGTTCCGCGTCGAACCGTGGTCGGTGAGCGTCACGGGAGTGGATGTCGAGCATCTGGCGCAGGAGGAGTCGGTGTTCGGACTCTCCAACGGGCACGTCGGCTGGCGCGGCAACCTCGACGAGGGCGACCCGCGCGGGGTCGCCGGCAGCTACCTCAACGGGGTCTTCGAGGACCATCCGATGCCGTACGCCGAGGACGGCTATGGTTATCCGGAGACCGGGCAGAGCGTGATCAACGTGCCCAACGGGCAGCTCATCCGTCTGCTCGTGGACGATGAGCCGTTCGATGTGGAGCACGGCACGGTGCACCGGCATGAGCGGCGCCTCGATCTGCGGGACGGGACGCTGCACCGCGAGCTGGAGTGGGAGTCGGCGGAGGGTCGGCGCGTGCAGGTCGCGTCCACCCGGCTCGTCTCGCTGCGACACCGCTCGCTCGCCGCTGTCCGGTATCGCGTGACGGCCCTGGAGCCCGTGGCCGTCACAGTCCTGTCGGAGGTGCTGGCGAACGAGCCGCTGCCGTCGCCGCACGCCGATCCCCGTGTGCAGGAGCTGCTCTCCCGCCCGCTCCAGGCCGTGGACTCCGCGGTGCTGGGGTCGCGCGCCACGCTGCTGCACCGCACCAGGCGCAGCGGCATCCACGTGGCGGTGAGCACCGATCACACGGTTTCCTCGACCGCCACCACCGCGCCCACGGTCACCGTGGAGGCCGACCGCGACCTGGCGCGCACCCGCGTCCACGTGGCGCTGGCGGCGGGCGAGGAGCTCGAGGTCGTGAAGTTCGTGGGCCACGAGTGGTCGGACTCGCTCTCGCCGCAGACGCTCCGCGACCGCGCGGACGAGGCCGTCGAGGAGGCCGTGCGCCTCGGATGGGAGGCGGTGGCGACGGGACAGCGCGAGGCGCTCGACGCGTACTGGGAGTGCGGCGACGTGCGGGTCGATGGCGACCCCCGCCTGCAGCAGGGCGTGCGGTACGCGCTCTTCCAGGTGTTCCAGGCGGCGGCGCGTGCCGAGGTGCGCTCCGTGCCGGGCAAGGGGCTCACGGGCTCCGGGTACGAGGGGCACACGTTCTGGGACTTCGAGGCGTTCGTGCTCCCCGTGCTCACCTCGACCGCGCCCGACGCGGCCCTGCAGGCGCTGCGCTGGCGGTACGCGACGCTCGATCACGCCCGCGAACGCGCGCGCACTCTGCACCTGGACGGGGCGACCTTCGCCTGGCGCACGATCGACGGACGCGAGAGCTCCGGCTACTGGCCGGCCAGCACGGCGGCGTTCCACATCAACGCGGCGGTGGCCGGCGCCGTGATGCAGTACGTCAGGGCGACGGGAGACCGCGACTTCGAGCGCGACGCCGGCGCGGAGATCCTGATCGAGACCGCGCGGCTGTGGCTGTCGCTCGGCCGCTGGGACGACGACGGCGGCTTCCATCTCGACGGGGTCACCGGCCCTGACGAGTACTCCGCGATCGTCGACGACAACACCTACACGAACCTGGCGGCGCGACGGAACCTGCGCGGTGCGGTGGCCGCGGCCCGACGCCACATCGAGGTCGCGGAGCGGCTCGGGGTCGACGACGCCGAGGTCTCGCGCTGGAACGACGCCGCTGACGCGATGACGGTGCCGTTCGACGAGCGGCGCCGCGTGCACGAGCAGTTCGCGGGGTCGACGCGGCATGCCGTGTGGGACTTCGACGCCACGCGACCCGAGCAGTACCCGCTGCACAGTCACTTCCCGTACTTCGACCTGTACCGCAAGCAGGTCGCGAAGCAGGCCGACCTGGTGCTCGCGCTGTACACGGAGCACGAGGAGTTCACGCGGGAGGAGAAGGCCAGGGCGTTCGCGTACTACGAGGCCCTCACGGTGCGCGACTCCTCACTCTCGGCCATGGCGCAGGCGGTGATCGCGGCGGAGCTCTGGCACCTCGACCTCGCCGCGGCGTACCTCGCGGAGCTCGCCGCGCTCGACCTCGACGACCTCCACGGCAACACCGCCGAGGGGTTGCACATCGCGGCGCTCGCGGGCATCTGGACCGGTATCACCGCGGGCTACGGGGGCATGCGCGACAGCGACGCCGGCCTCTCGTTCCACCCCCGGCTCCCCCGCAACATCACGCGGCTCGGGTTCGGGGTGCGCCTGCACGGGTGCATCCTGCATGTCGACATCACGCCCGACGACACGACCTACCGCCTGAGCGCGGGCGACCCCGTCACGGTGCGGCACGCGGGCCGAGCGGTGCAGCTCATCGCGGGCGAGCCCGTGACCCTGCCCACGCCGCCACCGGAGTCCCCGCTCACCCCCGAGCCGTCGCAGCCGCGCTGGCGAGAGCCCGGCGAAGCGCGCGAGGAGGGGTGAGCCCGCGCGCGCGACCTCGTGTCAGGCCGAGCTTTCGTCGCTGAGCTCGTCGAGCACGAGCTCGCCCCGGGCGTTCAGGCGCTCCATCATGCGCTCGAGCCGCGCCGGGTCGATCTTCGGCGGCGGCTCCTCGTCGAACTCCAGGACCAGCGGGATGCTCGGGTGCATCCACGCCGAGAGGCGCCCGGGATGCTTCTTCCCCGAGGGCCACGTCATCATGAAGCTCTCCTGACGGCGGAGCTTCGTCGAGATCACGATCTTCAGATGCACCAGGACGTCGTCGTCGACCTCGATCGGCGGCCGCGAGCTGTTGTACTCCAGCTTTCCCATGATCGAACTCTAAGCGTTCCCAGGAACACCGACGACCACTTCTCGCATCAGTTGTTGAAGCGGAATTCCACGACGTCGCCGTCCTGCGCAGGTCGTTCCGCTTCCAGACTGCGCTCATACGCCATATCTTTGACTGATGGCTCCCTCAACCCGCAAGATATTCTCCGTCGGACGCCGGATGCTGGTCTTTGTCGCGGTTGGGTACGCGTGCGGTGCGCTAGTGGGCGTCCTGGTCGTGCTTGCCTGGTTGCCAGGAGCGATGGTGACCTATTCGGAGAATCCCCAGTTCGTTGATCCTCGAACGTCGGGCGTTGCATGGAGCGCCGCGTTTGCGGTTGTCGGCGGAGCACTTGGATCGCTCGTCGGACTGGGCGCGGGGGTCATTCGTACCGCCATGGATTCGGAGGATGTAAACACCCCGTTGGCGCACTCTTGAACCGACGACCGCATCGTCGCCTGCCCTTGAATGACGTCGTCTAGCGGCTTACTTCGACCCGCCAGATGTGTTTCCGATACGGAACTCCACGACGTCGCCGTCCTGCATGACGTAGTCCTTGCCCTCCAGCCGGGCCTTGCCCTTCGCGCGGGCCTCCTGCACGGAGCCGGTGGCGACGAGGTCGTCGAACGACACGATCTCGGCCTTGATGAAGCCCTTCTCGAAGTCGGTGTGGATCACGCCGGCGGCCTGCGGGGCCTTCCATCCCTTGCCGATCGTCCACGCCCGCGCTTCCTTCGGTCCGGCGGTGAGGTACGTCTGCAGCCCGAGGGTGTCGAAGCCGATGCGTGCGAGCTGGTCGAGGCCGGACTCCTCCTGGCCCGTCGAGGCGAGCAGCTCGGCCGCGTCCTCCGGGTCCAGGTCCTTCAGTTCCGACTCGATCTTGGCGTCGAGGAAGATCGCCTGCGCGGGCGCGACCAGGGCCGCGAGCTCCGCCTTGCGCACGTCGTCGGTGAGCACCGCTTCGTCGACGTTGAACACGAAGATGACCGGCTTGACGGTCAGCAGGCCGAGCTCGCGGATCGGCGCGAGGTCGAGGCCGCTCGTGGACAGCAGCACGCCGCGCTCCAGCGCGTCCTTCGCCGCCTGCGCCGCTTCGAGGACGGACGGGTCGATCTTCTTCCCGCGCACCTCCTTCTCGTACCGGGTGATCGCCTTCTCGACGGTCTGCAGGTCGGCGAGCATGAGCTCGGCGTTGATGGTCTCCATGTCGGACGCCGGGTTCACCGCACCGTCGACGTGAACCACGTCGTCGTCGGAGAAGCCGCGCACGACCTGGGCGATCGCGTCCGCCTCGCGGATGTTCGCCAGGAACTGGTTGCCCAGCCCCTCTCCCTCGCTGGCCCCGCGCACGATGCCCGCGATGTCGACGAACGACACGGCCGCGGGGAGGATGCGCTCGCTGCCGAAGATCTCGGCGAGCTTCTCGAGCCGCGGGTCGGGCAGGTTCACCACGCCGACGTTGGGCTCGATCGTCGCGAACGGGTAGTTCGCCGCGAGCACGTCGTTCTTGGTGAGGGCGTTGAAGAGGGTGGACTTGCCGACGTTGGGCAGGCCGACGATACCGATAGTGAGAGCCACGGGGTACGAGTCTACCTGCGGGCCGTGATGCTGCCGCGCGGGGTCAGTCGCGCACGGCGCGGAACGCCTTCGTCACGTACGGCAGCTCGATCGTGGCGTCGTCGTGCAATCCCAGCTCGTCGAACAGGGCGTCCATGTCGCGGCGGATGCGCGCCTTCTCCGCGTGGTCGGCCGTGATGACGTAACTGCGCGACGACGCCATGCGGTGCATCACCTCGCGCGTCACCGGACGCACCCACTCCCAGCGCTCCTGCTCCACACCGCCGAACGGCGCGGCCACCACGGGGTCGCCCGCGGCGAGCATGATCTCGGCGTTGCTGCCGTGCATGATGTCGGTCAGGCGACGCACCCAGTCCACGCGCTCGTCGCGGAGGTTCCAGACCAGCCCGAGCACCCCTCCGGGGCGGACGACGCGGCCGATCTCCGCGGAGGCCGCGACCGGATCGACCCAGTGCCACGCCTGTCCCAGCACGACCGCGTCGAGACTCGCGTCCGGCAGCGGGAGGCGCTCGGCCGTGCCGACGAAGGTGGGCACCCCGGGCACCGCGTCGGGCAGGGCGGCGAGCATCGCGGGATCCGGATCCACCGCGACGACCTCCGTGCCCTCCCCCGCGACGAGGGCACGGGTGAGCTTGCCGGTGCCCGCGCCGACGTCGGCGATACGGCGGGCTCCTGCCGCCGCGCGGTCGAGCATCCACGCGACCGCCTCGAACGGGTATTCGGGGCGACCGACCTCGTAGCTGCCCGCCTGGCCGCCGAAGGAGGTCGCCTGCTCGTCGCTCATGTGGCCAGCCTACGGCGAGTCTGCGACCCGACGTCGGAGGCCCGGGAGAGAGTGAAGACGTGCCACTGGACTTCACTGCGATCGACTTCGAGACCGCGAACTCCAGCCCGGCCTCCGCCTGCGCCGTCGGACTCGTCCGCGTGCGCGGCGGCGAGGTCGTCGCCACCGCGGGCTGGCTCATCCAGCCGCCGCCCGGTCACGACGAGTTCATGGAGTGGAACGTCCGCATCCACGGCATCCGGCCGGAGCACGTCGCGACGGCCTCCTCCTGGGCGGATCAGTTCGACCGTCTGTGCGCCTTCGCCGGTGCCGACGTGCTCGTGGCGCACAACGCCGGATTCGACCTCAACGTGCTGCGCCGTGCGGCGGAGGCCACGGGTCAGATCTGCCCGCCCTACCGCTCGCTGTGCAGCCTCCAGGTGGCCCGCAAGACCTACCAGCTCGACTCGTACCGGCTCCCGCTCGCCGCGGCCGCCGCCGGGTACGACGAGTTCTCCCATCACGATGCCCTCGCCGACGCGCGGGCGTGCGCGCACATCGTGGTCGACGCCGCTCGGCGCGCCGCGGCCGCCGACGTCTTCGCCCTCGCCGACGCCCTGAGCCTGCGTGTGACCGAGCCCGCCCTCCCCGTCCTGGAGCGCGCGGTCGCCTGAGACCGCTCAGCGGTGCCTCCCGACGAATGTCCGACCCCGGGGGCACGATGGGCCCATGGATGCGCTGACGATCGTTCTGCTCCTCGTGGCCGTGGCCTCGGGCGTCGCCCTGGGCTGGTTCCTGCGCGCGAGTCGGGGCGCCGCCGACCTCGCCCGTGCCCAGGCCGAGCTCGCGGCCGCCCGTGACGACCGCGACCGGCAGTACGACCTGTATCGCGACGCGGTCGAGCACGGCCGCGCGGAGCAGCGCGCCGAGGCGCTGCGTGTGCAGCAGCAGAACGCCGTGCTGCAGGCGCTCGCCCCGGTGCGCGAGAGTCTGCAGCAGATGCAGTCCAAGGTCGCGGCCATCGAGCACGAGCGGCACGAGCAGTTCGGCACCCTCGCGGAGCAGCTGCGGCGTGCGCAGGAGTCCGACGAGGCCCTGCGCGCGACCACGGAGTCGCTCGCCGGAGCGCTGAAGTCGACCGCGACGCGCGGGGTGTGGGGCGAAGCACAGCTGCGCCGGGTGGTGGAGGCCGCCGGGCTCACGCGCCACGTCGACTTCGATCTGCAGACCACGATCTCCTCGGACCGCGGGCAGGGGCGCCCCGACATGGTCGTGCGGCTCGCCGGCGGCACGTCGATCGCGGTCGACGCGAAGGTTCCGCTCGACGCCTACCTCGAGGCCTCGGCGCTGCCCGTTGGCGACGCGCACGAGGCGCAGCGTCGCGCACACCTCCAGAAGCACGTGAAGGCCGTGCGCGCACACGTCGACGCCCTGGCGAAGAAGGCGTACTGGTCGGGCCTCGACGCGAGTCCCGAGTTCGTGATCTGCTTCCTGCCGAGCGAGTCGCTGCTCGCGACGGCCATCGACGAAGACCCGACGCTGCTCGACTACGCCTTCAGCCGCCGTGTGGCCCTCGCCTCCCCCGTCAACCTGTGGGCCGTGCTGAAGACCGTCGCCTACACGTGGACGCAGCAGGAGGTGTCGACCGAAGCACGTCGTCTGCTGACCCTGGGCACGCAGCTGTACGAGCGCCTCGGCACGCTCGCCGGTCATGCCGACGATCTGCGCCGGGCGCTCGAGCGCACGGTCGACAGCTACAACCGGTTCGCGGGGTCCCTCGAGTCGCGTGTGCTCGTGACGGCGCGGCAGTTCCCCGGAGTGGACGCGTCCGCGCTCAGCGCTCCGCCCGTCGTCACAGCGGACGGTCGTCGCTTCACCGCGGCGGAGCTGATCGGCACCGGTGGGGCCGGGCCGACCGTCGATGCCGCGCCGACCTCCGAAGCCGCGGCGGCGGTCGAACCCGCATCCACGGCCGTGCCGGTGGACAGCGGCGTGTCACGCACGGCCTCCGGAGCAGCGGAGCCCGCGGCACCGCCGGGCGAGACCCCGGACCTCCTGGACGGCCTCAGGGCCGACGTCGGCGAGGTGCGACGACGCCTGGATGAGGCGCAGACGTCCCGCCACGAATGAGCCGGAACGGCCAGGACGAGGACGCGTCAGGCGACGCCGGGCACGCCGCTGAGCAGCAGGATGACGAGGCCGCTTGTGGCGAGGAAGGCGCCGATCATCCACCAGGCGCTGATCTCGTGGCCCTCGTCACGTCGAACGCGGAACAGCACGTCGGCCCGACGAGCCGGGTCAACCTGCGGTTTCGCGGGGGCGGCCGGTGTGGTCACGGCGGCCTCGGCATCGGCGCTCACCCGGAGGATGCGTCCCGTGTTGGTGGTGATGATCTTGGTCGGTGCGGCGCTGGTCGAGCCACTCGTGTGCTGCGTTGTCATGCGTTCGCCCTCCTGTGCCTGCGGTGCCTGGCGGCTCCGTCGACGGCGACAAACCCAGTGACAATTGTGACACGACGCCTCGCGCGACCGGTGCCACGGTTCGCGCGCGCCGGTACCGGCTCGATAACGATGGCGTCGCCCGACACGGGCAGCCTTCGAGCTCAGAGCAGTCGATCAGCCGCGGAAGGAAATGTCACAGCCACTTCGACACGAGGTGCTCCGAGGCGATGCGGCGCAGTGTTCCCGAGGCCCCGCGCAGCACGACGCTCTCCGTGTAGACGTAGCCGCGCTCCCGGCGCACCCCCGCCACGAGCTGTCCGTCGGTGACGCCCGTCGCCACGAAGATCGTGTTGTTGCCGCGCACGAGGTCGTCCGCCTCGTACACCCTGTCCATGTCGAGTCCCGCGTCGATCCCGCGCTGGCGCTCGTCGTCGTCCCGCGGCCACAGCCGCCCCTGGATGTGACCGCCGAGGGCCTTGATCGCGCACGCGGTGACGATGCCCTCGGGGCTCCCGCCCACGCCCACGCACATGTCGGTGCGCGCATCGTGGCGGGCCGCGTTGATCCCGCCGGCCACATCGCCGTCGCTCATCAGCCGGGTGCCTGCGCCCGCGTCGCGGATGTCCTGGATCAGCTGCTCGTGCCGTGGACGGTTCAGCACCGACACCACGATCTCGTCGACCGGCTTGTCGAGCGCGCCCGCGAGCCGGCGGATGTTCTCGCCGATCGGGAGCCGGATGTCGACCACGCCCACGCCCGCCGGTCCCGTCACGAGCTTGTCCATGTAGAAGACGCTGGACGCGTCGAGCATCGTGTCGCGGTCGGACACCGCGATCACGGAGAGGGCGTTCTGTCGTCCGGCGGCGGTGAGGGACGTTCCGTCGATGGGGTCGACCGCGATGTCGCACAGCGGGCCCTGCCCGGTGCCCACGACCTCGCCGTTGAACAGCATCGGGGCGTTGTCCTTCTCCCCCTCGCCGATCACCACGCGGCCCTGGAAGTCGACCGTGCCGAGGAACGCGCGCATCGCGTCGACCGCGGCACCGTCGGCCGCCTCTTTCGCGCCGCGACCGATGAAGGGCACGGCGCGGATCGCTGCCGCCTCCGTCGCGCGGACGAGCTCCATCGCCAGGTTGCGGTCGGGACGGAGCGGGCTCAGGTCGGCAGTCAGACTCACCATGCGGCCAGCCTAGCTACGTGGGCGCGCGAACAGCCCTCCTTTCCGCCGGTATCTCGCGAAGGAATCGCACTTCTTAACAGCACGGCAGATCGTGCGCCGCCGAACGCTCCGCTCGCCTGCACGAGCCGGACAGGCGCCCCGATAGAGTGGCACCTGTCCCGGCTTCACCTACCGCAGGAGTTCTCATGCCCGTCGCCACCCCGGATCAGTACGCCGAAATGCTCGACCGCGCGAAGGCCGGCGGCTTCGCATACCCCGCGTTCAACGTGTCCAGCTCGCAGACCATCAACGCCGTCCTGCAGGGACTCACCGAGGCCGGCTCCGACGGCATCATCCAGGTCACCACGGGCGGTGCCGACTACTTCGCCGGTCACACGGTGAAGGCCCGCGCGACCGGCGCCCTCGCCTTCGCGCGCTACGCCACCGAGGTCGCCAAGAACTACCCGGTCACCGTCGCGCTGCACACCGACCACTGCCCGAAGGACGCCCTCGCCGGCTTCGTCGAGCCGCTGATCGCCGCCTCCGAGGAAGAGGTCAAGGCCGGCCGCAACCCGATCTTCCAGTCGCACATGTGGGACGGCTCGGCCGTGCCGCTGGCGGAGAACATCGAGATCGCCAAGGAGCTCCTCCCCCGCATGAAGGCGATCAACGCGATCCTCGAGGTCGAGATCGGCGTCGTCGGCGGCGAGGAGGACGGCGTCGCGCACGAGGGCTCGAACGAGGCGCTCTACACAACGTTCGGCGATGTCGACCAGGCCGTGCAGGCGCTGGGCCTCGGCGAGCAGGGCCGCTACATCGCCGCGCTCACGTTCGGCAACGTGCACGGCGTGTACAAGCCCGGCGGCGTGAAGCTGCGCCCCGAGCTGCTGGGCGAGATCCAGGCCGAGGTCGCCGCGAAGTACAACACCGGACCCAAGCCGCTCGACCTCGTCTTCCACGGCGGATCCGGCTCGACCGACGAGGAGATCGCGCTCGCGGTCGCCAACGGCGTCGTCAAGATGAACATCGACACCGACACCCAGTACGCCTACACCCGCGCGATCGCGGACTACATGTTCAAGAACTACGACGGCGTGCTGAAGGTCGACGGCGAGGTCGGCAATAAGAAGCAGTACGACCCCCGCGCCTGGGGCAAGATCGCCGAGTCGGCGATGGCCGCTCGCGTGGTCGAGTCGACGCGTCAGCTCGGTTCGCACGGTCAGTCGAAGAGCTGATCGCAGGATCACGAACGAAGGGGCCCGGCACTGTGCCGGGCCCCTTCTCGTTCACGGGAGATCAGCGGACGGTGCCGGCCGTCTGCTCCAGGTAGGCGAGGAAGGCCGGGTCGTTCATCATCGGCACGGCGAGGCACAGCGACACCACGATCACCGTCACGATCGCGCCGACGACCGGCAGCCACCACGTCAGGCGACCACGGCGGAGGCGCCGGATCGACAGCGCCGCCGTGATGCACCAGCCCAGGACCAGCACGATCGCCGCGATCGTCCCCCAGGGACGACCCATGGCGTAGTTGGTGAACTCCCCCTCGATCCCGAGGATCGACATGGTCTCGTTCATGACGCGGCCGATATCGAGGTAGGACAGTCCGGTCACCACGACGTTCACGAGGCCGTAGGCGAGCAGCGCGATGGTCACGATCCGGTCGACGGGCCGGCGGCGCGGGGCGTCCACCGCCGGGGCCGGCGCGTGTGCCGGGGCGGGGAACGCCGGAGCCGTGGGCGCCGGCACGGCCTCGTCGATGAGCGGCAGACCGCGGGCCAGGCGCTGCTCCTCCGGCGTCGCGATCTCACCGTAGCGCGGGCGCTGATCTGTCATGCCGCCATGCTAACGCGCGTGTCTCCGACCGGCTCCCAGCCGAAGACCTCCGGAGACGGTGGCGGCCCCGGAGAAGTGGGGACTCCTCGGGGGCCGCGGGAGAGGAGCACTGGGGACGCTCCTCATCCAGGTCGGTCGCCGGCGCTGGGGACGCCTCTGGCGATCGGCAGCGCTCTGTATCGCGCTGCTTCTTCCATGGTAGGAACCCGCGGCCGGAAGAACCAGGGGTCGGAATTCAGATAGTGAACTCGTCGCCCTGCCCGCTGCCGAGCGCGTCGGCCCCGAGCTGCAGCGACAGGTTGCGGGCGGAGCGCTGCAGGCGGGAGACGAGCCGGCGATCCACCACCGCCTGGTCCGCCGGCAGCGAGATCGCGAGCGAGGCCGTCACCCCGGGGGCGATCACCGGCACCGCCACGCACGTCGCGCCGATCGCGTACTCCTCCTGGTCGACAGCCCAGCCCGGCGACTGCTCCAGCTGGGTGAGCAGCGTCCGCCGGTCGCTGATGGTCCGCGGGGTGAGCTCCTCCAGGCGGTGACGCGACAGGTAGTCGCGACGCTCCTCGTCGGGCAGCTCGGCCAGGATCTGCTTGCCGAGGGCCGTGGCATGCGCGCTGGAGTGCAGCCCGACCCACAGCTCGACCCGGGGGTTGCGTTCCGCGTCGACGATGTCCACGAGATGCAGCTCGCCGTCCGCGAAGCGCGAGAGATAGGCCGTCGCGCCGAGGTCCTCGGTGACCGCCCGGAGCGCTGCGCGCACACGGGCCAGGAACACGCCGCGCGAGTCGCCCTGCTGCTGGAACGCCGGAAACCGGGTGCCGAGCACGAGGCCGTCGGGCTCCGCGCTCAGGTAGCCCTCGTGCACGAGCGTACGCACCAGGTTGTACGTGGTGCCGGGGGTGAGACCCGTGATCGCGGCTAGCATCTTGGGCGGCAGCGGTCGCGGGGAGTTCGCGACGATGTCGACGAGGCGGAGCGCGCGCTGCACCGACCCGATGAGGGTCGGCTCCGCCTCCGCCGCGCTCAACGCTACGCGCCTCCTCCGGCGGAGGCACGGCCTCCGAGGGCGCGGGCGTCGCGCTGGCCGGACGGGTCCTGGCGCAGCTCCTTCGGCAGGGAGAACATGAGGTCCTCCTCCGCGGTGCGCACCTCCTCGACGTCGCGGTACCCCGCGTGGCCGATCGCGTCGAGCACCTCGCGCACCAGCACCTCCGGCACCGAGGCGCCGCTGGTGACGCCGACGGTCTCGACGCCGTCGAGCCACTCCTGCTGGATCTCCTCGGCGTAGTCCACCCGGTACGCCGCCTTCGCCCCATACTCGAGCGCGACCTCGACCAGGCGCACACTGTTGGAGGAGTTGGCCGATCCGACCACGATCACCAGATCCGCGCCCGCCGCGACCTTCTTGATCGCGACCTGGCGGTTCTGAGTGGCGTAGCAGATGTCGTCGGACGGCGGGTTGTGCAGCTCGGGGAAGCGGGTGCGCAGACGATTGACGGTCTCCATCGTCTCGTCGACCGAGAGCGTCGTCTGCGACAGCCACACCACCTTCGACGGGTCCTTCACCTGGACGGTGTCGGCCTCCTCAGGAGAGTTGACGACCGTGACGTGGTCGGGGGCCTCGCCCGCGGTGCCCTCCACCTCCTCGTGCCCGTCGTGCCCGATCAGGAGGATCTCGAAGTCGTCGCGCGCGAACCGCACCGCCTCGCGGTGCACCTTCGTCACGAGCGGGCAGGTCGCGTCGATCGCGTGCAGTCCCCGGTCGGACGCGGCATTCACCACGGCGGGAGAGACCCCGTGCGCGCTGAAGACGACGTGGGCTCCCTCGGGCACCTCGTCGACCTCCTCGACGAAGATCGCCCCCTTCGCCTCGAGCTCGGTGACCACGTGGATGTTGTGCACGATCTGCTTGCGCACATAGACCGGGGCGCCGTAGCGCTCGAGGGCCTTCTCCACCGCCACCACCGCGCGGTCCACGCCGGCACAGTATCCGCGCGGCGCGGCGAGCAGCACGCGCTTGCGTCCTGGCACCGGGTTATCCTGAAGCCGCCCTGCCGCCGCACGCACGCGAGGAAGGCGGGGGACGGGAAGATGCACGGCTGTCGAGGTCACACCGGAATTCTATCGCCGTACAGCTGTGCGAGGCCGGGGAGAGCCCGGGCGGGAACGGGAGCAGATGACAGTCTTCGAAGCGACGACCGGACCGGGTGAGACCCCGCCCGCCGACGCCGTCGCCCCGCGTGACTCCACCGCACAGGCGCCCACCTCCGTCGCCCGGCTCAACGCCACCATCCGCGACTTCGTCGCCCGCTGGAACACGGTGTGGGTCGAGGGCGAGATCACGTCGTGGAACCAGCGCGCCGGGAACGTGTTCGCCCGGCTGAAGGACACGCGCTCCGACGCGCAGATCTCGATCCGGATCTGGTCGAGCGTGCGCGGGCGCATCCCTGCCGATCTCGGCGTCGGCGACCACGTGGTCGCGGCGGTCAAGGCGGACTACTTCGTGAAGTCGGGCGACTTCAGCTTCGCGGTCTCGACCATGAAGCACGTCGGCCTCGGCGATCAGCTCGAGCGCCTGGAGAAGCTGCGCGTGCAGCTGCGGCAGGAGGGGCTCTTCGACGCCGGCCGAAAGCTGCGCCTCCCCTTCCTCCCGCACGTGATCGGACTCATCACGGGCGAGCGCTCCGACGCCGAGAAGGACGTGCACCGCAACGCCGAGCTGCGGTGGCCGCAGGTGCGCTTCCGCACCGAGTACGCGGCCGTCCAGGGCGACCGCTGCGTGCCCGACACCCTGGCCGCACTCGCCCGGCTCGACGCCGACCCCGACGTGGACGTGATCATCATCGCCCGCGGCGGCGGCGACCCCCAGACGCTCCTGGGCTTCAGCGACGAGCGGCTGGTGCGCGCGGTCGCGGCCGCGCGCACCCCGGTCGTCAGCGCCATCGGGCACGAGAACGACCACCCGCTGCTCGACGACGTGGCCGACCTCCGCGCCTCCACCCCGACGGACGCCGCCAAGCGCGTGGTGCCCGACGTCGGCGAGCAGCGCGCGCTGATCGCCCAGCTCCGGTCGCGCGCGACCACGCGGGTCACGCAGCGCCTCACCCACGACATCGCTCAGCTCGAGCAGCTGCGGTCGCGACCGGTCCTGCGCTCGCCCGATCCGATCATCGACACCCGCGCACAGGAGTCCTGGCTGCTGGTGTCGCGCGGACGCGATGCCGTGCAGCGTCAGCTCGACGACGCCAGCCGTCGCACCAGCGAGCTGCGGGCGTCGCTGCGTGCCCTCTCCCCCGCCGCGACCCTCGCCCGCGGCTATGCGATCGCACACCTCGACGGGGGCGTGATCCTGCGGGATGCGGCGGACGCCCCGGCCGGCAGCGCCCTGACGATCACGGTCGACCGCGGGTCGGTCGCCGCGCGCTCGGAGGGCGAGATCGCGGAAGGCGCCTGAACCGGGCGCGTCCGTGCCACGACGTAGGATGGAGGAGTGAGCGCGCTGAACGACACCCCTGTGGACACGCTGTCGTTCGAGGCCGCCCGGGACGAGCTCGTCCGCGTCGTCGCCGAGCTGGAGCAGGGCGCTCCGACCCTCGAGCAGTCGCTGGCGCTGTGGGAGCGCGGAGAAGCGCTCGCCGCCCGCTGCGAGGAATGGCTGCTGGGCGCCAAGCGCCGCCTGGAAGCGGCACGCGCCGCCGCCGGTGACGCCGAGACGGACGGGGCGTCATGAGCAAGGGCCCCGCCATCAACGCCGACCTCGGCCGTCCGGAGACGGCGGAGGAGACCGCGGCCCGCAAGGCCGCATCCAGCAAGGCGTATCGATCCAGCCAGACCGTCCGCAACCTGGTCGCCGCGCTCCTCGTGACCCTCGCGGTCGTGCTCGTCATCGTGCTCGTGGTCCCGCGCGGCGAGCCGGTGGCGCAGAAGCCCATCGACGTCGCGGGCATCGCCGCCGATGTCGAGTCGTCCATGGGCGGACCCGTGATCGTGCCGGAGACCGGGAAGTTCTGGCGCGTCAACGCCGCGGAACTGCAGAGCGGAGCCACGGTCGTCTGGGAGGTCACGCTCGCCCCCGCGGCCCAAGACGAGCGCGGGTTCATCAAGCTCGCGCAGGCCTTCGACGCCGAAGCCTCCTGGGCCCCGCAGCGCCTGAACGGCATCGCCCCCACCGACACGATCCGCATCGGCGGGCTGGAGTGGGACGTGTACAAGCCAGGAAACGCCGGCGCCGACGCCAACATCTCGTACGCCATCGGCACGCAGGCCGGCGACGACTACGTGCTCCTCTACGGCTCCCGCTCGGCGGACTCGACCGCCGAGCTCGCCGAGTCGCTCGTCCCTCAGATCCGCACCGTCACGGAGGCCCGATGACCCACCCGCTCACTCCTTCCGCCGCCTGGACGCAGATGCAGGAAGGCAACCGCCGCTTCGTCCGCGACGAGCCGCAGCACCCGAACCAGAACGTCGCCCGCCGCAAAGACCTGACCGCCGCCCAGCACCCGGTCGCCACGCTCTTCGGATGCGCCGACTCCCGCCTCGCGGCGGAGATCATCTTCGACCTGGGCCTCGGCGACCTGTTCGTGGTGCGCAACGCCGGTCAGGTGATGGGCGAGTCGATCGTCGCGAGCCTGGAGTACGCGGTCGCGGTGCTGGAGGTGCCGCTCATCGTGGTGCTCGCGCACGACTCGTGCGGCGCGGTGCGAGCCGCGATCGACGGCACCGCGATCGACGCGGCACCGCTCCCCCCGCACATCTGGAAGCTGATCGCGCCGATCGTGCCCGCCGCCCGCAAGGTGCTGGCGGAGAGCGGGGGCGCCACGGTCGCCGACATCGACGCCGAGCTGGTCGGCCGCGAGCACCTGCGCAACACGGTGCACGACCTGCTGCAGTCGTCGGAGATCATCAGCAACGCCGTCGCCGAGGGCCGCCTCGGGATCGTCGGCGCCAACTACCGTCTGGCCGAGGGCGAGGCTGTGCCCGTCATCACGGTCGGGATCGACACCGAGGGGACCGTCCCCGCAACCAAGGAGGGTTCGGAATGACCGACGCCAACCAGCTCAGCGGCGCGAACGAGCAGGGCTACCGCATCGAACACGACACGATGGGTGAGGTGCGTGTGCCCGTGAACGCGCTCTACGGTGCGCAGACGCAGCGCGCCGTGGAGAACTTCCCGATCTCCGGCAAAGGCCTGGAGTCGGCGCAGATCGCCGCGCTCGCGCGCATCAAGAAGGCGGCGGCGCTGGCGAACAAGGAACTCGGCACGCTCGACGGTGCTATCGCCGACGCGATCGCCCAGGCCGCCGACCAGGTGGCGTCCGGCTCCCACGACGGCGAGTTCCCGGTCGACACGTACCAGACCGGCTCCGGCACGTCCTCGAACATGAACATGAACGAGGTGCTGGCCACGCTCGCCACGCGCATCCTCGGCGCGACGGTGCACCCGAACGACCACGTCAACGCCTCGCAGTCGTCGAACGACGTGTTCCCCACCTCCGTGCACATCGCGGTCACGCAGGCCCTGATCGACACGCTGATCCCCGCGCTCGACCACCTCGCCGTCGCGCTGGAGGCCAAGGCCGAGCTGTGGAAGGACGCGGTCAAGTCCGGCCGCACGCACCTCATGGATGCGACGCCGGTCACCCTCGGACAGGAGTTCGGCGGCTACGCCCGTCAGATCCGCCTGGGCATCGAGCGCGTGCAGTCCGCCCTCCCCCGCGTGGCCGAGGTCCCGCTGGGCGGCACGGCCGTCGGCACCGGCATCAACACGCCGCTCGGGTTCCCGCAGAAGGTCATCGAGCTGCTCGCCGCCGAGACCGAGCTGCCCATCACCGAGGCCAAGGACCACTTCGAGGCGCAGGCCAACCGCGACGGCCTGGTCGAAGCCTCCGGCGCGCTGCGCACGATCGCGGTGTCGCTCACCAAGATCAACAACGACCTCCGGTGGATGGGCTCCGGCCCCAACACGGGTCTGGGCGAGCTGCACATCCCCGATCTGCAGCCGGGCTCCTCGATCATGCCGGGCAAGGTCAACCCGGTCGTTCCCGAGGCCGTGCTGATGGTGTGCGCCCGTGTCATCGGCAACGACGCGACCGTGGCGTGGGCCGGTGCGTCCGGCGCATTCGAGCTGAACGTGGCGATCCCGGTCATGGGCACCGCCCTGCTCGAGTCGATCCGCCTCCTTGCGAACGCCTCGCGCGTGCTGGCCGACAAGACGATCGACGGCCTGCAGGCGAACCTCGACCGTGCCGCCGCGTTCGCGGGCATGAGCCCGTCGATCGTGACGCCGCTGAACAAGCTGATCGGCTACGAGGCCGCCGCGAAGATCGCGAAGCACTCTGTCGCGAAGGGCATCACGGTGCGCGACGCGGTGATCGACCTGGGCTACGTCGAGCGCGGCGACCTGACGCTGGAGCAGCTGGACGAGAAGCTCGACCTGCTGTCGATGACGCACCCCGGATGATCACCGGTCGCTGAGACGACGGATGCCGCGAGGACCTGGTCCCCGCGGCATCCGCTTTTTCCCGGCCTCGTCAGCTGAGCTCTCCGCCCTCCAGGAGTTCGGTGACGAGGGCCGCGATCGCGGAACGCTCCGAGCGGGTGAGGGTCACATGGCCGAAGAGGTCGTGTCCCTTGAGCGTCTCGATCACGCTGGCGATGCCGTCGTGGCGTCCGACGCGCAGGTTGTCGCGCTGACCGACGTCGTGCGTGAGGATGACGCGGGAGTTCTGACCCATGCGGCTGAGCACCGTGAGCAGCACGTTGCGCTCGAGGGACTGCGCCTCGTCGACGATCACGAACGCGTCGTGCAGCGAGCGTCCGCGGATGTGGGTGAGCGGCAGCACCTCGAGCATCCCCCGCTCGACGACCTCGTCGATCACGTTGCCCGAGACGACCGATCCGAGGGTGTCGTACACCGCCTGACCCCAGGGGTTCATCTTCTCGCCCTGATCGCCGGGGAGGTACCCCAGCTCCTGGCCGCCCACGGCGAACAGCGGCCGGAAGACGATGATCTTCTTCTGCTGCTGCCGCTCGAGCACCGCTTCCAGTCCGGCGCACAGGGCGAGGGCCGACTTGCCCGTTCCGGCGCGACCCCCGAGCGACACGATGCCCACCTCGGGGTCGAGCAGCAGGTCGATGGCGATGCGCTGTTCGGCCGAGCGGCCGTGCATCCCGAAGATGTCGCGGTCGCCGCGCACCAGCCGGAACTCGCCGTCGCCGGTGACGCGTCCGAGCGCCGATCCGCGCTCCGAGTGGATGATGAGACCCGTGTTGACGGGGAGCCCGTTGACGTCTTCGCTGATCCCGACCTCGCTCTCATAGAGGTCGCTGATGTCGTCGCCGGACAGGTCGAGGCTCGCGATGCCGGTCCACCCGGAGTCCACGGCCTGCTCGGCGAGGTACTCCTCGGCGCGCAAGCCGAGCGACGCGGCCTTGACCCGCATCGGGAGGTCCTTCGAGACGATCGTGACGTCCTGTCCGTCCTGTGCGAGGTGCATGGCGACGGAGAGGATGCGGCTGTCGTTGTCGCTCAGGCGGATGCCGACGGGCAGCACGGAGAGGTCGGTGTTGCCGAGGTCGACGCGGAGCGTGCCGCCCTCGCCGACCTCGACCGGGAAGTCCAGACGCCCGTGCTCGACCCGGAGGTCGTCCAGGTGACGGAGCGCCTGGCGGGCGAAGTAGCCGATCTCGGGGTCGTGCCGCTTGCCCTCGAGCTCGCTGATGACCACGACGGGCAGCACGATCGAGTGCTCCGCGAATCGGAAGAATGCCTGCGGATCGCTCAGCAGCACCGACGTGTCGAGCACGTAGGTGCGCAGGTCCTGATCGGGCTGCGCGGCCGAGGTGCTTCTCGAGGACTGACGGGTGGACTGCTGCGCGGTGCTGGCGGTGTGCTGCGCTGAACGTGTGGTCACGACCCACTCCCGACCCGGGGATTCCCGGCTATGCGAACGAGTCGACCAGGGGGTCACGAGTCGCGAACCTGGAGGCCGACCCGACCGGGCGCCTTGCCCGATGCCTTGACCGTACGACCGCTCCCCGGATTAACACGGGCTCGACACGCCAGCGAATATTAAGAGCTGATGAACGTCGTCTGGCCGAACGCCTGCAGGGTCTCGTCCAGCAGGCGGAGCGTCTCGGCGTCGGTCCCGGCGTGGGGCGCGATCCGGATCGACGATCCGCGGGCGGTCACGACGATGCCGGCGTTCGCGAGGGCGGCGGCGAGTCGCGCGGGCTCCTCGGGCGCGAGGGCCACGATGCCGGCGCGGTGCTCGCGTTCGCGCGGCGACACGACCTCGATGCCGTGTCGGTCCGCGATCTCGATCACGGTGTCGACGTGCTCCGCGAGCCGCGACTCGATCGCCGCGACCCCGGCGTCGCGCACGTCGCGTGCTCCGATCGCGAGGCGCCCTGCAGCCAGGGTGTCGGGCACGCTGACGGTGTAGGCGCGCGCGGACTCGGCGGGACCGGGGAGCGCGTCGACCACCAGCCCGGTCGCCGTTGTGCCGGTGATGCCGGAGAGGACCGGGGTGATGCGCTCTCTGGCGCGCGGAGAGAACCAGGCGAAGCCGCTCCCCCTGGCCGCTCTGAGCCACTTGTAGCCGTGGCCGATCACCACGTCGGCTGCGGTGTAGTCCACGTCGACGACGCCGAACGACTGGACCGCATCCACGATCAGCAGCCGGTCGGGCCCGAGCACGTCGCGCAGCGCCGCGAGGTCGACCCGGTACCCCGTCCGGAAGTCGACGTGGCTGACGGCCAGCGCGGTGACCTCGTCGTCCAGCGCCGCGGGCACGGCCTCCGGTGAGACCCGGCCGTCGGCGGGTGTGATCCACCGCGGCGTCAGGGCCCGGTCCGACGCGGCCGATGCGCGCTCCAGCGTGAGGCTGACGCTCGGGAACTCCGCGGTGGACGCGACGACGGTGCCGGTGAGGCCGTACAGCGCGTGCTGAAGCCCGTGTGTGGAGGACGGCTGCAGGGTGACGTCCGCGGCGTCCGCTCCCAGCAGCTCCGCGACCGTCTCCTGCGCCTGGCCGATGCGCTCCGCGACGAGCGCGAGGGACGACGGTCGCCCGCTCGCGAGGAGATCCGCATCCGCGAACACCTCCTCGCGCACCGAGGGCGAGAGGGGTCCGAAGGCCGCCCAGTTCAGATAGCCGGGTTCGGTGTCGAACGTGCCGACGTAGTCCTCGAGTGCGCTCACGTCGTCATTGTGGCACGGTGCGGTGCCACGGCCTCAGCGACCGAAGCGGCGGTCGCGGTCGGCATAGTCGCGGATCGCGCGGAGGAAGTCGACCTGGCGCAGATCGGGGCCGAGCGCCTCCACGAAGTAGAACTCGCTGTGCGCGCTCTGCCACAGCAGGAAGTCACTCAGGCGCTGCTCTCCGCTGGTGCGGATCACGAGATCGGGATCGGGCTGCCCGCCCGTGTAGAGGTGCTCGCCGATCATCTCGGGCGTGAGGTGTGCGGCGAGGTCTTCCATCGTGCCGCCGGAGGCCTCGTGCTTCGTGATGATGCTGCGCACCGCGTCGACGATCTCGTTACGACCGCCGTATCCGACCGCGAGGTTCACATGGAGCCCGGTGTGGTCCTTCGTACGCTCTTCCGCAGCGGCGAGGACGGCCGCGAGCTCCGCGGGAAGGATGTCGGAACGGCCCACGTGCTGCACCCGCCAGTTGCCCTCCCGCGACAGCGCCTCCGCGAGCTCGGCGATGATCTCGATGAGATCCGCGAGCTCCGCCGAGTCGCGCTTGCGCAGGTTGTCGCTGGAGAGCAGGTAAAGGGAGACGACCCGCACGCCGAGCTCGTCGCACCAGCCGAGGAACTCGTGCATCTTGGCGGCACCGGCGCGGTGTCCCTCCGCCGGGGTGGCGAAGCCGAGCTGGCGCGCCCAACGACGGTTGCCGTCGATCATCATGGCGACGTGGTGCGGAACGGAGGCCGGATCGAGGTGACGACGCAGCCGGCTGGTGTACAGCCGGTACAGCGGCCCGCGGCCCGGGCTCTCGCGTGACATCACCTACCTACGCTACCCTGCCGTGCGCCGGCGCGCGGCGTGCGGATCCCGCGGGCATGTGCCGTCGACGGCATGCGACGCGGCTTAGAGTGAGGGCGTGAGCACTTCCGACGAGCCCGGCACCGATGTCCCCAAACTGCCGCTCCTCGAGGCGGCTGCCGCCGATGCGGCGACCGAGATCAAGCCCACCTGGCGCGGGTGGATCCATGCGGGCACGTTCCCCGTGGCGATCGCGGCCGGCGTGGTGCTGATCGTCCTGTCGCACGGCGCGCCGGCCAAGTGGGCCGCGGCAGTCTTCATGGCCACGTCGCTGCTGCTGTTCGGCAACTCGGCGATGTACCACCGCTTCAACTGGCGGCCGCGGGTCAAGGTGATCCTCAAGCGCATCGATCACGCGAACATCCTGCTGCTCATCGCCGGCACGTACACGCCGATCGCGACGCTCGCCCTTCCCCCGGACAAGGGCGCGCTCCTGCTGATCCTGGTGTGGAGCGGGGCCCTCCTCGGGATCCTGTTCCGCGTCTTCTGGATCAACGCGCCCCGGTGGCTGTATGTCGCGCTCTACCTGCTGCTGGGCTGGGCGGCGGTGATGTACATCGTCGACCTGCTCAACGCGAACGTGGCGATGATGGTGCTGGTGATCGTCGGCGGCCTGCTCTACACGGGCGGGGCGATCGTCTACGCGCTGAAGAAGCCCAATCCGTGGCCCGGCCATTTCGGCTTCCACGAGATCTTCCACGTGTGCACGGTGCTGGCGTTCCTGTGCCACTGGACCGCGTGCCTGCTCATCGCGCTGGAGCCGCTCTCCCCCTCGCTCGGCGCCCCGTGACGCCGCAGTGAGGCGTCAGCGGCCGTCCGGTCGCCCGTCGTCGCTCGCGTCCTCCGGCGCCGCGGTCGACGCGTCGTCCGCGTCGGGTCCGGCCTGCGCCGCCTGCGCGGCCTGCTCGGCATCCAGTTCCTCGCGCACCTCTTCGCGATACCGCACGCGGCGGATGCGGCGGTTCATGTCCCAGATGAGCAGGATGACCGCGAGGACCACCACGACGATCGCGGCGAAGCCGACGAATCCCGGGGTCACGGCCTCCGGCGCCACGGTCATGGAGGGCGTGGGCATCGGAGTCTCGGACAGAGCACGCATGAATCGGCCTTTCGTACGCAGGTCGCATAACCTGGTATCACCAGCCTAACGACCGGAAGACCCTCCCTGTGACGACCGCCACCGAGCTCGACGAACGCTACGGCCGAACCCGACGCCGCCGGCTCCCCTGGATCATCGCCGGAGCGATCGCCCTGGTCGTCGTCGGCGCCTTCGCCTGGATGACGGTCGCGCAGTCGATGAGCTCCGTCGACGCCGACGACCTGGGCTTCGAGCTCGTCGACGAGCACGCGGTCGACGTGCGCTTCCAGGTGACCGGCGTGCAGGGCAAGGACGTCGTCTGCGTACTCGAGGCGCTCGACGAGGAGTTCGGAGTGGTCGGCTGGAAGGTGGTCGAGCTGCCCGCCACGGATCGTCACTCGCAGACCCGCTCGGAGCGCATCCCCACGGTCGCGGAGGCCACGACAGGTTTGGTGAACACCTGCTGGGTCGCCTAGACTGGGGGCAGACAGACGACGCCCCGGCCCGTGCCGGGGCGTCTTGGCATATCCCCCGCGGTTGCTCGGCGGGATCCCGATAGAAGGAGCTTCGTCATGTCCACGGACGCTCAGGTTCCGTTCCTCACGCAGGAAGCGTACGACCGGCTCGTCGCCGAGCTGGAGCACCTCTCCACCGTCGGCCGCGACGAGATCGCCAAGCGCATCGAGGCCGCCCGCGAGGAGGGCGACCTCAAGGAGAACGGCGGCTACCATGCCGCGAAGGACGAGCAGGGTAAGCAGGAGGCGCGCATCCGCACCCTGGAGAGCCTGCTGAAGACCGCGAAGGTCGGCGAGGCGCCCGCCAGCCGCGGCATCGTCGAGCCCGGTACGGTCGTCACCGCGGTCGTGGCCGGCGGCGAAGAGGTCTTCCTGCTGGGCAGCCGCGAGATCGCGGCGGGCAGCGACCTCGACGTCTACAGCGAGGCGAGCCCGCTCGGACAGGCCATCCTGGGCCTCAAGGTCGGCGAGAAGTCGTCGTACGAGGCGCCGAACGGTCGCGCCATCAGCGTCGAGATCGTCAACGTCGAGACCTACACGGGCTGAGCCCCCGCGAACGACACATCGCCCCTCGTCCACACGGACGAGGGGCGCTGTCGTGTGCGCGGGTGGCTCAGTCGAGCACGACGAGGGGGGCGAAGCCCGCGCGCCGCAGCGTGTCGAGCGTGTGCTCGGAGTGCTCCGGTCCGCGCGTCTCCACGCTCAGCTCGAGGATGACGTCGCTGATCTGGAGACCGTGGCCGTGCCGGGTGTGCATGGCCTCGATGACGTTCGCTCCCGCCTCGGCGATCAGCTCCGACACGCGGGCGAGCTGGCCCGGCCGGTCCGGCAGAGGGATCCGGATCGTGAGGTAGCGCCCCGAGGCGGCGAGGCCGTGGGCCACGACGCGCTGCAGCAGGAGCGGGTCGATGTTGCCGCCGGACAGGACGGCCATGGTCGTGCCGTTCGGCGACACCTTGCCCGCGAGGATCGCCGCGACCCCCGCGGCCCCCGCCGGCTCCACGACCACCTTCGCCTGCTCCAGCAGCAGGACGATCGCGCGCGCCAGGTCGTCGTCGGACACCGTCACGACCTCGTCCACGAGATCGCGGATGATCCCGAAGGGCACGTCGCCCGGACGCGCGACCAGGATCCCGTCGGCGATGGTCGGCCGCGTGACGATGTCGACCGGCTCCCCCGCCTCCAGCGACGGCGGCACGGCAGCGGCGTTCTCGGCCTGCACCCCGATCACCCGGACGGTGCGGCCGAGCTCCGCCGCGCGCGCCTTGACCGCCGCCGCGACGCCCGCGATGAGGCCGCCGCCGCCGATGCCGAGCACGACCGTGTCGACCTCGGGCGCGTCGGCGAGCAGTTCGAGGCCGAGCGTGCCCTGACCGATCACGACGTCGCGGTGGTCGAACGGGTGGATGAGCACGGCCCCGGTGCGCTCGGAGAACTCCGCGGCCAGGCGCAGCGAGGTCGCCACCGTCTCGCCCTCCAGCACGACCTCGGCACCGTAGCCGCGCGTGGCGAGGAGCTTGGGCACCGGCACGCCCAGCGGCATGAAGATCGTGGCGGGGATGCCGAGCGCCTGGGCGGCCAGCGCGACCCCCTGCGCGTGGTTGCCCGCCGATGCCGCGACGACGCCGCGCGAGCGCTCCTCCGCGCTGAGCCGGGAGAGCCGGTACGCCGCACCGCGGATCTTGAACGACCCGGTGCGCTGCAGGTTCTCCATCTTCAGCAGCACGGGAGCGCCGAGGGCGTCGGAGAGGGCCCGGGAGGGCAGGGTCGGCGTGTGCGAAATCACCTCAGCCAGACTCTGAGCGGCGTGCTCGAACTCGGTCAGGCTGGGGACTTGGCTCATCGATTCCTCCGTGTCCGCTGTCGCGGGACTGTGCTCCAGATCAGGTCTCCGCTCGGACCGACGCCGGTGCGCCACGAGCCCGAGCTGATGGTGACCGCGGCGACGTTCACGAACGCCGCCAGCGGTACGGCGAACAGGGCGCCGGGGATACCCGCGATCATCGCTCCACCCGCGACCACGAGCACGACGGCGAGCGGGTGCACCTTGACGGCCGAGCCCATCATGATCGGCTGCAGGATGTGTCCCTCGATCTGCTGCACCGCCAGGACGACCACCAGCATCCACAGCGCGATCCACGGGCCGTTGTAGACGAGCGCGAGGAACACCGCGACGGCGCCGGTGACGACCGCACCCACGATCGGGATGAACGAGCCGAGGAAGACGAGCACGGCGACCGGAAGCGCGAGCGGCACCTGGAGCAGGAACGCGCCGAGTCCGATGCCGATCGCGTCGATCGTCGCCACGAACAGCTGCGTGCGGGCGTAGTTGACGATGGTCGCCCAGCCGTTGCGCGCGGCCCCGTCGACCGCGGGACGAGCGCGACGCGGGAAGACCTTGAGCGTCCAGCGCCAGATGCCGGCGCCATCCGCGAGCAGGCAGATGAGGATGAACAGCGCCAGCAACGCGCCCGTGGCCACGTGACCGACGGTCGTGCCGATCGCGAGGGCGCCGGTCCACAGCAGTTGCGCCTGTTCGGAGATGAGGTCGAGACCCTGCTGGAGATAGTCGGCGATCTGGGTGTCGGAGAGGTTCAGCGGCCCGTCGTGCAGCCAGACCTGGAACTGATCGAACGCCTCGGTGGTGCGCTGCTGGACGTCGGGCAGCTGCTCCCTGACCTGCCACACCACGAGCCACATGAGACCCGTGACGATCGCGACCGTGCCGATCAGCGAGATCGCGATCGCGAGCCAGCGCGGCACGCCGCGCCGCAGCATCCACGAGAAGGCCGGCCACAGCAGCGCCGTGATGAGGATCGCGACCATGAGCGGGATGACGAGGAGCTTCAGCAGCATCACGAGCCAGATGAAGACGCCGATGGCTGCCGCGATCAGCAACAGGCGCCAGGCGTAGCTCGCGGTGATGCGCAGCGGCAGAGGCACGGCCTCGTCGGCCTCGGTGGTCACGGTCCGGTCGGTGGACACGGGGCGCGGACGGAACAGATCGCGCAGCCGGGGTCGCTGGTCCTCGCTCATCGCCTCAGTCTACGGTCATGCGGTATGCCGCTCGGCGCATCTACCCCGCGAGAGAGATGTCCGACACCGGCGTTACGCTGGCGGCGTGACCGACTCCCTCAGCTCCGCGCAGGCACGCCGCATGGCACTCGCCGCGCAGGGGTTCACACGCGCGCGACCCGCTGCCGTCTCCAACCGCCACCTGCACCGCGTGATGGAGCGGCTCGGAGTGCTGCAGATCGACTCGGTCAACGTGTTCGCCCGGTCGCACTACCTGCCGCTGTTCTCCCGGCTCGGCGCGTACGATCCGGCCCTGCTCGACCGGCTCTTCCTGTCGCGCACCACGCACTACGTCGAGTACCTCGCTCACGAGGCCACGTTCATCCCGGTCGAGGACTGGCCGCTCTGGCGGTTCCGCATGGACGCGTTCCGCCATCGCTGGGCCGGCGAGGACTCGTGGCTCAGCACCAACGCCCGCACGGTCGCGTGGGTGCAGGCGGAACTGCGCGACCGTGGCCCGCTCCGCCCCGCCGACCTGCGCGCCGACGCTCCCCGCGAGCGCGGCACATGGTGGGACTGGGACGAGGTCAAGCTCGCCCTCGAGCACCTGTGGCGCACGGGAGACGTGGCCGTCAGCGGGCGGCGCGGCTTCGAGCGCACGTACGCCCTGGCGGAGCACGTCATCCCGGAGCACATCCGCGCGCGCGACGTCTCCCGCGACGACGCGATCCGCGAGCTCATCCGCCGCGCGGCCCGCTCGAGCGGCGTGGCGACCACGTCCGACCTCGCGGACTACTACCGCATCCGAGACCGCGCCACCATCGGCAGGGCGATCGCCGAGCTGGAGGACACGGGCGAGCTGCTGCCGGTGCGCGTGCGGGGATGGGAACGCGCCGGTCGCCCGCTCCCCGCGTGGCGCCACCGCGATGCCGTTCTCCCCCGCCGCGTCGAGGCGGCCGCGATCCTCACGCCGTTCGACCCCGTGGTGTGGTTCCGCGAGCGCGCGCTCCGCGCCTTCGAGCTCGACTACCGCATCGAGATCTACGTGCCGGCGGCCAAGCGCCGTTACGGCTACTACTCCCTCCCGGTCCTGGTGGGCGACCGCATCGTGGCGCGGGTCGACCTCAAGGCCGAGCGCGCCGGCTCCACGCTGCAGGTGCAGTCGGCGTGGTGGGAGCCGCAGGCACGGCCCGACGACGCGGAGGCGATCGCGCGGGAACTGCGGCTCGCCGCCGCGTGGCAGGGGCTCGAGCACGTGTCGGTGTCGGGCTGGGGAGATGCCACCTCCGCGCTGCACGACGCCCTGGCGACGAGCGACGGGGCACCGGTGCGGCGGCACGTGCACGAGCGGGAGGGCGCGGCGTGAGCAGGCGCCTCCGGTGGGCGGCGGCGATCGCCGCGGCGGTCGTGGTGGCCGCCGTCGGAGGCTGGATCGTGTTCGCGTCGCTGCGGTCGCCGTCACCGGATGAGGCGGCCCTCGCCTACCTGCACGCGGTGGAGTCGGGCGACCCGAAGGCGGTCGAGGCGACGGGCGCGGAGGTCAGCGCGACGGCGCTCGCGGCGCTCGATGGGGCGACCGAACGCATCGCCCGGCCCGCCGTGACCGGGACCCACGGGACCGGCGAGAACCGGCGCGTCGAGGTGTCCTTCCGACTCGGCGGTGAGGAGCACGACGCGACCCTGTCGATGAGCGCGGTGAACGGTCGCTGGGTCGTGGACGGCTCGTGGCTCGGTGCGGTCACACCGAGCACGACGGCCGGCACCGCGGTCGCGATCGGCGCAGCGACGCTCCCCGCCGGCGACGAGACCGTCCTGCTGCCGGGCACCTACGCGGTCGCGGCGGCCCCGGCCGCTCTGCTCGAGGGGACCAGCGAGGTCACGGTGCTTCCCGGCGAGACGACCGCGGTCGAGGTGGACGCCTCCCTTCGACCCGAGGCCACGGAGGCCGCGCAACAGCACCTCGACGACCACCTGACGGCGTGCACGACTCCGGCGCCCTCTCCGCCCCCGGGCTGCGGCATCCGGCTCCCGTGGGGGCTCGAGTTCCGCGACGTGAGCGAGGTCCGGTATCGGATCGAGCAGCAGCCCACCGTCACGCTCATGACGGACGGCTTCACCGCGGCAGGCGGCGTGCTCGTCGCCACCGTGACCGGGACGGGACAGGACGGAGCGCCCCGCACCACCACCTACCGCACCGACGACTGGAGTCTGCGGGGCGACGTCGATTTCACCGCGGAGGGGCTGCGGCTGACGGTGTGGTGAGCGCGTGCGTCAGAACTGCACGCGCGGGGGCTCGGAGATCGCGCCGCTGTCGGCGACCTCGAAGAACTCGCGCTCGGTGAAACCCAGGCCCTTCGCGAAGAGATTGTTGGGGAAGACCTTGATCTTGGTGTTCAGCTCGCGCACGCCGCCGTTGTAGAAGCGTCGAGCCGCCTGGATCTTGTCTTCCGTGTCGACCAGCGACTGCTGCAGCTGGAGGTAGTTCTGGCTCGCCTGCAACTGCGGATAGGCCTCCGCCACGGCGAACAGGCTGCGCAGCGCCTGCTGGAGGTGTCCCTCGGCGATGCCGGCCTCACCGGGGCCGCTCGCGGTGAGGGTCTCGGCACGCGCCCGCGTGACGTTCTCGAACACGGCCTTCTCGTGCGAGGCGTAGCCCTTGACGGTCTCGATCAGGTTGGGGATGAGGTCCGCTCGGCGCTTGAGCTGAACCGTGATGCCGCTCCACGCCTCGTCCACGCGCACGTTGAGCTGCACGAGCGAGTTGTATGTGGCCCAGAGATAGATGCCGACGAGCAGGATCACCCCGACGACGATCAGTACCGGCACGAGCCATTCCATCAGAGCCCCACCCTTCCTCGTGTTTCTCTCATCCTAGACGCGCAGGCTGCGCGTGGACTGGGCGCGTCAGCCGCCGGCCGCATCACGCGCCGAGCACCCGGTCCAGGTAGCGGTTGGTGAAGCGCCGTTCGGGGTCGAGCCGGTCCCGCAGCCCCACGAAGTCGTCGAACCGCGGGTACACCGCGCGCAGCGACTCCGCGTCCTGCGTGTGCAGCTTCCCCCAGTGCGGCCGGCCACCGTGCTCCCTCATGATCCGCTCCACGGCCTCGAAGTACGCCGTGGGATCGGCGCGCCAATAGCGATGCACGGCGATGTAGGCGCTGGCGCGCCCGTGTGCCGTGGAGAGCCAGCGGTCGTCCGCGGCGGCGAAACGCACCTCGATCGGGAACTCGATCCGCCAGCCGCGGTCCGCGATCAGCTGCTGCACCGCGCGGAAGGCGGGGACGACCGCGTCCGCGGGGATCGCGTACTCCATCTCGCGGAACCGCACCGTGCGGCTCTGGGTGAGCACCCGGTGCGACAGATCGGTGTACTCGCGATCGCCCGTGAGCCGGACGGCCAGGCGGCTGAACGGCGGCGTGACCGCCGGCACCAGCTGACCGGCCGCACACACCACGCGGTACACGCCGTTGGAGAGCAGACTCTCGTCCACCCACCGGCCCACGACGGGCAGCGGCTTGCGGACCGTCGACTCCGGAAGCCGCGTCTGCCGCTTGGTGAGGGCGACGTCGGTGTGCGGGAACCAGTAGAACTCGAAGTGGTCGGACGCGGCGACACGCTCGTGCACGGACGACAGCACGTCGTCGAGCGGCACGGGCTCGTCGATCGCGTGCAGGACGAACGACGGGACGCACTGCAGCGTCACTTCGACGATGATGCCCAGAGCCCCGAGACCCACGGCCACCGCGGGCAGAAGTTCGGGCTGGTGCTGCTCGTCGATCCGGAGGAACTCGCCCGCGGCCGTGATCAGCGTGACGCCGACGACCTGGGTCGCGAGCCCGCCGAACGTCGCACCGGTTCCGTGCGTGCCGGTCGAGATGGCCCCGGAGATCGACTGCCGGTCGATGTCGCCGAGGTTCTGCATCGCCAGGCCGTACGGCGCGAGCAGCCCGGGGATCCGGTGCAGGCGGGTACCGGCGAGGAGGCTCACACGTCCGGATGCGGCGTCTGCGGACACGAGCCCCTGCAGGTCGTCCAGTTCGAGCAGCACGCCGGGGGCGACGGCGATCCCGGTGAAGCTGTGGCCGGCGCCGACCGCCTTGATCGTCAGGCCCTGCTTCGCGGCGGCCCGCACGGCGCGCTGCACGCCCTCGGGGCTGCGCGGGCGCTCGACGCGGACGGGACGCACCGACGCCGAGCGGCCCCAGTTCTGCCAGGTGCCGCCGATGCGCGTCACAGGAACGCCTTCCCCTCGCCGCGGTACGTCGGCAGCTCGTCGATGACCTCGTCGCCCGACACCAGGTGATAGCGGTCGATCCGCTCGGCCGGCTCGCCGCTCTTCGCGTGGCGGAACCAGACCCGATCGCCCACGCCGAGCGTCGCGGCGTTCGGCCCGCGGAGGGGGGTCTGCACCTCGCCCGCGGCCTCCCGAGGCAGCGTGCGGAGATCCGCCGGCCACACCGGGAGCGGCTGCCGCGAGGCCACCGCGGGCCCGGAGGCGATCCAGCCACCGCCGAGCACGGTCGCGATGTCGGCCGCCGGGCGCCGCACGACGTCGAACGCGAACGCGGCGGCCGGCGCGGGCCGGAACGAGCGGTAGCCATCGAACAGATGCCCGCCGAGCAGCCCGCTTCCCGCGCTCGCCTCGGTCAGCGACTCGTCGCTGCCCGTGAACTCGAGCGACCCGGTGCCGCCCCCGTTGAGGAATTCCAGGGGTGCGACGGCGCTGACCGCCGCGGCGATCGCCGCCCGGCGCTCGCGCAGCTCCTCCCGCGAGCGCGACTGCACGAGACGGATGAGCGGGGCGTCCGGACCCGCGTCGTCCCCCTGACCGGCGATCTGCGCGTCGTACATCTGCAGGCCGACGAGCCGGAACCCCGGACGGGCCGCGACCTTCCTCGCGAACGCGGCCACCTCACCCGCGGAGAACAGGGCCGAACGCCGCACGCCGATGTGCCCCAGCAGCGGCGAGCGCCACGAGGCATCGACGTCGATCGCAACACGCAGCTCGGGACGAGAGCCCGGCCCGGCGACACTGTCGATGAGGTCGAGGTGCACCAGATCGTCCACCATGAGGGTGATCCGTCGGGCCGCGGCCTCATCGGCGACGAGCCGCGCCAGGGCGGCGCGGTCGACCGTCGGGTAGCCGAGGACGATGTCGTCGTGCGTCTCGGCGAGCCACAGCGCCTCCTCCAGCGTGAACGCGAGGATGCCCCGGAAGCCCGGCAGCCGCAGTACGGCATCCAGCACCTCCCGCACCCGCACCGACTTGGAGGCGACGCGGATGGGCAGACCGCCCGACCGCACGAGGAGATCCATCGCGTTGTAGCGGAGGGCCTCCCGGTCGATCACCGCCACCGGGGCGGGCAGATGGCCCGTGGCGGCCGAGAGTCGGGGCCAGTATCGGCCGGGATCCTCCCACTCGGGAGCGACCGCGGCGGCGCCCTGGACGGGGCTCAGTTCATCGGTGAGGTCGAGCACTCCCCCACCCTACGGCCTGAGCGCACTCGGGTTCACCCCTCCTGACACCGCGTCGCAGAGGGTGCGGGGGCCGCCGTTCGCCGGCGCTAGGCTGGCGACGCGGCCCCCGTAGCCCAATGGCAGAGGCAGGCGACTTAAAATCGCCTCAGTCTGGGTTCGAGTCCCAGCGGGGGCACCGGACCCGAGGGTCAGCGCCCGAACAGGTCACCGATCCCCGGGACACCCAGATCGCCCAGGCGGTCGCCCCAGCCCGTCGCGGTCTCTCCGAGGCCGGACACCGCGTCCCCCGCCGATCCCAGGAGATCCCCGGCGCCGCCCGTCAGCGCCTCGACATCGACGCCGGATACCAGCGCCTCGACGTCCAGGCCCTCTGCGAGGGCGCCGAAGTCCACGCCGAGCGATGCGGCCTGGTCGAGCAGCGGCGCGGCGACCGCGCTGACCACCGCACCGCCGGCCACGACGCCGAGCAGACCGACGGCGGCACCACCCGCCGCGACGGCAGCCCCGCCGGCCCCGACGCCGCGCGCGCGGGACAGCAGACCGCGCATCCGTCCCGGTCGCATCGCCTCCGCCCGCCCGGCCGCCCTGGCCAGATCGTCGGGAGCGGACGACCGCGGCCGCTCGCCCGCGGGGAGCTCCTGCTGCATGCGCGCCGCCACGACCTCGCGCTGCTGCGGGGTGAGCCGCGCGAACGCCTCGCGGTGGAGCTGCTCGATGCGCTGAGGATCGGCCGTCTGCATCAGGTAGTCGTACCGGGCGATCGCGGCACGATCCTGCGGGGAGAGCGTGGATCCGCCGTGGTGCGGTGCGGGCGGCGACGCGAAGGCCCCCGCGGGTCGTGTCCGGTCCTGGACGCGACGGGCGGTCGCGTCGTGCGCGGGCGGCGGCGCGTACGGGTCGCCCGGTCGTGCAGCGGACGGCGAGGCGTCGCGGGTGCCGCGCACCTGGTCGACCGCACCGCGGATCATTCCGCCCCAATCGGTGGACTCCCGCCCCGTGTCCCCGGGCCGCCGCGAGGATGTCGCGCCGCCCGTGTCGAGCGCGTCGGAGGCGAGGCGGATGAGTCGGGAGAGCTTTCCCATGGTGATCCCTTCGTGGGGCGGGCCACCGGGAGGGTCGACGTCCAGCATCGGCAGGGGTCTCCGGGCAGCCCGCGAACGGGTGCCAAGGTCTCCTCCGCCCGGAAGGGCCAGCGGGCCGGGACACGATGTCATGTCCGTAGTGACGACGACGCTGCAGACGGGAGTACTCCCCTTGCACTTCGACACCCTAGCGGGCAGGGCTATGGATCCTCTCCACTGCCCGCTCAGCCGAGATCGTCGAGCACCTCGAGCACGTCGTCGCGGATGGCGAGGAACGCCGCATGAACCTCGGTGCGCCCGCCGTCCTCCGAGAGCGCCGCGACCGTGCGTCCCAGCGCCCCGAGGGGGAGCGTCCCGGCGGACTCCCGAGCGCTCAGCTCCCCGAAGCCCTCCGGAGGCGACCCCGCGCGCGCCGCGAGCAGGAGCTGATCGCACAGCACCGAGGCCGCGCCCAGGAGCGACGCCGCGGCACGCAGATCGCTGCGGGCGACCTCGGTGCACAGCAGGCGGTCGCGGATGATGCGGGTGAGCCGCCGCGAATGCGGAGCGGGGATCGCCCGCCTCGACCGGATGCGCCAGCGATCATCTCCGTCCAGGGGCGCCTCGTATGACACCGGCTCGCCGTCGCTCACATGGATCGCCGGGATCTGCATCGGTGTGGGAAGCGGATCCCCTGCCCACCACGCCGCCGGTGCCTCCGCCGTCGGAAGGAACGCTGTCGCGCGCTCTCCTCGCGCCGCCCCCGCGCCATCCGGGCGGAGGTCGGCGACCTGCACGAGGCTGGGGTTGCTGGCGAAGTGGGACAGGCCGCGGGATCGGATGACTCGGAACAGCGCTTCCCCATCGTCGACGGGAGCGCTGTCGTCGGCGGCGGCGAGCTCGGCGGCGACCGCGACCGGCAAAACGGTGGCGACGACGGACACCGTCTTCCCCGGCGGGGCGACCCACGGCCGCCCGGCGAAGGCAGCGATCCGCACCGCGTGCGACGCGTAGGTGTCCCACCCCGAGAAGAAGCTCAGCACCGCGGCGGGCTGACGCCTCACCGCGTCGCGGACCTGAGCGAGAAGCGCCGGATGCGCGTCCACGTCACCCGAGAGCACGAGATGATGAGTCGCCCGGCGGCTCCACGGCTGCCAGACGGGACGCGGGGAACCGCGACGCGCCGACGGTTCGATCCCGTCGGAGACGATCTGGACGGGAGCGCTGCGGAGCTCGTGCGCCAGGGCGACCGCCCGGTTCTCGAGCCCCGGCAGGGCGCGGATCGAGACGCTGAGCGTCGGCATCGAACCCCCACTCCGCGTCGCCACCTGGTCTCCTCGCATCGCGCACGATCCACACGGCCGCCCACACGGCCTTGTCCACGCTCCCGGAAAGCGTACAATCTGACATGTTACGTGGCCAACTCTTGCGGCGTCTCCACCCTCATACGTCCGGCCCGGAACGAGAACGGCCCCGCACGCATTCGCGTACGGGGCCGTTCGGTGTCGTCGTCACTTGACGGGCGCGGTCTCCGCTGTCGCCGAAGCCTTCGCGGCGGGCTTCTTCGCCGCCGCCTTCTTCGGAGCGGGCTTCACATCGGCCGGGGTCTCCGCGGCGGGAGCCGCCTTCGCGGCCGGAGCCGACTTCGCCGGAGCAGCCGCCGGGGCCGCGTCGGCCGGTGCCGCCGGACGCGGACGCGCCGCGAACTCCTCGAACACGTAGCGCGGGTTCTGCACGGTCTCGAGGTTGACCAGGTCGCGGCCGAGCCACAGGTTGTTCCACCAGCCCCACAGCACGCGCCACTTGCGCTCCCACGTCGGCATCGCGAGTCCGTGGTACCCGCGGTGCGCGACCCAGGCGATGAAGCCCTTGAGGGCGATCTTGCCGGACTGGAAGACGCCGTTGTACAGGCCGAGACCGGCCACGGCCCCGAGGTTCTTGTGGAAGTACTCCTTGGGCGCCTCGCCACGGAGCACCGCCACCAGGTTCTTCGCGAGGAGCTTGGCCTGACGCACCGCGTGCTGCGCGTTCGGCACGCAGAATCCGCCGACGCCGCCACCCGACAGGTCGGGCACGGCCGAGACGTCACCGGCAGCCCAGGCGCCCTCGACGAAGGCCTCCGGAGTGCCAACGCGCAGGTCGGCGCGGGTCTGGATGCGACCGCGCTCCTCGATCGGCAGGTCGCCGCCGCGCACGACGGTCGGGTTGGCCATGACGCCCGCGGTCCAGACGATCACGTCGGTCGGGATGACCTCGCCCGTCGAGAGCTCGACGTTGCCGTCGATCGCACCCGTGACCTGCGTGTCGAGGTGCACGTTGGCGCCGCGCTTCGCGAGGTCCTTGAGCACCCACTCGCTGGTCTTGAGCGACACCTCGGGCATGATCCGCCCCATCGCCTCGATCAGGTGGAAGTGCGTGTCCTCGAAGTGGATCTGCGGGTACTTGCTCACGAGCGACGAGGCCAGCGAGCGCAGCTCGGCGAACACCTCGATGCCGGCGAAGCCACCACCCACGACGACCACCGTCAGCAGACGGTCGCGCTCGGGACCGGCGGGAAGCGAGGCGGCCTTGTCGAAGTTCGACATGACCTTGTCGCGGATCGCCACGGCCTCTTCGATGGTCTTGAGACCGATCGCGTTGTCGGCGATGCCCGGGATCGGGAACGTGCGCGAGACGGCACCCGCGGTGACCACGATCTGGTCGTACGCGAACTCGTACGGCTCGCCGACGGGCGGCGTGATCGTCACGGTCTTCTGCGCGTGGTTGATGTTGGTCACCTTGGCGGTGAGCACGTGCGTGCGCTTGAGGTGGCGGCGGTGGGCGACCACCGAGTGACGTGCCTCGATCGAACCGGCGGCGACCTCGGGAAGGAACGGCTGGTACGTCATGTACGGCAGCGGGTCCACCATGGTCACGTCGGCCTCACCCTTGCGTAGGTGCTTCTCGAGCTTCCACGCGGTGTAGAAACCTGCGTAGCCCCCGCCGACGATCAGGATCTTGGGCACAGTGCTGTTCTGAGGCACAGAAGAACTACTCCTCGGAGTCGGGATTGTGGCGTACGGGAACGCGCGCCGATCGGATGCGCCGGGCAGCTGCGGTGACGCCAAGCGCTATCAGGATACCAGGCACCGTGAGTGCGACGAGCGGCAGGGTACCGTAGCGCAGTGATTCGGCGCTGGGAAGCAGCGGTGAGCCAGCCTCGCTCGGTTGATCCGCATCGGGAAGCGGAGGCACGGCGACCGGGGTCAGCTCGGGCTGCGGCGCCGGCTCGCTCTCGGCTCGGCGGAACAGCCGGATCCACTCCGCCAGGTCGCCCATCGGGTTCGTGTCGACCGAGGGAAGGGTGGCCGAGATCGCCGCGGCAGCATCGACCAGCCCGTAGCCGTAGAGCGGATCGCGGGGCTTCTGCGCATCGGGTACGGGTATCGCCGTCTTGATGATGCGGTTGATCACGTCGTTCGCGGAGATGTCGGGATGTGCCGACCGGATGAGCGCGGCGATCCCCGCCACGATCGGTGCCGCACCGCTCGTGCCGTTCCACTTGACGACTTCCCCGTCGGCCGAGACACCGAGCAGGCCCTCACTGGGCGCCGAGATCCCGATCGTGATGCCCTGCGTCGATGCCTCGATGCTCGCGGTGCCCGTCTGATCGACACCGCCCACCGTGAGCACACCGGGGATCGTGGCGGGAGCGCCGATGATGTTCGTGCCGCTCCCCCGGTTGCCCGCCGCGACCACCACGACCACGTCGTGCTCGAACGCGTAGAGGAACGCGTCGTCCCAGCTCTCGTCCCAGTCCAGGGTGTTGGTGGTGAACGAGAGGTTGATGATGTCGGCCCCGTTGTCCACCGCCCACCGCATCGCTTTCGCCACCTGCTCCGTGAAGGGCACGGCGGCCGCCGCGCCGAAGCCCACAGACACCGACAGCAGCTTGGCTTCCGGGGCGACGCCGATCATGCCGGTGCCGTCGGGGGCGCCGCGACCGGCGGCGAGCGACGCCACCCAGGACCCGTGGTTGCCGTCGATCGCGCCCAGCGGCGTCCGTCCATCCGGCGTCCCCGTGCCGGAGACGTCCGTGCCGCCGACCACCGCGTCGCCGAAGGTCTGCGGGACCTTGCCGATGCCCGTGTCGATGACCGCGATGGTCGTCCCCTCGCCGCGCGTCGTCTGCCACGCCTCGCGGATCCGCGCGCCGTCGAGCCAGTACTCCGCCGCGCGCACCGGGTCGGCGGGGTCGTCCGGGATCGGCGGCGGCGTCGCCGCCGTCGCGCTCGACCCCAGCAGCAGCACCGTCGTCGCCACCGCGGCGGCGGCGACCACGCTGCGCAGCATCCGCCGTCCGGTCATGCCGAGCGCGCCGCCTCGCGCACAGCCGCACCGGGGTCCTCGCAGCGGCAGACCGCGGGCGACCACGACGAGCGCTCGAGCGCCGCGTCGCCGATCGGGTTCACACCGGGGCCGGCCGCGAGGGCGTGCCCGGCGAGAGCGTGCAGGCACTTGACGCGGGTGGGCATGCCGCCCGCCGAGATGCCGTCGATCTCCGGAACCTCACCGAACTGCGCGCGATCGGCCAGGTACGCGTCGTGCGCCGCGCGATACGCCTCGGCGACCTCCGCATCGTCGTCCAGCAGAGCGGCGAGCTCCGGCATCACATGCGTGGCCTCGAGCGTCGACATGGCCGCGGTCGCCGCGGGATGGGTCAGGTAGTAGAACGTGGGGAACGGCGTCCCGTCCGGAAGCCGCGGCGTGGTGGCGACCACCGTCGGGTTGCCGCAGCGGCACCGCGCCGCGATCCCGACCACTCCCCGCGCGGGGCGGCCGAGCTGCGCGGACACGACGGCGAGTTCGGCGGGCGTGGGGGCGGGGAACGGGGGCGTCGTCACCACACCAGCGTAGGGGAGGCTCCAGGGAGGATGCTCGGAGCGGAAGCTCAGCGGGTGACGGCCACGGTGTCGCTGAGGCCGGCGGACACGAGCGTGCGCAGCAGCTGCGGCATCCAGTCCGCGGGGCGCTCCTCCAGGGTGTCGCTCACCGGTTCCTGCTCCCGCGGCAGCGCCGACGGATCGAGGTCGTTGTCGATCAGGTACACGACCTCGCCGGGCTTGACGTAATACAGGCGCTCGCGCGCCTGGGTCGTGATGTAGGCGGGATCGTCCCACCGATCGCGCTCGGCGGAGAGCGCGGCGATCTCGGCCTCGCTGACCTGCACCGAGGCCTCCAGCGCCGCGATCTTCTGCCGCTGGTCGATGAACGTCCCGAGCGTGGGGACCAGCACCCAGGCGCCGAGCACCACGAGCGACAGCATGATCGCAGAGAACGCGGACAGTCGGATCCCCGACGCCCACTCCCGCACGTCCACCCGCGGCGCGGCGCCCTCCGCGCTCCGTGGCGCTCGACGCCCCGGCTTCGCGGACGGTGCCGGCCGTGCGGTCTTGGCCGTCGCGGGGCGCGGAGAGGCGTTCGACGACGACGAAGGAGGAGCCGGTCGTCGTGCCACGGCTCCTCCTCCGTCATGCCGCCTCGGCGGCGTCGTCCTGCCGCGGCTCACGCGGCTCTGTCACTGTGTGTGCGCTCAGGCCCGGTAGCGCGGGAACGCAGAGCGGCCGGCGAAGACCGCGGCGTCGCCGAGCTCCTCCTCGATGCGCAGCAGCTGGTTGTACTTCGCGACGCGCTCGCTGCGCGCCGGGGCACCCGCCTTGATCTGACCCGCGTTCGTGGCGACCACGAGGTCGGCGATCGTGGTGTCCTCCGTCTCGCCCGAGCGGTGCGACAGCATGGCCGTGTAGCCGGAGCGCTGCGCCAGGCTGACCGCGTCGAACGTCTCGGTGAGCGTGCCGATCTGGTTGACCTTCACCAGCAGCGAGTTGGCCACGCCGCGGGCGATGCCGTCGGCGAGACGCTGCGGGTTGGTGACGAACAGGTCGTCGCCGACCAGCTGCACCTTCGAGCCGAGCGCCTCGGTGAGGTGCTTCCAGTTGTCCCAGTCGTCTTCGGCGAGTGCGTCTTCGATGGTGACGATCGGGAAGTCGTTCACCAGGCCGACGTAGTACTCGGTCAGCGCCGCGGCGTCCCAGTCCTTGTTGTCGAGGCGGTACACGCCGTCGTTGAAGAACTCGGTGGCGGCGACGTCGAGGCCCAGCGCGATGTCGGTGCCCGGGGTGAACCCGGCCTTCTCGATGGCCTTGACCAGGAAGTCGAGGCCCTCGCGGTTGCTGGGCAGGTCGGGGGCGAAGCCGCCCTCGTCGCCGAGGCCCGTGGCGTAGCCGGCGGCCTTCAGCTCGGCACGCAGCACGTGGTAGGTCTCGACGCCCCAGCGCAGCGCTTCGGAGTAGGTCTCGGCGCCGATCGGAGCGAGGAAGAACTCCTGCATGTCGATGCCGTTGTCGGCGTGCTCGCCGCCGTTGATCACGTTGAACAGCGGCACGGGCAGCACGTGCGCGTTGGGGCCGCCCAGGTAGCGGAACAGCGGGAGGTCTGCGGAGTCGGCGGCGGCCTTCGCGACCGCAAGGCTGACGCCGAGGATGGCGTTCGCGCCGACGCGCTTCTTGTTCTCGGTGCCGTCGACCTCGATCAGGATCTCGTCGACGATGCGCTGCTCGCTCGCCTCCACGCCCTCGAGCGCCGGGCCGAGCTCGTCGATCACGGCCTCGACGGCCTTGCGCACGCCCTTGCCCCCGTAGCGGCTCTTGTCGCCGTCGCGCAGCTCGTACGCCTCGAAGGCGCCGGTCGACGCACCGGACGGCACGGCCGCACGCTGCACGATGCCGTCGTCGAGGAGCACCTCCACCTCGACGGTCGGGTTTCCGCGCGAGTCGAGAATCTCGCGTGCGCCTACAGCCTCGATCAGTGCCACTGATGTGCTCCTTGCTCAGGGAAAAGGTTGTGTGGAGCGTCGTCGATCCGCGCCCCAGTCTAGCCCCGGGCTCGGACGGCGCCGGGGTGACAGGCGGCGCCGGGTGGATGCCGCGCGCGGGCCGGGTCAGACCACGAGGGCCAGTGCGACGCCGTCCCAGCCCTTCAGCCCCACGGTCTGCAGCGCGGTCGCATCGAACCGCGGGTCCTCCCCCAGCATCCGCAGGCCCTCCCTGGTGCCGACGACCTTCGGATCGGTCGAGTCCTCGCGCACGATCTCACCGTCGCGGCCGATGTTGTCGAGCACGACCACGGTGCCGGGATGCCCGAGCCGCGCGGCCCAGTCCAGGTACACGGTGTTGGACTCCTTGTCGGCGTCGATGAACACCAGGTCGAACCCGCCCACCAGCGTCGGGAGCACGTCGGCGCCGCGGCCGATGCGGATGTCCACGCGTTCGCCGACACCGGCCGCATCGAGGCTCGCCCTGGCCACCGCGGCGTTGTCCGCCTCGGCCTCGACCGTCACGACCCGTCCCTCCTCCCCCACGGCGCGTGCGAGCCAGATCGTGGAGTAGCCGCCGAGCGTGCCGATCTCCAGCACCCGCCGCGCCCCGCTCAACCGCACCAGCAGGTTCAGCAGCTTGCCCGCCAGGGGCGCGACCTCGATCTCGGGCAGCCCCGCGGCCCGTTGGGCGGCGAGCGCCGCGTCGAGCGCGGGATCGGGCTCCAGGAGCTGCTCGGCGAGGAAGGTGTCGGCGTCGGCCCAGGCGGCGGGGGTGGAGTCCATGCGCTCAGCCAACCCCCGGCGCACGCGGCGCGTCAAGCGTCGCCGCCGCTGCTCCGGCTCGCCGCGGCGCGAGCGGCGGCTGCACCCGGAACTGCCCGGTCAGCAGCAGCACGAGGATCACCACCGCCGCGACCAGCCAGGCCGCGACACCCAGCGGTCCCGCCAGCGCGAGGTCGGGCTGTGTCGCGGCGAACAGCACCACCATCCCGGCCGCGGCGTTCAGCGAACCGTGCGCGACGACCGCCGGCCACACCGACCCGGAGCGCAGGCGCAGCCAGCCGAACAGCACACCCCACGCGACGCACCCGCCGACCATGAACAGCACGCCGGTGACGTCGGTGCGACCGAAGTTGTAGCCGAGCAGGATCACCGGACTGTGCCACAGACCCCAGATGACGCCGCTGAGCAGCAGTGCCGGCCAGGTGCCCAGCGGACGCAGGGCGGGCAGCAGCCACCCGCGCCACCCCAGTTCCTCACCGAACGCGAACCCCGCGTTGACCAGCGCGCCGAGTGGGATCATCGCGAGCTGCGCGAACACCACGACCTCGACCGGCGGCATCGGCGTGCCGGCGGGGAGCGCCCGTGCCAGCTCGGCCGCGAACGCCCCGGACGTCGGGTCGAGCCGCACCCAGCCGAGGGCGGCGGAGACCAGGATGCCGAGCCCCACCAGCAGCGGGGGGATCAGCCACGCCGCGACCAGGAGCCACACGACGCGCTTCGCCGGGCGCAGCGGCCAGAGCCCCAGGAAGCGCAGGCGCGCACCCGGCCTGGGCACCCGCATCACGAACACCACGAGCACCGTCGCGAGGGCGGGCGTCAGCATCATGGCCGGCAGCAGGAGCGTCGAGATCGGCTCGGCGAGCCCCGCACCCAGCCAGAGCGGCAGGGCGACCAGCCAGGCGAGCCCGCAGGCTGTCGCGATGAACACGATCACCGCGGCCCACGGCACGCGCGTCACGGCTCCCTCCGCGTCGCGTGTCGTGTCGTCGACGGTCATCGTCCGCTCCTCTCGGTCGCCCCGTCGGGCCCTCCCCCGTGGTCCGTCCGCGCGGCGGCCCGATCGACGTAGGCCTGCAGCAGTGCCGCGGCCTCCTCCGCCCCGTCGATCGTCACGATGAACGGTCCGTGGTCGCGGCGCGCCACCTCGATCGCGGAGCCCTGTCGCATCACGATGCCGCTGCGGCCGTCCGGCGAGAAGCGCCACCCCCATCCGCCGAACTCCCCGAACGGCGAGACGGTCACGGCTCGCGCGGACACGATGCGGTCGACCGGGATGCGCTGACGCGGCCAGCCGAGCGGAGCCTGCGCCGTGAGGCCCTCGGGTGTCACACGCATCCGGAACGACGCCGTCGCGGCCACGGCGAACGCCACCACCACGGTCACCAGGACCGCGATCCACGCCCCGGTGATGCCGCCCGCGAGCATCCACACCGCCAGCGCGATCAGCCCGAGGAGGACGACCAGAAGGAAGGCCAGGGCCCCGCGGGGCATGGTCGTGGTGCCCACCCAGACCACCCGTTCCCCGTCGGCCACCCGCACGACGTGCCGCGGCTCGAGCGTGCGCCCGGGCTCGGGCCTCACCCTGGGCTGAACGAGCCAGGCGACACCTCCGGTGACGAGGAGAGCGGCGAACGCGAGCGCCGTCACGACGCCGATGCCCGGGACCTCGGCGGTCGACGCGAGGTCGCGCTGGATCCACAGCGACCCGAGGCTCAGCACCGCCGCGAACCCGGACATGCCGGCCGCGAGCGCACCCATCAGCCGGGCGGCTCCGCCCCAGTGCGCAGCCACCGCGGCGAGCGTGGTCGCGGCCATCAGGAGCGGGAGGCCGAGCCCGACGCCGAGGAGCAGCCAGAGGTAGACGATCGGGGCACCGAAGCGGTCGGCGCCGTCGAGACCCCAGTGCACCGCGACGGTGCCGGGGAGCGAGGGCAGCCAGGACAGCAGCACCGCGGCGGCGATGGCCGTGATGACCACGGGTGCGGCGACCGCGACCAGGACGAAGAGGAGGCGCGCCCACCGCAGCAGCGCGGGCGGCGTGCGGGTGAGGTCGTGGGTCGTCATGGCGAATCCTCCTCTGTGGTGCGCGGTGTGGTGCGCGGTGTGGTGCGCTGTGCGGCGGGGGTGCTCCGGTCGTCGACGGGAGCACGGTGGGTGCGGACGATGCCGGCGAGCGTCTCGGCGGAGACCCCCACCGCGGCGGCACGACGGACGAGTCCGTCGATCTCGTGCGCAAGCTCGACCAGCGGGGCCGCGGAGGCCGCGATCACCGCGCCCCTGCCGCGCCGGAGGTCGACGAGACCCTCGTCGCGCAGCCGCTGGTAGGCGTGCAGCACCGTGTGCTGGTTGATGTCGAGCGCAGTCGCGACGTCGCGCGCCGCGGGCAGCCGGTCGCCCGGGGTGAGCGCGCCCGCCAGGATGTCGGCCCGGATGGACGCGGCGACCTGGTCGTACAGCGCGTGCGGACTGTCGACGTCGACGCGGATCAGCATGGCGACCTCCTATCGCTACTTATTCTATGTCAACTAGAACAACTGTGCCAACCCTCCAGACGTCTTCGCCGGTCGCTGCCGCATCCTCCACCCTGACCTCATGCGCATCACCCCCCGCCGCCTCGCGGCCGGCATGAGCCTGTGGATCCCGAACCTGTTCAGCGGCATCCGCGTGCGCCGGTTCAGCGAGGACTGGACCCACGCGACCGTCGAGCTGCACGTCAACGTCTTCACCCGCAACTACGTCAAGACGGCGTTCGGCGGCTCCATGTCGGCCATGACCGACCCGTACTTCTTCATGCTCGTGATGCACCAGCTCGGGCGCGACTACGTGGTGTGGGACACCCGCGGCGAGATCGAGTTCCTCAAGCCGGGACGCGGCGTGCTCACGGCCGAGTTCTCGGTGCCGCGGGAGAAGGCGGAGGAGCTGCGGCAGCGCGCCCACGGCGGCGGCAAGGTGCTCGAGTGGTTCGAGACCGTGATCACCGACGGCGACGGCGACACCGTGGCGAGGGTGCGGCGCCAGGTGTACATCCGCGAGAAGAAGCGCGTCGCCGCCGCCCGCCGCTGACGCGACACCGGCCGTTCACCGGCACGTGGGACGATGGCCGCGTGCCCCTCGCCCGACGCCTGACCCTCGCCGACGCCGTCGCGATCGGCCTCGGCTCGATGATCGGCGCCGGCGTGTTCGCCGTGTGGGCCCCGGCCATCGGCGTCGCGGGCAGCGGCATCCTGATCGCCCTCGCGATCGCCGCCGTCGTGGCCTACTGCAACGCCACCGCGTCGGCACAGCTCGCCGCCGTCCACCCGGTCGCGGGCGGCACGTACGCCTACGCGCGCGCCGAGATCGGCCCGTGGTGGGGCTTCGTCGCCGGCTGGAGCTTCGTGATCGGCAAGATCGCGAGCTGCGCGGCCATGGCGATGACGTTCGCTGCCTACGCCGTCCCGCCCGCCTGGCAGACGCCGGTCGCGGTGCTCGCCGTCGCGGCGCTCGCGGTCGTCAACTGCTTCGGCGTCACCCGCACCGCGCTGCTGACCCGGATCCTTGTCGCCTGCTCCCTGCTCGGGCTCGCGGTCGTGGTGATCCTCGGGCTCGGCGCCGCTCCCACCTCGACCCCCGCCCCGCTGCCCGACGCGACCGCGTACGGCGTGCTCCAAGGAGCCGGGCTGCTGTTCTTCGCATTCGCCGGCTACGCCCGGATCGCGACGATGGGCGAAGAGGTCACCGACCCCGCGCGCACGATCCCCCGCGCGATCGCCCTGGCCCTCGGCGGCGCCGTGGTCGTCTATGCGCTGGTCGGCCTCACCGTGGTGCTGGTGCTCGGCGCCGAGGTGCAGGGCGCGACCGCGCCGCTGGCGGACGTGCTCGTCGCCGCCGGCTGGTCGTGGGCGACGCCCCTGGTGCGGATCGCCGCGGCGGCCGCGTCCCTCGGGGCACTCCTGGCGCTGCTCACCGGCATCGGACGCACGGTGCTCGCGATGGCCAGGGAGGGCGATCTGCCGCGGTTCCTGTCCCGCATCGACGCCCGGCATCAGGTGCCCCAGCGCGCGGAACTCGTGCTCGCGGCGCTCGTGATCGCGCTGGTGCTGGCGGCCGACCTGCGCACCGCGATCGGCTTCTCCTCGTTCGGGGTGCTGCTCTACTACCTGATCGCGAACGCCGCGGCCTTCCGTCAGCGCGGTGCCGCCCGACGGTCGCCGCGCGCGCTCCAGGTGGTCGGCGCGCTCGGCTGCCTGGTGCTCGTGAACACGCTGCCCGTGGCGGCGTCCCTCATCGGAACGGCCGTGGTCGTCGCCGGGGTGGCCTATCGACTCGTGCGGTTGCGGCTCGAACGGCGCGCCGATCACTCCCGCAGCGCGGAACGGTAGCCCCGCGGAGCGATGCCCAGCACGGCCCGGAAGTCCCGGGTCAGGTGCGCGTGGTCGGCGTACCCGAGCTCGGCCGCGAGCGACGCCAGGTCGACCGCGGGCTCATCGCGCACGCGCTGCGCGGCCTCCTGCAACCGTCGGCGACGGATCATGGCCGCGGGCGACAGCCCCACGTGCCGTCGGGTGAGGCGCTGCAGGGTGCGCACCGACACCGCCAGGCGCGTCGCGGCCTCCTCGGGGGTCAGCGCCGCCCCGTCGCCGAACAGGGCGTCGAACACGGCGTTCGCACCTCGGGCATCGTCGTCGCCCGCCGGCGCGTTCGCCACGAGCCAGCGGGAGAACGCCGCGACCGCGCGCTCCCGGTGCCCCTCCCCCGTCGACATCGCCGCCGACACCCCGTCGTGCAGCTCCGGTGCCGCGACCGCGCGGGCGGTGTCGACGAGGGCTGCCGGATCGGGCTCGAGCGCGGGCACCGCTGCCGGACGCAGGAGGGCGCCGACGGCCCAGCCGCGCCCGCTCAGGTCGCGGTGGAACAGGCGGGTGGTCGCGCCGGACAGCGTCACGGCGTCGGGCTCGACCACGAGGTTGAGCGCCGGATACGACACCACCTCCTGCCGGGAGGAGCGTCCGGGCTCGATGTCCCACTCCGGGATCCAGAACCACGCCACGAGGTGCCGGACCTCGGGCGGAGCGGGCAGGCGGTGGAACTGGGGCAATCGCGCGGGATACAGCACACCCCTGGTCGGATTCACCATGCGCTCAGCGTAGGGGGCACCGCCGACGCGACGCCGTGGCGCCCGTGTCGCGCATCTTCAAGCGCCCGGCGCGCCGCGCGATCTACCGTGGCGACATGACCGATCAGACACCCGCAGACCTGCCCGTCACCGGCGTGACCGGTGCGCACACGACCGACGGCCGCCCGCACGGCGTGACCTCGCTCACCCCGTTCCTCGCGATCCCCGACGCCGCCGGTGCGCTCGCGTTCTACCGCGACGTGTTCGGAGCCCGCGTGATCGACGTGACCGAGTTCGGCGACGTCGTGGCCCACGCCGACCTCGACTTCGGCACCGGTCGACTGCAACTGGGCGAGCCCAGTCCCGACTACCACCTCGTGCCGCCGCCCGCCGGCGACGACGCCTGCTATTCCCTCGGCCTCTACGTGCCCGACGTCGACGCCGTGGTCGAGCGCGCCGTGGCCGCCGGTGCCACCGTGCGCGAGCCCGCGATGCACTTCGTGTCGGGCGACCGCTTCGCCAGCATCCGCGACCCCTTCGGCGTGCGATGGTCGATCATGACCAGGGTCGAAGACCTCTCGGACGAGGAGAGCGCGCGCCGCGTCGCCGAATGGGCGGCGTCGTTCAGCGCGGGGCAGGCCGACGCGAGCTGAGCGCGACGACGGTCGCCCGCTGCACGGCGGGGAGCAGCGCCTCCGCGGTGCGCCGGTAGCCGAGCGGGCTCGGGTGGAACCGGTCGAGGCTGAACATCGCCTCCGGCTCGTCGAAGAACAGCGGCCCCACGGCGCGGCGCAGATCGACCGGCTCGGCCCCCGCGCGGCGGGCCGCCTCCGCCTGCACGGCGGCGAGCCGACGCGACAGGCTCGAGGCGATGCGGCGCAGCGGCTGCGGCACCGCGCGGAGCGCCCCCAGATCCGGGCAGGTGCCCACCACGACCCCGGCGCCGAGGTCGCGCAGCCGCCGCACCGCGTCATCCAGGTGCCGCGCGGACTCGGCGACCGGCAGGCGATGCGTCACGTCGTTCCCGCCCACCACGACCACCGCGACGTGCGGACGGTACCCGGGCGGCAACGCGTCCAGCTGCGTCGCGAGGTCGCGCGACTCCGCGCCGACCCTCGCCACCGTACGCAGGCGCACCGGACGCCCCAGACCACGCGCGAGCGCCTTGGCGAGTCGTCCGCCCAGGGTCTGCTTGGGGCGCTGCGCCCCCAGCCCCGCCGCGAGCGAGTCTCCCACCAGCAGCAGGTCGAGCGGGGCGCCGTCGAGCCCCGGCCGCCAGAGCCGGTCGGCATCGAGCGACACCTCCCCGAGCGGCTTGCCGATGCGCCGTCGCGCGAGCGCGGCCTGACGGACCAGCACGAGGCGCAGCACCGCGGTCAGCAGGGCGACGGCGGACACGGCGGCGAACACGGGACGGAGGCGACGCACGACCCGATTCGAGTCGACCGCCGTGAACGCCCGGTGAACACCACCGAGCCCCGGATCAGCCGAGCGTCTTGACCTCGAGCTCGTCGGAGCCTGCCCGCACGCTCGCGAAGTGGGTGTAGCCGTCGGCGGCCGCACGCTCCAGCAGCGCCTTGAGGTTCTTGGTGCGCTGCTCGAGCCGCACGCGCGCCCCCCTCGCCACGAGCTCGGCCTTGTGGGCGACCAGCTCGCCCACCGGCACGTCGGCATCGTGGACCAGGACGATCGCCTGCGCCTCGGTGTCGGGGTCGGCGGAGACCAGGTCGACCAGCCGCTCGAACCCGAGCGAGAAGCCCACCGCGGGAACGTCCTGCTTCAGGAACCGGCCGATCATGCCGTCGTAGCGCCCGCCGCCGCCGAGCGAGTACCCGACGGAGGGGTGCGCGAGCTCGAAGATCGTGCCCGTGTAGTACCCCATGCCGCGCACGAGGAACGGGTCGAACACGAGCGGGATCTCGACGTGCTCCGCGACCACGGGGCGTGCGGCCGCCACGGCCTCGCCGATGCCGGTGAGGTGCGCGATGAGCTCATCAGGGACGCCCTCGGGCAGCGCCTTGCGGATCTGCCGCTCCCCGTACGGGTGGTACTCCAGCGTCTGCGGGCGGCGGAGGAACTCCTCGAACGCGGCGACGGCGGTCGCGGTGACCCCGCGCTCGCGCAGCTCGGCCGCGACCCCCTCCGGCCCGATCTTGTCGAGCTTGTCGATCGTGATCAGCACCTGCGGGCGCTCCTCGGTCGTGAAGCCCAGGTGGCCCAGCATCCAGTCGAGCAGGCGGCGGTCGTTGATGCGCACGGTGGCACCCTCGAGCCCCAGCGCGTCGACGGCGTCGAGCGATGCGACGAGCAGCTCGGCCTCGGCCCGCCCCGACGCATCCCCGATGATGTCGATGTCGCACTGCACGAACTGGCGGTAGCGGCCCTTCTGCGGCCGCTCGGCCCGCCACACCGGCGCGATCTGCACGGAGCGGAACACACCGGGGAGCTGCCCGCGGTTGCTGGCGTAGAAGCGCGCCAGCGGCACCGTCAGGTCGTAGCGCAACCCCAGGTCGGACAGCGCGGCGGGGTCGTCGGCCGCGGCGCGGATCGCGTCGGCGTCGAGACCGCGGCGCAGGATCGCGAACGACAGCTTCTCGTTGTCGCCGCCGATGCCCGCGTGCAGCCGCTCGTACTCCTCCACCACGGGCGTCTCGATCTCGTCGAACCCGTGCGCGCGGTAGCGCTCGCGGATCACGGAGAGCACGCGCTCACGGCGGGCCTTGTCGGCGGGGAGGAAGTCGCGCATGCCGCGCGGCGGGTTCACAGTAGCCACCCGTCCATCTTCCCAGGTCGTCGGCGGCACCCGCGCGTCGGGTCAGCCGGCCTCCGCCCCGCGCACCTCGTCCTCCAGCAGCCGCAGCCGCTCGCGCAGCGCCCGCTCGGCATCCCACCCCTCGGCGCGCGCGGTCGCGACCAGCGCCAGGAGCGCGTCGCCGAGCTCCGCCTCGGACGCCGGAGTGGCCGCGACGGGGCTCTGCGGCACCGTCACACCGGTCCCCGCGGCCCGGCCGACCAGCTTCTGCGCCAGGGCGAGCGCCGGCATCCCCCGGGGCACGCCGTCGAGCACGCTGCGCCGCGTGCGCTTCTCCGCGGCCTTCGCCGCGTTCCAGTGGATCAGCACCTCCTCCGGCGTGGTGGCGACCTCGTCGCCGAACACGTGCGGATGACGGCGCACCATCTTCTCGGTGAGCGTGGCGGCCACGTCGTCGATGTCGAACGGATCGTCGGGGTCCTGCGCGGCGATCGCGGCGTGGAACAGCACCTGCCACAGCAGGTCGCCCAGCTCCTCGCGCAGATCGTCGCGGGTGCCGGACTCCACGGCGTCGATCACCTCGTGCGACTCCTCGATCAGGTACGGCACCAGGTCGCGGTGGGTGATGCGCTGCGACCACACGCAGCGCTCGCGCACGGCCCGCATGGTGTCGGCCGCGGCCCGCAGCGCATCCACGTCAGGCCGCGACTCGTCGGCAGACCCGCTCATGCGTCCTCCGCTCCTCGGTCAGGCCCGCCCCGCTCTGCGGAGGAGGCACCGGCGAGGCGACGGTACCAGCGGGCCCGCAGCGACACGATCACCGCCGAGAGCAGCAGTGCCAGGAGCGAGCCGACCAGCACCCCGAGGATCGCCTGGTCGCGCAGGCCCGCGTCGGCGGCGAACGCGAGGTTCGCGAGCAGCAGCGACACCGTGAAGCCGATGCCGCCGAGCGCTCCCGCCGCGACGATGTCGGCGAAGGGCAGCGCCGGATCGGCTCCCCGCGGGCGGATGCGCATCGCGAACCAGCCGAACACCGTGATGCCGACGATCTTGCCGACCGGGAGGGCCACCACGATGGCCCAGAACGCGGGCGACAGCTCCGTCGGCGCCACCGCGGGGATCACCACGAACGCCGCGACGAATGCGAACACCGGCAGGATCACCCCGTTGACCGTGGGCTCGAGCGCGTGCCGCGTACGGCCAGCGGGCACCGGCGCCATCACCAGCCCCAGCATGACCCCCGCGATCGTGGCGTGCACGCCGGACGACGCCACGAGCGCCCACGTCACCACACCGACCACGGTCATCGCGACCGCGATCAGCGGATGCCCCTTCGCGTGCAGGAGCCGGCTGAGCACCCAGAACACGGCCACACCGACCAGGGCCAGCACGAACAGCAGCCACTGCACGTCGTGCGCGAACAGCACCGCGATGAACACGATGCCGATGATGTCGTCGAGGATCGCGAGCGCCAGCAGGAACACCCGCACGCGCGACGGCAGGCCGCGGCCGAACATCGCCAGCACACCGAGCGCGAAGGCGATGTCGGTCGCGGTGGGGATCGGCCAGCCGGACGCCGTCTCCGGGCCGCCCGCGATCAGCAGGTACACCAGGATGGGGACCAGCACCCCGCCGGTCGCGGCGATCGCCGGCTGCACGGCCTTGCGCGGGGAGTCGAGCTCGCCGTGGGTCAGCTCGTGGCGCAGCTCGATCGCGACCACCAGGAAGAACACCGCCAGCAGACCGTCCGAGACCCAGTGCGCGATCGACAGGTCGAGCGCCGTGCCCGGCACCGCGAGGTGCGCGTCCAGCAGCCCCGCGATCGCGTCGTGGGTGGGCAGGTTCGCGAGGAGGAGCCCCAGTCCGGCCGCGACGAGCAGGAGGACGGCGGGGAACTGCTGACCGCGGAGGGGGTTCGCTGTGATGCGCATCGTCTCCATCGTAGGCGGCGGTGTCCTCCGGCCGTCATGCGTGCAAGAGGCGTTCTCACCCCGGGATACTCTCGGAGGGTGACCCCCGATTCCCCCGCTTTCTCCGAGCCGACGCCCACCGAGGCCATCCGCGTGATCGGTCGTTTCGAAGCCGGTCGCGGCATTCCCGATGCCATGCGCTCCGACGTGCGGATGCTGGGCCAGCTGCTCGGCCAGGTGCTCCGCGAGGCCGGCGGCGACGACCTGTTCGACGACGTCGAGCGTCTGCGCCTCGCGACCATCCAGGCCTACGAGGACGAGACCTCCGACGCGTTCGAGCGGGCCGCGGCGATCGCCGAGTCATTCACGATCGCCCGCGCCGACGAGGTCGCGCGGGCGTTCACCTGCTATTTCCACCTGGTGAATCTCGCCGAGGAGCACCAGCGCGTGCGCGTGCTGCGCGAGCGGGCCGGCCAGCCGGGGCGGGAGGACGCGAGCGACACGGTCGCCACGGCCTACGCGCGCCTGCGCGACGAGGTCGGTGAGGACGAGGCGCGCCGCCGTCTCGCCGGTCTGCGCTTCCACCCGGTGTTCACGGCGCACCCGACCGAGGCCCGCCGCCGTGCGGTGTCGTCGAGCATCCGCCGGCTGTCGGAACTGCTCACGCAGCACGACGCCGCGAGCGCGGGCGGCGCCGAGGAGCACCGCGCCCGCCGTCGCATGCTGGAGGAGATCGACACGCTGTGGCGCACCGCCCCGCTGCGCGCGCAGAAGCCCTCCCCGACCGACGAGGTCCGCACCGTCATGGGCGTGTTCGACGAGACGCTCTTCACGACGGTGCCGCACGTGTACCGCCGCATCGACGACGCACTGCGCGGCGAGGAGTCCGGAGCCAGCGCGCCCGTGGTGCCCTCCTTCGTGCGCATCGGCTCGTGGGTGGGCGGCGACCGCGACGGGAACCCGTTCGTCACCGCGGCCGTCACGCGCGAGGCCTCGCAGATCGCCTCCGACCACGTGCTGCGCGGACTCGAGCGCGCGCTGGACCGCATCGGCCGCACGCTCACGCTCTCGGCCGACGACACGCCCCCGAGCGCGGAGGTCGTCGCGCTGTGGGAGGCCTTCGCGACCGCCGAGCCCGAGGTCGCCGCCGAGCTCGCCGCCCGGTCGCCGGAGGAGCCGCACCGCCGCGTGCTGCTCGTGCTCGCGCGGCGGGTGGCCGCGACCCGGCTCGGGGACAGCGAGCACGCGTACACCCGACCGGACGAGCTGCTGGCCGACCTGCGTGCCGTGCAGTCCTCGCTCGCCGCGGCCGGCGCCCGTCGGCACGCGTTCGGCGGGGTGCAGCACCTGATCTGGCAGGTGGAGACCTACGGCTTCCACCTGACCGAGCTCGAGGTGCGCCAGCACTCCCAGGTGCACGCCACGGCCCTCGCCGAGCTCGACGCGGGCGGCCCGATCAGCGCCCAGACGGAGGAGGTGCTGGAGGTGTTCCGTGCGATCGCGGACATCCAGCGCGACCGCGGGCTGCGGGCGGCAGGGCGCTACGTCGTCTCGTTCACCCAGGCCGCGTCCGACCTCGCGAACGTGCACCGCCTCGCCCGGTACGCCCTCGGCGACGACGCCCCGGTGCTCGACGTGGTGCCGCTGTTCGAGACCTTCGCCGACCTGCAGGCCGCGCCGGCGATCCTCGCCGAGGTCGTCACGTTCCCCGAGTTCCGCGAGCGGATGGCCGCGACCGGCAACCGCCTCGAGGTGATGCTCGGCTACTCCGACTCGTCGAAGGACGTGGGCCCGGTCGCCGCGAACCTCGCGCTGTACGCGGCGCAGGCCACCATCGCCCGCTGGGCGCAGGAGTCGGGCATCGAGCTCACGCTGTTCCACGGTCGCGGCGGCGCCCTCGGGCGCGGCGGCGGCCCCGCCAACTCCGCCATCCTCGCCCAGCCGCCGCACTCCGTCGACGGCCGGTTCAAGCTCACCGAGCAGGGCGAGGTGATCTTCGCGCGCTACGGCGAGCCCGCGATCGCCATGCGGCACATCGACCAGGTCGCCGCCGCCACGCTGCTCGCCTCCTCCCCCACGGTGGAGGAGCGCACCAGCCGCGCGGCCGAGCGCTACGCCGAGGTGGCCGCCACGATGGACGCGGCCTCCCGCGAGCGCTTCTTCTCGCTCGTCAAGGCCGAGGGCTTCGCGCCGTGGTTCGCCACGGTGACCCCGATGGAGGAGATCGGGCTGCTGGCACTCGGCTCCCGCCCCGCCCGACGCGGACTGTCGGTCGAGTCGCTGGAAGACCTGCGGGCGATCCCGTGGGTGTTCGCGTGGACCCAGGCGCGCATCAACCTCGCCGGCTGGTTCGGTCTCGGCACCGCCCTGGAGGCCGTCGGCGACCAGGACCTGCTGCGTGAGGCGTACCGCGAGTGGCCGCTGCTGCACACCATGGTCGACAACGTCGCGATGAGCCTCGCCAAGACCGACGAGCGCATCGCCCGCCAGTACCTGGCCCTCGGCGACCGCGACGACCTGGCGGCGCTCGTGCTCGACGAGCTCGCGCTCACGCGCCAGTGGGTCGTGCGGCTGACCGGCGGCGACGGCCTGCTCGAGAACAAGCCCGTGCTGCAGCGCGCCGTGCAGCTGCGCAGCCCCTACGTCGACGCGCTGTCGCTGCTGCAGCTGCGCGCGCTCCGGGCCCTGCGCTCGGCCGCGCCGCAGCCGGAGGGCTCGGGCGCCGACGCGGAACAGCAGCGCCTCCTGCTGCTCTCGGTGAGCGGCGTCGCGGCCGGACTGCAGAACACCGGCTGAGCCGCGGCCGCCCGTCGCGTGGCGCGGGGCCCTCGGGCGCCGACGCTAGAGTGAGAGCTCGGCCCAACCGGCACCGCCCTGACGCGACACGATCGCCAGCACCCCATCCCCCACCAGAAAGTCCTTCCCGCGTGACCGTCACGACCACTGCCGACTTCCATCCGCTCGCCGACTCCGTGCAGCCCGTGTTCGACACGGTGCTCTCCCGCAGCCCGCACGAGCCGGAGTTCCACCAGGCCGTGCACGAGGTGCTGCACTCGATCGCCCCCGTGCTGGAGCGCCACCCGGAATACGTCGACGGCGGCATCCTCGAGCGCCTGGTCGAGCCCGAGCGGCAGATCCTGTTCCGCGTGCCGTGGGTCGACGACGCGGGGAAGCTGCAGGTCAACCGCGGCTACCGCATCCAGTTCTCCTCCGTGCTCGGCCCGTACAAGGGCGGACTGCGCTTCCACCCCTCGGTGAACCTGTCGATCATCAAGTTCCTCGGCTTCGAGCAGATCTTCAAGAACGCGCTCACCGGTCAGGGCATCGGCGGCGGCAAGGGCGGCTCCGACTTCGACCCGCACGGCAAGTCCGACGCGGAGGTCATGCGCTTCTGCCAGTCGTTCATGAACGAGCTGTACCGCCACCTCGGCGAGCACACCGACGTCCCCGCGGGCGACATCGGCGTGGGCGGCCGCGAGATCGGCTTCCTGTTCGGCCAGTACCGCAAGGTCACCAACCGCCACGAGTCGGGCATGTTCACCGGCAAGGGCACCGGCTGGGGTGGGGCCGAGGTACGCACGGAGGCCACCGGCTACGGCGCGGTGTTCTTCGCGCAGGAGATGCTCGCCGTCCGCGGCGACTCGCTGGCGGGCAAGCGCGTCGGCATCTCCGGCTCCGGCAACGTCGCCCTCTACGCGATCCAGAAGGCCGCGCAGCTCGGCGCGACCGCGGTCACCGCCTCCGACTCCTCCGGCTACGTCGTCGACGACGCCGGCATCGACCTCGACCTGCTGCGTCAGCTGAAGGAGGTCGAGCGCGCCCGCATCGTCGAGTACGCCCGCCGCCGCCCCAGCGCACGGTTCGTCGAGGGCGGCAGCGTGTGGGAGGTGCCGGTCGACATCGCCGTGCCGTCCGCCACGCAGAACGAGGTGAGCCTGGCCGACGCCGAGGCGCTGATCGCCGGTGGTGTGCAGGCGGTCTCCGAGGGCGCCAACATGCCGTGCGTGCCCGAGGCCGTCGAGGCGTTCCAGCGGGCGGGTGTGCTGTTCGCCCCCGGCAAGGCGGCCAACGCGGGCGGTGTGGCCACCTCCGCACTGGAGATGAGCCAGAACGCCTCGCGCCAGCGGTGGACCTTCGCCGACAGCGAGAGCAAGCTCCGTGAGATCATGGCGGATATCCACGGCGCCGCGTTCGACGCCGCGGAACGGTACGGGGTTCCCGGCGACTACGTCGCGGGGGCCAACATCGCAGGATTCGAGAGGGTCGCCGCTGCCATGCTCGCGCAGGGCGTCATCTGACATCGAGCCGGCGAAGCCGGGCATCGGCGGGGTGCTCGGCTTCGTCTCTGCGCGCCCGCGCGGCTACGGACCGACGGGGCGGTCGTCGGCGTGCCGCGCGAGGGAGCTCCCGTAGCGCTCGGTGAGCTGCACCATGAGGTCGGGGGTGTCCCGGTCGACCCCGAACACGTGCCCGGGGAAGTCGAGCTCGGGCTGCGCCGCCGCGATCTCGTCCGCCCGGTCCGGCGAGAGCAGCTGCACCGGATCGCCGACCGCGACCCATCCGATCGGCACGACCGTCCCCTCGGGCAGCACCGCGCGCCGGTGCACGATCGCGTTGACGCGCACCTCGCAGCGGCTGCCCACCAGAGCACCGTTGAAGATGCGGGCGCCCGAGGCGAAGAACACCTCCTCGCCCACGGTCGCGCCGGCGATGCTCGCGAGCGTGCCGACGAGGGTGTGGTCGCCGATGTGCACCGCGTTCGCCGCGGTCGCCCTGATCAGCGCGTTCTCCATCACGATCACGTGTGCGCCGAGCGTGATCGGGCCGCCCTCGGCGGTGATCACGGCGCCGTGCAGCACCTGGCAGCCCGGACCGACCTCCACATCGCCGGAGATCACGGCGGTGGGGGCGACGACGGCGGTGTCATGGATGCGGGGGCGAGCCCCGAGGTGCTCGTACAACATGCGGCCAGACTAGCCCCGGGGCCCCGGCCGTCCGCTACGGGGTCGTGGCGGGTTCCGGGAAGATCGCGGTGAACAGCTGGCCGACCCACTCCAGCAGCTGCGCGTCGGGCAGCGGCTCCACACCGACGCCGACGGCCGCGGCGACGGTGGGCATCGGCACCACCAGCGCCTCTCCCCCGGCCACGAGCTTCGCCTTCGGGTAGAGCCGCTGCAGCCGCACCTTGATGGAGTCCTCCAGCCGCGCCGGCGCGATGCGGAGGTTCGACCCCATCGCCACCACATCGGTGAGCCCGGCGCGGGCTGCCCTGCGGCGCAGTCGCGCGATCGCGAAGAGCCCGGCGACCTCTTCCGGCGGGGTGCCGTAGCGGTCGATGAGCTCCTCCTGCACGAGGTCGATCGCATCGTCCTTGGCGGTCGCGGCCGAGGCGGCGGACAGCTTCTGGTACGCCTCCAGGCGCAGGCGCTCACTGTCGATGTAGTCCTCGGGGATGCGCGCGTCCAGCGGCAGCTCCAGTCGCAGCTCCTGCCCCGTCTCGACCTCTTCGCCGCGGAACGTCGCGACGGCCTCACCGATCATGCGCAGGTACAGGTCGAAGCCGACGCCGGCGATGTGCCCCGCCTGCTCCGCGCCGAGCAGGTTGCCCGCCCCGCGCAGCTCCAGGTCCTTCAGCGCCACCTGCATGCCCGAGCCGAGGTCGTTGTTGACCGCGATGGTCTGCAAGCGGTCGGCCGCGGTCTCGCTCAGCGGCTTCAGGTCGTCGTAGAGGAAATACGCGTAGGCGCGCTCGCGTCCGCGGCCCACGCGTCCGCGGAGCTGGTGCAGCTGGCTCAGGCCGTACTTGTCGGCGCGGTCGATGATGATCGTGTTGGCGTTGGAGATGTCGAGGCCGGTCTCGATGATGGTGGTCGAGACGAGCACGTCGAACTTGCGCTCCCAGAAGTCGTCGACCACCTGCTCCAGCGCATGCTCCCCCATCTGCCCGTGCGCGACCGCGATGCGCGCCTCCGGCACGAGCTCGGCGAGCTGGGCCGCGATCCGCTGGATGGACTGCACGCGGTTGTGCACGAAGAACACCTGGCCCTCGCGCAGGATCTCGCGCCGGATGGCGGCGGCGATCTGCTTGTCGCTGCGCGGCCCGACGAACGAGAGGATCGGGTGCCGGTCCTCCGGCGGCGTCGCGAGCGTGGACATCTCCCGGATGCCGGTGACCGCCATCTCCAGGGTGCGCGGGATCGGGGTCGCACTCATGGCGAGGATGTCGACGTTGGTCTTCATCTTCTTCAGCGCGTCCTTGTGCTCCACGCCGAAGCGCTGCTCCTCGTCGATGATCATCAGGCCGAGGTCCTTGAACATCACCTGATCGGTGAGGATGCGGTGCGTGCCGATGACCATGTCGACCGTGCCGTCGAGAAGGCCCTGCAGCGTCAGCTTCGCCTCCTTGTCGGTCTGGAAGCGCGACAGCGGCCGCACCTTCACCGGGAAGCCGGCGAAGCGCTCCGTGAACGTCTCCAGGTGCTGCTTCACCAGCAGCGTCGTCGGCACGAGCATCGCGACCTGCTTGCCGTCCTGGATGGCCTTGAACGCCGCGCGCACCGCGACCTCGGTCTTGCCGAAGCCGACGTCGCCCGACAGCAGCCGGTCCATCGGGATGGGCCGCTCCATGTCGGCCTTGATCTCGTCGATGGTCTGCAGCTGGTCATGGGTCTCGGCGAACGGGAACGCCTCTTCCAGCTCGCGCTGCCACGGGGTGTCCGGACCGAACGCGTGCCCCTTGGCGCTCATGCGCGCGGAGTAGAGCTTCACGAGCTCGACCGCGATGTCGCGCACGGCCTTGCGGGCCTTGCCCTTGGCCTGCGCCCAGTCACTGCCGCCCATCTTCGACAGCGTCGGGGCCTCACCGCCGACGTACTTGGAGAGCAGGTCGAGCTGGTCGGTGGGCACGAAGAGCTTGTCACCCGGGTAGCCGCGCTTGGACGGGGCGTACTCCAGCACGAGGTAGTCGCGCACGGACTTCGCGGCGTGGCGGCCGCCCGTCGAGACCTCGCGCTGCGTCATCTCCACGAAGCGGCCGATGCCGTGCGTGGCGTGCACCACGAAGTCGCCCTGCTTGAGCTGGAGGGGGTCGACCACGTTCTTCCGGCGCGAGGCGAGCTTCTTCACCACGCGCTGGTCGCCGCCGATCGTGCGGCCGTAGAACTCGTTGTCGGTGAGGACGGCGAGCTTCGCCTCCGGCACCTGGAACCCCGCCTCGACCGCACCGGTCACGAGCGTCGCGACCCCGGGGTCGGGGGCCTCGGTCAGCGACTCCACCGCGCGGGCCGCGATGCCCCGGTCGGACAGCACGTCGCGCGCGCGGTCGACGAGCCCGTGTCCCGTCGCGATCACCACGACGCGCCACCCGTCGGCGACCTTCGCGTCGACGAAGGCGATCGCCCCGTCGACGTTGCCGTGGAACGACGGGATGACCGCCGACGCCTCGACGCTCTCCGGGTCGGCGTCGCCGATGCCGAACGGGCTGAGCCGCCACCACACGCCGCCGCGGTCGCGCACCACGTCGCGCAGGTCGGCGACCGTGAGGAAGTCGCCCGCGCCGAGGTCGATGGGAGCCGAGGCCCCGGAGGTCGCCGCGCTCCACGCGGCGTCGAGGAACTCGCGGTTCGTGTCGCCGAGGGTGATCGCCCGCGCGGTCGCCCGCTCGGGGTCGACCACCGCGGTCGCGCTGCCGGGCGGCAGGTACTCCACGAGCGACTTCAGCGGACCGGCCACGGCGGGCAGCAGCGACTCCATGCCCTCGACCGGGATGCCCTCGGCCATCTTCTCGAGCATGCCCGCGATGGCCGGGAACCCGCCGATCAGCGCGCGCGCCCTGTCGCGCACGTCGGCGGTGAGCAGCAGCTCGCGGCTGGGCGGCAGGTCGACCGCGGGGACGTCGCCGGGGAGCGAGCGCTGATCGGCCACGGAGAACGCCCGGATCTGGTCGATCTCGTCGCCGAAGAACTCCACGCGGTAGGGGTGCTCCGACGTGGGAGGGAACACGTCGAGGATGCCGCCGCGCACGGCGAACTCACCGCGCCGCGACACCATGTCCACGCGGGAGTATGCGCGTTCGACCAGCTGCTCCGCGACGTGGTCGAGCTCGTGCCCCCGGCTGCCGACGGCGAGGTCGAGCGGGGCGATCTCGCCCAGGTTGCCGGCGATCGGCTGCAGCGCGGCGCGCACGGAGGCGACGACCACGAGGGGGTGGTCGCCCGACCACTCGGCGATGCGGCGCAGGGTCTGCAGGCGCTGCCCGACGGTGTCGGGGCTCGGGCTCAGCCGCTCGTGCGGCAGGGTCTCCCACGCCGGGAACGTGAGCACCTCGGCATCGGGCACGTAGGCCGACATCGCCGCGGCGAGCGTCTCGGCCCGGCGCCCGGTCGGCACCACGGCGAGCAACGCGGCGGGGTGCCCGGCCGCGGCGCGCTTGGCGAGGAGCCCGGCGAGCGTGGGCGCATCGAGGCCGTCGACCAGTCCGAGGTCGGCGTCGGTATGCGCCCAGGCGAGAGCGTCACGAAACAGAGACGCCTCTTCCAAGGCGCGCAGAATCCCCGGAACAGTCACCGGACAAGCCTAATCGCGCCCACCGACACCGCGGTCGACGTCCCCCTCGCCGACCGGGCGACCGGCTCGGCCGTCCTAGGCTGGAGGGATGCCTCCGGTCACCCTCACCACCGCCCGCCTCGTCCTGCATGCCCCGACGGAGGCGGACGTCGACGCGATCACCGCGGCCTGCCAGGACCCGGAGATCCCCCGCTGGACGACCGTCCCGAACCCGTACTTCCGGCAGGACGCGGAGGACTTCGTCGCGCTCGTCGCCGACTGGTGGGCGGACGGCTCCCAGACCGTGTGGGGCATCTTCGCGGACGGCGTGCTCGTGGGCGTCATCGGCCTGCACCACATCGCGGGCCACGCCGCGGGTGGCAGTGCCGAACTGGGCTACTGGATGGTCGCGGACGCCCGCGGCCGGGGCTATCTGACCGAGGCGGCCCGCGCGGTGCTGGACTGGGGGTTCGCCGAGCTCGGGCTCGCGCGCATCCGCTGGCAGGCCGTGGTGGGCAACGTGCCGTCGGCACGGGCCGCCCGCGCCCTCGGCTTCCGGTTCGAGGGCACGCAGCGCCAGGCCCTCACGAGTCAGCGCGGCCGCGACGACGGCTGGGTCGCCGGGCTGCTCGCCACCGACGACCGCACCCCGGTCGAGTGGCCCGTGCTCTGACGGCTGCCGGCGAGGCGTGACAGCGTCGGAGGCCGGTGACAGGATGGCTGCATGCCCGAGATGCCGGAGGTCGAAGGACTCGTCGCGTTCCTCGGCGAGCGCGCGGTCGGACGCACGATCACCCGCGCGTCGGTCTCGGCCATCGCGGCGCTGAAGACGTACGACCCGCCCATCACGGCGCTCCACGGCGCGGAGATCACGGCGGCCGCGCGGCTGGGCAAGTTCGTCGTGCTGTCGTGCGGTGCGGAGCTGCACCTCGTGTTCCACCTGGCGAAGGCGGGCTGGCTGCGCTGGTACGAGACCCTGCCGACCACGCTCATCAAGCCGGGGAAGACGCCCATCGCCCTGCGTGTCGCGCTCGACGACGGCAGCGGGTTCGACCTGACGGAGGCCGGTACGAAGAAGTCGCTCGCGGTGTACGTCGTGCGCGATCCGCAGGAGGTGCCCGGCATCGCCCGCCTCGGTCCCGACCCGCTCGACCCGGCCTTCACGCGGGCGGACTTCGCCGGCCTGCTGGAGGGGCGGCGCATGCAGATCAAGGGGCTGCTGCGCGACCAGGGCGTGATCGCGGGGATCGGCAACGCCTACTCCGACGAGATCCTGCACGCCGCACGCATGTCGCCCTATGCGATCGCCGCGACGCTCGACGACGCCGAGGTCGACCGGCTGTTCGCGGCGATGCAGGAGACGCTGCGCGAGGCGGTGGCCGCGGCCTCCGGGAAGCCGCCCGCCGACCTGAAAGACGCCAAGCGCCGCGGCATGCAGGTGCACGCGCGCCGCGGCGAGGCGTGCCCGGTGTGCGGAGACACCGTGCGCAGCGTGTTCTTCGCCGACCGGTCGCTGGAGTACTGCCCCACGTGCCAGACGGGCGGCAAGGTGCTCGCCGACCGCCGCCTCTCGCGCCTGCTGAAGTGAGATCGGCGCCGAGCGCGCCGATCCATGCCGCGGAATGAAATCGCGCCGACCGCGTTGAGTACACTCAGAGCAGCAACGTGCTCCGGGGTCGGTGGGAATCCGAACCGGCGGTGACAGTCCGCGAGCGTCTCGAGTGATCGGGATGCCGATCCGGTGGAACTCCGGGACCGACGGTGATGCGAGGGTGACCTCGCTAGTCCGGAAGGGAGGCAGCACGAGGCGCACGCGTGTGCGTCCGTTCCGCCACCCCTGCGAGAGCCCCGAGGCCGCAGAGAGGACGACGGATGGCAGTGACCGCGATCGAGCAGCGTGCGATGGACCGTGCGCTCGAGCTCGCCGCCCGCGGCCCCCGCGGGGTCAACCCGCAGGTGGGCGCCGTGCTGCTCTCCCCCGCCGGTGAGGTGCTGGCCGAGGGGTGGCACCGCGGCTCGGGCACCGCGCACGCCGAGGTCGATGCGCTGTCGAAGCTCTCGCCGGGTGCCGCGCGCGGGGCGACCGCGGTCGTGACGCTCGAGCCGTGCAACCACACCGGCCGCACGGGTCCCTGCGCCGTGGCTCTCATCGAGGCCGGGGTCGCCCGCGTGGTCTACGCCCTCGACGATCCGGGCGAGGTGTCCGGCGGCGGGGCCGAGCGGCTCCGCGCCGCCGGGGTCGACGTGGAGTCGGGCGTGCGCGCCGCGGAGGCCGAGGCGCTGATCGCCTCCTGGCTCACCGCGAAGCGCCTGGGCCGCCCGCACGTCACGGTCAAGTGGGCGCAGAGCCTCGACGGCCGTGCCGCCGCGGACGACGGCTCCAGTCAGTGGATCACCGGCCCCGAGGCGCGCGCCGACGTGCACCGCCGTCGTGCCGAGGCCGACGCGATCGTCGTGGGCACCGGCACCGTGCTGGCCGACGACCCGGCTCTGACCGCGCGCGACGGTGACGCCCTCCACCCGCGGCAGCCCGTGCCGGTCGTGATCGGCGCCCGCGCGACGCCCGCACACGCGGCGGTGCACCGGCACCCGCACGCTCCCCTCTTCTACGACACCCGCGAGCTGCCCGCGGTGCTCGCCGACCTGCACGATCGCGGCCACCACAGCGTGTTCGTGGAGGGCGGGCCGACCCTGGCCAGCGCGTTCGTCGCGGCGGGACTCGCGGATCGCGTGCTCGCGTACGTCGCACCGGTGCTGCTGGGCGGGGGCCGCCTCGCGCTCACCGACATCGGCGTCTCCCGCATCGACGAGGCGCGCCGGCTGACCGTCGAGGAGTGGGTGCCGCTCGGCGCCGACCTCCTGGCCGTCGCCCGCTTCACAGACCCCCACGCCCCCGAGCAGGAAGGTGCCTGGTGATGTTCACCGGAATCATCGAGGAGATCGGCGAGATCACGGCGATCGCGGAGTCCGGCGACGGCTGGCGGCTCACCGTGCGCGCGCCGAGGGCCGCGGCCGACGCCGTGCACGGCGAGTCGATCGCGGTGTCGGGCGTGTGCCTGACCGTGGTCGACTCGACCGCCGACACGTTCGACGCCGACGTGATGAAGCAGACGCTCGACGTCGCCGCGATCGGATCGGCCGTGGTCGGCACGCGCGTGAACATCGAGAAGGCGATGCCGGTGGGCGCGCGGCTCGGCGGGCACATCGTCCAGGGCCACGTCGACGGCACCGGCGAGGTGCGGGAGGTGCGGCCGGGTGCGCAGTGGAGCGTGCTGCGGATCGGCCTGCCCCACGATCTCGCGCCGCTCGTGGTCGACAAGGGCTCCATCTCGGTGGACGGCACCTCGCTGACCGTGAGCGCCGTGAGCGCGCCCGACGAGGCGGCGCCGTGGTTCGAGGTGTCGCTCATCCCGGAGACGCTCGCCGCCACCACGCTCGGCACCCGCGCGGTCGGCGACCGCGTGAACCTCGAGACCGACATCCTCGCGCGGCACGTCGAGCGTCTGCTCGCGTTCCGCGCCGCACCGGAAGGGGGCTCGCGATGAGCCTGTCATCCATCCCCGAGGCCCTGGAGGCGCTGCGCGCCGGACGGCCGGTCCTCGTGGCCGACGACGAGAACCGCGAGAACGAGGGCGACGTGGTGCTCTCGGCGGAGCTGGCGACGCCCGAGTGGGTCGCGTGGACCGTGCGCTGGTCGTCGGGCTTCCTGTGCGCGCCCATGCCCGCCGACCTGGCCGATCAGCTGAACCTGCCGCCCATGGTCGCGGCGAGCGAGGACGCCCGCTCCACCGCGTACACGGTGAGCGTGGACGCCGCCGACGGCGTGACCACCGGCATCAGTGCGAGCGACCGGGCCCGCACCCTCAACGTGCTCGCGAACCCCGACTCGACCGCGACGAGCATCATCCGCCCCGGGCACGTGCTGCCGCTGCGCGCGGTGGACGGCGGCGTGCGCGAGCGCAGCGGCCACACCGAGGCCGCCGTCGAGCTGATGAAGCTCGCGGGTCTGCGACCGGTCGGCGCGATCGCCGAGGTCGTGGCGGAGGACGGCAGCATGATGCGGCTGCCGGGACTGATCGAGCTGGGCGCGCGTGACGGTGTGCCCGTGATCACGATCGAGCAGCTCATCGCGCACCTCAACGAGATCGACCCCGCGGGGGCGACGCCGGCCGCGCACCGCGGTCGCCGGGTGAGCCTGCGCGCCGACGCGACCGTGCCCACCGAGCACGGCTCGTTCCGGTTCCTCGCCTACAAGGATCGCGTGACCGGAACCGACCACATCGCGGTCGTGTCGGGCGAGCTGAGCGAGACCGCCCTCGTGCGCGTGCACTCCGAGTGCCTGACGGGCGAGGCGTTCGGGTCGCTGAAGTGCGAGTGCGGTCCCCAGCTCGACGCCGCGCTCGACGCGATCGAGCAGGACGGCGGGGTCGTCGTCTACATGCGCGGGCACGAGGGGCGCGGAATCGGGCTGATCAACAAGCTCCGCGCCTACAGCCTTCAAGAGGACGGCCTGGACACGGTCGATGCGAACCTCGCGCTCGGGCTGCCCGCCGATGCGCGCGACTACGCCGCCGCGGCCGGCATCCTCGCCGACCTCGGCGTGTCGAAGGTGCGACTGCTGACCAACAACACCGACAAGGTGAACCAGCTGCGCGAGCTGGGGCTCGACGTGGTGGAGCAGGTGCCGCTGATCGTGGGCGTCGGCCCGAACAACCACCAGTACCTGGAGACCAAGCGTGACCGGATGGGTCACATCATCGGCGAGGCAGAGCTCGCCCAGGCCCTCGCGGCCGGGAAGGACGAGGAATGAGCGGCGCAGGAGCACCGAAGGCCGGGAGCATCGACGGGCGGGGACTTCACGTCGTCGTGATCGCCGGCACGTGGCACGAGACCATCTCGAACGGACTGATCGCGGGCGCGCAGCGGGTGCTCGACGAGGCGCAGGCGTCGCACACGCTCGTGCGGGTGCCTGGCTCGTTCGAGCTCGCGGTGGCCGCGCAGGCCGCGTTCGCCGGAGGTGCCGATGCGGTGGTCGCGCTCGGCGTGATCATCCGCGGCGGCACCCCCCACTTCGAGTACGTGTCCGCCGCGGCCACCGACGGTCTCACCCGGGTGTCGCTCGACGCAGGGCGGCCGGTCGGCTTCGGCCTGCTGACCCTCGACGACGAGAAGCAGGGCCTGGATCGCGCGGGTCTCGAGGGCTCGAAGGAGGACAAGGGCGCGGAGGCGGCCGACGCTGCGCTGCGCACGGCCCTCGTGATCCGGGAGCTGCGCGGCTGAGGTCAGGGCGGCCTTGCTAGCGGCGCAGTACCCCCCTCACGTACGGTGAGGGCATGGAGATCCTGCGCCACATCGTCGTGTTCGTCCACCTCATCGGCTTCGCGGTGCTGTTCGGCGCCTGGGCGGCCCAGGCGTTCGGCGGCAAGCGGCAGATCACCCGGCTGATGGACTACGGCCTGCTGATCGCCGGTGTCGCCGGACTGGCGCTGGCCGCTCCGTGGGGCATCGAGTACGACCTGAACTACGTCAAGATCGGCGTGAAGCTCGTGGTGCTCCTCGTGATCGGTGCGCTCCTGGGCATCGGCTCCGCGCGGCAGAAGCGCGGCGAGGCGGTGCCCTCCGCCGTGTTCTGGCTCATCGGCATCCTCGCGCTGGCCAACGCCGGCATGGCAGTCATCTGGCGCTGACCCGTCATCTGGCGCTGACCCATCCGGCGCTGACCCCCGACACCTCCGCGGTCTGAGCGACCGCGGGGATCATCCGCCGACGATGCGCTCCCACACCGCTGCGGTCGCCGCACCCGCTCCCGGCGTCCCGATGCGCTGACCGTTGCGACCGCCGCGCGCGAACGTCGCAGTGACGGCGGCGGGAGCCACGGCCGGGTCCACGGGGGCCGGAAGCCACACGCACGACCGCACGTGCACGAGGTCGACCGCCGCGGCCTCCGCCGAACCGTCGTACCACCACGGGCCGTCGAGCCGCCCGAGCCAGAGCAGGCCGTCTCCGTCACGGGTCCAGACGAAGGTGCCCTCCGGCAGCGCCACGAAGCGCTCGAGGCGTCGGGCGGCGCGCTCGCCCCAGCGGGCGTCCACCGCCGACAGCGCCTCTGCCGGCGACGAGGGCACCCGCTCCAGCCGTCCTCCCATCCCCACCAGGCCGCGCGTGAGACCGCGCTCGGCTCCGGCACCGTCGGGCACCGCGTCGTCGCGCGAGCGCATCGGTGCGCGGTAGGCCAGCGGCTCCGCGACGACCTCGGGGCCGGAGGCGGCGGGAGGCTCTTTCACGAGAGCGGCACGAGGGTCGCGTCGATGTCGGCGCCGTCGATCACGACCGTCATCAGGGTGCACACGGGCTGACGGCGGCGGTCGGTCGGCGACCCCGGGTTCAGCAGACGCAGGCCGCGCGGGATCACCGTGTCCCACGGGATGTGCGAGTGCCCGAACACCAGGAGGTCGTCGTCGGGGAACGCCGCGTCCATGCGTCGCTCCCGCCCCGCCGCGCCCCCGGTCTCGTGGATCACCGCGACGGACGTGTCCTCCACCCGGAACCGGGCGACCTCGGGCAGCCGGCCGCGCAGACCGGGGCCGTCGTTGTTGCCGAACACGGCGTGCAGCACCGCGGCGCGCTCGGCGAGGAGATCGAGCGTGGCCTCGTCGACCCAGTCGCCCGCGTGCACCACCACGTCGGCCTCGTCGACGGCGCGCAGCACGGCGTCGGGCAGTCGCTTGGCGCGCTTCGGCACGTGCGTGTCGGCCAGCAGCAGCATCCGCGTCGTCATATCGGCTCCCCCGAGTCGTGCGTTCCACGTCGTGTGCTCCGACTCTACGGGGGTGGCGCGCCGCCGGGACCGGGCGGCGTCATCCGCGTTCAGGCAACTCCCAGGAAGGCGTAGACTCGCCCGGGTCCTGGTATACCAGCGGCGTCATCCGAGAAAGAGACCCCATGAGCAGCGCCCCCGCCCCCGCGAATCCCCGCTCGCGCGTCATCACCGCGAGCCTCGTCGGCACCACCATCGAGTTCTACGACTTCTACGTCTACGCGACGGCAGCGGTCCTGGTGTTCCCGACGCTCTTCTTCCCCAGCACCAACGACACCGCCTCGCTGCTGTCGTCGTTCGCCGTGTTCGGCGCCGCGATGGTCGCCCGCCCGATCGGCGCAGTCGTGTTCGGCCACTTCGGCGACAAGTTCGGCCGCAAGGCGACGCTCGTCGCGTCCCTGCTCACGATGGGCATCGCGACCTTCGTGATCGGCCTGCTGCCCACGTTCCAGCAGATCAGCTGGGTCGCGCCGCTGCTGCTTCTCGTGCTGCGCCTCGCCCAGGGCTTCGCGCTCGGCGGCGAGTGGTCGGGCGCGGCGCTGGTCGCGACCGAGAACGCCCCGAAGGGCAAGCGCGCCTGGTACGGCTCGTTCCCGCAGCTGGGTGCGCCCCTCGGGTTCATCATCGCGAACGGCATCTTCCTCGCCATCAACTTCGCCCTGCCCCACCCCGAGGACCCGGCGCTGAAGTCGGAGGCGTTCCTGTCGTGGGGCTGGCGGGTGCCGTTCCTGTTCTCGGCCGTCATGGTCATCATCGGCCTGTGGGTGCGCCTGCGCCTGGTCGAGTCGGACACGTTCAAGAAGGCGGAGAAGACCGGCGCCATCCGCAAGCTGCCGCTGGCCACCGTCTTCCGCCACCACTGGAAGCAGCTGATCCTCGGCACGTTCATCATGCTGGCGACCTACGTGCTGTTCTACCTGATGACGAACTTCACCCTGACGTACGGCACCAAGGCCGCCGACGTGGAGACTGCGTCGGCCGCCGCCCGCGCCGCCGCGGAGGCCACCGGCAAGGACTTCGACCCCACGGCGTTCGCGGCCCAGTTCTACCCGGGGCTCGGCTTCGGCTACACCGACTTCGTGCTGATGCAGATCATCGGCGTGGTGTTCTTCGGCATCTTCACGCTGCTGTCGGGTCCGATCGCCGACGCCATCGGCCGCCGCAAGCTGCTGCTGTGGGTCACGGGCCTCATCGTGGTGTTCGGCCTGTCGTTCAACCTCTTCCTGCTGCCCCAGGCCGACCCGAAGTTCACGGGCGCGCTCACGCAGGCGTTCCTGGTGTTCGGGTTCATGCTCATGGGCACGACGTTCGGCCCGATGGGCGCGCTGCTGCCCGAGCTGTTCCCGACGAACGTGCGCTACTCGGGCTCCGCGATCGCCTACAACGTGTCGTCGATCCTCGGCGCGGCCGTGGCCCCGTTCATCGCCGTGGCACTGTGGGCGGCGGTCGGCGGCGAGCCGTGGCTGGTCGGCGTGTACCTCTCCTCGATGGCCGTGCTCACCTTCGTGGCGCTGATCTTCACGCCGGAGACGAAGGACCACGACTACGAGGACGACCTGGGGCTGGCAGCCTCCGCCGAGCTCTGAGCGCCCGACGACGAACCCCGGAACGGCCGCCCTCCCCGCGAGGTGCGGCCGTTTCCGCGTCTCCGGGCCGCCGTCCGCGCGCGGGAGCGCTCAGAGGACGACGACATCGCAGTACCGCGCCGCGGTCTTCGCCAGCCGGCGGTCGAGCGTGAGCAGCGGGACGCCGAGCGCCTCCGCCAGCGCGACGGAGCCGGCGTCGTATGCGGAGACCTCCTCGCGCAGCGTCCAGATGCGCGGGATCAGGCGGCGCAGCGGGTGGCGGATGATCTGCCCATGCCCCCGTGATCACATGTGGCGCGCATGCGCGGTGTTCGCGATCTGTCGACAACGAGCGTCAACAGAGATTGACAACGGTGGCGCGCGTCAATGATCATTGACGCAGGAGGTGTCCGATGAACACGACCACGATCGCCCAGGCCGAGGGCGGCGAGCCGCTCGCCGAGCTGCACCGCCTGGCCGGGCTTCGCATCGAGATCGCTCGCGCCGAGGAGGCGCAGGTGCGCCGCGCGCGCAACGACGGCTACTCGTGGCAGGCGATCGCCAGCGCCCTGGGCGTGACCAAGCAGGCCGCGCATCGCCGCTTCGGGCGCCACTGAGTGCATACAGCAGCCGCATAGGAAGCGACCGCCCCCGAGTACGGTCGAAGTACCCCCCTCTCCAGATCGAGGTCCCGCATGTCCACCACGGCGACAGCACGCCGACGCCGCCGGGGCGCACAGCCCGACGGCCCGCGCGCCACCTTCCGTCAGCTCCTCCCCTTCCTGTTCGAGCACAAGCGCACCCTCATCGTCGTCGCGATCCTCAGCGTCATCGGCGCGGCGACCTCGCTCGTGCAGCCGGTGCTGGTCGGCCAGGTCATCGAGGCCGTGCAGACCGACGGCACGATCGGGGTCCTGGTATGGCTGCTCGTCGGCTTCGTGATCGTGTCGTCGATCATCTCCGGCTTCCAGCACTACCTGCTGCAGCGCACCGGCACGGCCGTGGTGTACTCCAGCCGGCGCAAGCTCATCGCGCGCATCCTGCACCTGCCCACCGCGGAGTTCGACGCCCGCCGCACCGGCGACCTCGTCTCGCGCGTCGGCACCGACACCACCCTGCTGTACGCCGTGCTCACGCAGGGTCTCGCCGATGCGGTCGGCAGCGCGGTCCTGTTCGTGGGCGCCCTGGTCGCGATGCTGCTGATCGATCCGGTGCTGCTGCTGCTCATCGTGGTCGTGATCGGCGTCTCGGTCGTGGTCGTGGTGTCGCTCAGCGGCCGCATCCGCACCGCGTCGACCGCCCAGCAGGAGAAGGTGGGCGAACTCGCCTCCGGCGTCGAGCGTGCCGTGGGCTCGATCCGCACCATCCGCGCCTCGGGGGCGACCGAGCGCGAGACCGCAGCCGTCTCCGACCGGGCCGCCGAGGCCTACGGCATCGGTGTGCGCATCGCCAAGATCTCGTCTCTCGTGGTGCCGGTCTCGGGCATCGCCCTGCAGCTGTCACTCCTGGTGGTGCTGGGCGTGGGCGGGTTCCGTGTGGCCGCCGGCGCCATCACGATCGCCTCGCTGATCGCGTTCATCATGTTCCTGTTCCTGCTCGTGATGCCGCTCGCGACCACGTTCGGGGCGATCACCTCGGTGAACCAGGCCCTCGGCGCGCTCGGCCGCATCCAGGAGGTGCTCGACCTGCCCACCGAGTCGCAGGACGACGCCGCCACCGCCGCCTCGATCCCCCGCGAGGCCGACGACCCCACGGCGCCCGCGATCGAGTTCCGCGATGTGCGCTTCCGCTACCCCGCGAACGTCGTGGCCGCACGGCAGGCCGCGGCGAAGGCGGCCAAGGATCTGCTCGCCGACGCTCACCTCGACTCCGCCGCGCCGGTGCCCGCCGACGCCGAGGCCGCCGATCACGAGGTGCTGCGCGGCGTATCGTTCGCGGTGCCGCGCGGCGCCCGGGTGGCGCTGGTCGGTCCGAGCGGCGCGGGCAAGAGCACGATCCTGTCGCTCATCGAGCGCTTCTACGACCCCACGGGCGGCTCCATCCGCGTACACGGCCACGACGCCCGCACGTACCCGCGGGAGGAGCTGCGCGCGCAGTTCGGCTACGTCGAGCAGGACGCCCCGACCCTCGCCGGCACCCTCGCCGAGAATCTGCGCCTCGCGTCGCCCGACGCCAGCGACGCCGACTGCGAGCGGGTGCTGCGCGCCGTGAACCTCGGCGACGTGCTCGAACGCAGCCCCCTCGGCGTGGACGCCCCGGTCGGCGAGGACGGCGTGATGCTGTCGGGCGGCGAGCGCCAGCGCCTCGCGATCGCGCGCGCACTGCTCACGGACGCCCCGATCCTGCTGCTGGACGAGTCCACGTCGTCGCTCGACGGTGTGAACGAGCAGCGCATGCGCGAGGCCATCGAGGCGGCGTCCACCGACCGCACCCTCGTCGTGATCGCCCACCGGCTGTCGACGGTCGTCGACAGCGACCTCATCGTCGTGTTGCAGGACGGCACGGTCGTCGGCCAGGGCACCCACGCGGAGCTGGTCGAGTCGACGCCGCTGTACCGCGACCTCGCGCGTCACCAGCTCCTCGCCTGACCGCACTCGAACGGGCAACGCGAAGGCGGGGTGCCGGAGACCACTCAGCCATGGGTTCGTCTCCGACGCCCCGCCTTCGCGGGTCTGGGGGCCACGGGGGCCCGAAGGTGCCGGCTCCCCCGAACCGGCACCGGTCTGGGGGCTACGACGCCTTCGCGAGCCGGTAGCGCAGCGAGGCCAGCTCGGTGCGCAGCGCCGCGGGCACGCGGTCGCCGAAGGTGTCGTAGAACTCCTCGGTCAGGTCGGCCTCGACCTTCCATGCCTCCGGGTCGACCGAGAAGAGCTCCTCCAGGTCTTCCGCCGGCAGGTCGAGCCCGTCGAGGTTGAGGTCCTCCGCACGCGGCAGCCGTCCGATGGGGCTGTCCACGGCGGGCACGGCGCCCGAGATGCGGCGGATGATCCAGTCGACCACGCGGGAGTTGTCACCGAAGCCGGGCCACAGGAAGCGCCCGTCGGCCCCGCGGCGGAACCAGTTGACCTGGAAGATGCGCGGCGCCCGGTCGAAGCGCAGGCCGCGGCCCACCTTCAGCCAGTGCCCGAAGTAGTCGGCCATGTTGTAGCCGCAGAACGGCAGCATCGCGAACGGGTCGCGGCGCAGCTCGCCCACGGTGCCCTCGGCCGCCGCGGTGCGCTCGGACGAGATGTTCGAGCCGAGGAACACGCCGTGCGTCCAGTCGGTGGCCTCCACCACGAGCGGGACGTTGCTCGCGCGACGCCCGCCGAACAGGATCACGTCGAGCGGCACGGCCTCCTCCCAGTCCTCCGAGATCTGCGGGCACTGCGCCGCCGACACCGTGAAGCGCGAGTTGGGGTGCGCCGCCGGACGACCCGAGTCGGGCGTCCAGTCGTTGCCCTCCCAGTCGATCAGGTGCGCGGGCGCCTCGTCGGTCAGCCCCTCCCACCACACGTCGCCGTCGGGCCGGAGCGCGACGTTCGTGAAGATCGTGTTGCCCCACAGCGTCTCGACGGCCGTGACGTTGGTGGACTCGCCCGTGCCCGGCGCGACACCGAAGAAGCCGGCCTCGGGGTTGATGGCCCACAGGCGCCCGTCCTCGCCCGGACGGATCCAGGCGATGTCGTCGCCGAGTGTCTCGACCCGCCATCCCGGGATCGTCGGACGCAGCATCGCGAGGTTCGTCTTGCCGCACGCCGAGGGGAACGCGGCAGCGACGTGGTAGGCCGTGCCCTGCGGATCGATCACGCGGATGAGCAGCATGTGCTCGGCGAGCCAGCCCTCGTCGCGGGCGATCACCGAGGCGATGCGCAGCGCGAAGCACTTCTTCGCGAGGATCGCGTTGCCGCCGTAGCCCGAGCCGTACGAGTAGACCTCGAGCGTCTCGGGGAAGTGCACGATGTACTTCTCGTCGTTGCACGGCCACTCGACGTCGGGCTCGCCCGCGGCCAGCGGAGCGCCCACCGAGTGGACCGTCTTGACCCACGGCGCCCCGTCCGCGATCTGGCGGGTGACGGCGTCGCCCACCCGGGTCATGATGCCGATCGAGGCGACCGCGTAGGCGCTGTCGGTGATCTGCACGCCGATGTGCGAGAGCGGTCCGCCGACGCGACCCATCGAGAACGGGACGACGTACATCGTGCGACCGCGCATCGAGCCCGCGAAGATCTCGGTCATGGTGGCGCGCATCTCGGCGGGGTCCGCCCAGTTGTTGGTGGGACCGGCGTCCTCCTCGCGCTCCGAGGCGATGAAGGTGCGCCCCTCGGTACGGGCGACGTCGCTCGGGTGCGAGCGGGCGAGGTACGAGCCGGGACGCCACTCCGGGTTGAGCTTGATGAGCTTGCCCTCGTCGACCAGCCCGCGCAGCAGCCAGTCGTTCTCGGCGCGGGAGCCGTCGACCCAGTGCACGGCGTCGGGCTGGGTGAGCGCCCGGATCTCCTCGACCCACGCGAGCAGCTCGGCCATCGCGGGGGTGTCGGAGGAGGGGGCCGTGCCGAACGTGCGCATCGTCGCGACGGGAGACGTGCGGGGGGTGATGACTTCGGCCATGGCCATGACTGCTCCTTAGAAGTGTGGGGCGTTGCACCTATCTTCTTCCGCCTCCACCCCGACTTTCGGACAAATCGGGCCGAAAGAATCGATGTTCTTTCGCTACACTCAAAACCATGCCGCCCTCCGGACTCCACCTCACGACGCTCGGTCACCGCATCCGCCACCACCGCCTGCAGAAGGGGTACACGCTCGACGAGCTCGGCGCCGTCGTCGGGGTCGCCGGCTCGCAGCTCAGCCTCATCGAGAACGGCAAGCGCGAGCCCAAGCTCTCCCTGCTCCAGGCGATCGCGCACGCCACGGGCACCGAGGTCACCGACCTCATCTCCGGCGAGCCACCCAACCGCCGTGCGGCGCTCGAGATCGAGCTGGAGCGCGCGCAGGAGAGCCCGGTGTTCCGCCAGCTCGGCGTCGCTCCCGTGCGCGTCACGAAGGGCATGAGCGACGAGACCATCGAGTCGATCCTCGGGCTGCACAACGAGCTGCAGCGGAGGGAGCGCGAGGCGATCGCGACCCCCGAGGAGGCCAGGCGTGCGAACACCGAGCTGCGGCTGCGGATGCGCGCACAGAACAACTACCTGCCCGAGATCGAGAAGCTCGCCGAGAAACAGCTCAAGGCGGCCGGGCACACACAGGGGGCCCTCACCCACCGCACCGTGAGCATCATGGCGGAGAAGCTCGGCTTCGAGCTCATCTACGTCAACGACCTGCCGCACTCCACCCGCTCGGTGACCGACCTCGAGAACGGCCGCATCTACCTGCCGCCCGCCTCCATCCCCGGCGGACACGGCCTGCGCTCGATGGCGCTGCAGGCCATGGCCCACCGCCTGCTCGGGCACACCCCGCCCACCGACTACGCCGACTTCCTGCAGCAGCGCCTGGAGATCAACTACTTCGCCGCCTGCTGCCTGATGCCCGAGACCGCCGCCGTCGCTTTCCTGCAGCAGGCGAAGAAGGACCGCAACCTCGCCGTCGAGGACTTCCGCGACGGCTTCGGCGTCACGCACGAGGCCGCCGGCATGCGGATGACCAACCTGATGACGCAGCACCTGGGCATGTCGCTGCACTTCCTGCGCGTCGACTCGACCGGAGCCATCACCCGCGTCTACGAGAACGACGGGCTGCCGCTGCCGATGGACGTCACCGGCGCCGTCGAGGGCCAGCGCGTGTGCCGCAAGTTCCAGGCGCGCTCCGCCTTCACGCAGCAGAACCGCACGGTCGAGCACCACCAGTACACCGACACCCCGTCCGGGACGTTCTGGTGCTCCACCCAGACCGGCTCCTCCACCGACGGCGAGTTCTCCGTCACGGTCGGCGTGCCGTTCGACGACGCCCGCTGGTGGCGGGGCAGGGAGACGAGCGACCGCGCCGTGTCGACCTGCCCCGACGAGGCGTGCTGCCGGCGCCCCTCGACCGAGCTGACCGAGCGCTGGCAGGGGCGGGCGTGGCCGAGCGCCCGCGTGCACACGCACATGTTCTCGCCGCTCCCCCGCGGCGCCTTCCCCGGCGTGGACGACAACGAGGTGTACGACTTCCTCGCGCGGCACGCGAGCGAGTGATTAAGATATATTCAATTCACTCATTGCCAGCCTCCGAGGGAGCCCCGTGACCGAGCAGACCCCCGCCGCCGACACCGCAGCGACCGAGACGTTCACCTCGCGCCGCCACCGCATCACGGCGGGTGGACGCACGCTCGACTACACGGCGGGCGCCGGCACCGTGATCGTGCGCGACGACGAGCACACCCCGCTCGCCAGCGTCTTCTACACGTCCTACGTGGCCGACCGCGAGGAGGGCGCTGCGCCGCGCCCGGTGACCTTCCTGTTCAACGGCGGACCCGGCTCCGCCAGCCTGTGGCTCAACATCGGCGGCTTCGGCGTCAAGCGCGCCCCCACCAACACGCCGAAGGCGACCCCACCCGCTCCCTACGCGTGGGGCGACAACCCGCACACGCTGCTCACCGAGTCCGACCTCGTCTTCATCGACGCCCCCGGCACCGGTTACTCGCGACTGCTGGGCGACACCGCGCCCGCGCAGGTATGGGGCGTCGACCAGGACGTCGACGCGTTCGCGAAGGCGATCACCCGGTGGCTCACCCTCACGAACAACTGGAACGCCCCGCGGTTCCTGTTCGGCGAGTCGTACGGCACCACGCGCGCCGCGTCCCTCGTGCACCGCCTGCAGAACCAGGGCCTCGACTTCAACGGCGTCGTGCTGCTGTCCACCGTGCTGAACTGGGGCGAGAGCAACCTCGGGGGGCCGCGCGAGTACATCAACCTGCTGCCCTCGTTCGCCGCGACCGCGTGGTATCACGGCAGGGCGCGCACCGAGCACACCGAGCTGGAGCCGTTCCTGGTGGAGGCCAGGGCCTTCGCGCAGGGACCCTTCGCGGCCGCCCTGCTGCAGGGCGACCTGATCCCGTCCGAGGTCGAAGACGAGGTCGCCGCGCGCATGAGCGCCCTCGTCGGTCTCGATGCCGACGACCTGAAGAAGCACCACTTCCGCATCGGCATGGAGCAGTACCGCTACGCGCTGCTCGCCGACGAGGGTCGCGTGATCGGCCGGTTCGACACCCGCTTCACCGCCGAGCACCAGTACGTGGTGGGCGGCGGCTCGCACGACCCCGCCACCGACGACGCCGCCACCGCCGGGGTGAACAGCGCGCACCTGTCGACCTACCGCGCGCACCTCGTCGACGACATCGGCTACACCAGCGACCTGCACTACCGGCACCTGCACAACATGCCCATCTCGCGAGCCTGGGACTGGAAGCACAAGGCGCCGGGCGTCGACGCCCCCCAGCTCGTGCCCGACGTGTCGCTCGACCTCTCGGCGGCGGTGCGGCGCAACCCGAACCTCCGCGTGTTCGTGATGGGCGGGTACTACGACCTCGCGACCCCGTTCTTCGGGCCGGAGGTCGACGTGGCGCACCTGTACCTCGCCCCCGCGCTGCGCGACAACATCCGTTTCGCGTTCTACGAGTCCGGCCACATGACGTTCGTGGACGAAGATGCCATCGTGCGCATGAAGAGCGACCTCGACGACTTCTACCGCGACGCCACCGCGCGCTGATGAGCGCACGCGAGACGACGGGCCGACTCGGAGAGCGGGAGTACGTCGCGCGGGTGGAGGAGCTGCCGCTGCGGCGCTCCGACGGCACGCCACAGGGCACGCTGTCGGCATTCAGCTATACGGTCGACGCACCCGGCCGGCCGGTGCTGTTCCTCACCAACGGCGGGCCCGGCGTCTCGTCGATCTACCTGCACCTGAGCGGCATCGGACCGTGGCGGGCGCGCGTCCCGGTGCACCCGGGCGACGCCGGACAGCCGCCGTACGGCATCGAGGAGAGCCCGTCGAGCATCCTCGACGTCGCCGACCTCGTGTTCCTCGACGCACCGGGCACCGGCTTCGGCACGTTCGCGGACGACGCCGACCGCTCGCTCTTCCGCACCGTGGAGGGCGACGCCGACGCGGTCGCCGTCGCGATCGGCGACTGGCGCGACCGGCACGGCCGCTGGGACGCGCCCACGTACTTCCTCGGCGAGAGCTACGGCACGCTGCGCGCGGCGTTCCTCGCGACGAACCCGCACAGCATGGACACGGCGCCGCTGGCCGGGATCGCGCTGCTCGGTCAGGCGGTGAACATCCAGGAGACGCAGGACCGGCCGGGGAGCATCGTCGGAGCCCTCGCCAACCTGCCCTACAAGGCCGCCACCGCCTGGTACCACGGCACGGGGTCGCGCGGGCACGCCACGGTCGAGGGCGCCATCGCGGACGCCCTCGACTTCGCGCGCGGCGACCTGGCCGCGGCCATGCTGCAGGGCGACGAGCTGCCGGCGGGCGACCGGGACGCGGTCGCCGAGCGGTTGTCCGCCATGATCGGCCTCCCCGCCGACGAGCTCGTGCGCGACCGACTGTGGATCAGCAAGACCGACTTCCGCGAACGGCTGCTCGAGGGCCAGGTGCTGGGCGTCACGGACAGTCGCTACCGCGCCCCCGCCGCCGACCGCCGTGTCGGCGAGCTCGGCCACGACCCCGCCGACACCGCGCTCTCCCCGCGCTACGTCACCGGGCTGTCGCGTCTGCGGCTCGACGTGTTCGGCGACGACTCCGCGCGACCGTACCGGGTCGTCGACACGGAGGCCGGCCGTGACTGGGACTGGCAGGAGCAGGGCGGCGCCGCGTTCCCCACCTATGGCCGACCGTCGCCGTTCCACACCTACCCCTACCCGGCGCGGCTCTCGCGGTGGATGAAGCAGAACCCGCACGCGCGGCTCTTCCTCGGCACGGGCGTGTACGACGCGCTGACCACCGTGGGGGCCGCCGACCATCTGCTGCGGCACTTCGGCCTGCCCCGCGAACGCACCACCTCGCACTGGTACCGGGCCGGGCACATGATGTACAGCGACCCGGCGGTCGCGGCGCAGCTGAACGCCGACCTCCGCGCGTTCCTGACGGCCTGAGGCAGGGCTCAGGCGCTGAGGCGGCCGAGCGCGAGGGCGGCGAGCGCCGCGGCCTGATCCGCGAGCACCGCGTCGTCGAACACGACGGTCGGCGAGTGGTTCGGGGACGCCGTCTCCAGGTCGACCTCGGCGGGGGTGGCGCGCAGGAACAGGAACGCGCCCGGCACCTGCTCCAGCACGAACGAGAAGTCCTCCGACCCCATCACGGGGTGTGCGGTCTCCCACACCCGCTCCTCGCCGAACAGGCCGCTCAGGGTGCTGCACACGTGCGCGACGGCCTGCGGGTCGTTCACGGTGGGCGCGCACAGGATGGTGACGTCGACCTCGACCGTGCAGCCGTGCGCCGCCGCGATCTCCTGCACCAGGGCGGGGATCTCGGTCTGCACGCGGGCGCTGTTCTCGTGCGAGAGCACGCGCACCGACGCCACGAGCGACGCCGTGTCGGAGATGATGTTGCGGGCGGGTCCGCCGGCGTGCAGCTGTGTGACGCTCAGCACCACCGGGTCAAACACGTCGAAGCGCCGCGTGACGAACGCCTGCAGCGCCGTCACGAGCTCCGCGGCCACCGGCACGGGGTCACGCGTGAGGTGCGGGGCCGACGCGTGTCCCCCGGACCCGGTGATCGTGACCTCCACCTCGATCGCGCCCGCCATCAGCGCACCGGGTCGCGTGGAGAACACCCCGAACTCACCGGGGACCACGTGGATGCCGAACGCGGCCACCGGCCGCGAGCCGGTGACGTCGAGCAGTCCCTCGGCCAGCATGCGGGTGGCACCGTCGCCGAGCTCCTCGCCCGGCTGGAACATCAGGAGCACGTCGCCGTGCAGATCGTCGCGACGGGCGGCGAGCAGCTGCGCCGCGCCGACGAGACCCGCCACGTGCAGGTCGTGTCCGCACGCGTGCATGCGCTCCCCGGTGGCGGCATAGTCGAGACCGGTCTCCTCGGTGAGCGGCAGTGCGTCCATGTCGGCGCGCAGCAGCACGGTCGGGCCGGGATGCGCGCCGCGGATGACGGCAGCGATCGAGCTCAGTCCCGCGCCGAGGGTCACCTCGACGCCCAGCGGCTCGAGCGCATCGAGGATCCGCCGCTGCGTGCGCGGCAGTTCGAGCCCGAGCTCCGGATCGGCGTGGATCGCGCGGCGCAGGCCGACCAGACCGGGGAGCAGATCGCGGGCGTCGTCGCGCAGACCGGTGGTGGGGTGGAGCAGGGTCATCAGTGTCCGATCGCGTGCAGGAGGTGGTCGGTGCCGGCGTTCTGGATGCGCGGGATCGCGGCGACGAGGGACTGCGTGTAGGTGTGCTGCGGATTCGAGACGATCTCGTCCGCGTCGCCGTGCTCGACGATCCGCCCCTTGCGCATCACGGCCGTGGTGTCGGCGATGTACCGCACGGCGGCGAGGTTGTGGGTGATGAACAGCACCGAGAGCTCCAGCTCGCGCTGCAGATCGCGCACCAGGTTCAGCACGGCACCCTGCACCGACGCATCGAGCGCCGACGTGATCTCGTCGGCGATGATGAGCCGCGGCTTCACGGCCAGACAGCGCGCGATCGCGACGCGCTGCCGCATGCCGCCGGACAGCTGAGACGGATACTGGTCGACCGTGCCCGGCTTCAGGCGCACCAGCCGCAACAGCTCCTTCACGCCGTCGGCGCGCGCCTTGGCGTTGCCGCTGCCGTGCAGCGCGAGCGCCTCGTCGAGCGTGTCGCCGATGGTCATGCGCGGATTCAGCGAGGAGTACGGGTCCTGGAAGATCATCTGCACGTCGCGGGCGCGCGCGAGGCGCTGCCGCCCGGTCGCCGGTCGCAGCTCCTCGCCGTCGAGCAGCAGGCGTCCGGCCGTGGCCGGCTGGAGACCGGCGATGACGCGCGCGATGGTGGACTTGCCCGAGCCGGACTCCCCGACCAGTCCGACGATGCTGCCGTGCGGCACCGTGAGCGACACGCCGTCCACGGCGTTGAACGACGAGTCGCCGTGCCCGAAGGTCACCACCAGATCGTCGACGACGAGCTCGGCCATCAGCGCACCTCCTGCGTGGTCTGCGTGGTCTGCGACCCGGTGAGCACGACCGGCTCCCCGAGGATGCCCTCGATCGGCACGCCGTCCTGCGGGTGCCAGCAGGCCACGCGACCGCCGTGACCGTGGGCCACCGGCTCCGGGGTGACCGTGCGGCACTGCTCGGTCGCGAACGGGCAGCGCGGAGCGAACCCGCAGCCCACGAGCGGCAGCGAGAGGTCCGGCGGCTCGCCGGGGATCGTCGCGAGCGGCTGGGTGCGATCGGTGTCGAGGTCGGGCAGCGACTCGGCGAGCGCACGCGTATAGGGGTGCGCGAGCTTCTCGGGCGTCGCGAGCAGGCGCACATCCACGTCCTCCACGATGCGTCCCGCGTACATCACCAGGATGCGCTGGCACAGCTCGGCGAGCACGGCGATGTCGTGCGACACCACGATCGCGGCCGCCCCGGTCTCCTCGCACTCGCGGCGGAGCAGCGCGAGCACACGCTGCTGCACCGTGACGTCGAGGGCCGTGGTGGGCTCGTCGGCGATGATGAGTCGCGGCTTGCCGATCTGCGACATCGCGATGAGCGCGCGCTGCCGCATGCCGCCCGAGTACTCGTGCGGGAACTGCCGGGAGCGCCGCTCCGGCTCGTCGATCGCGACGTCCTTCAGCGCGGCGACGGCCTTCTGATGTGCGGCGCCACGGGCATCCCTGGCGTGGAAACGCGGGATCTCGGCGAGCTGCGTGCCCACGCGCAGCGCCGGGTTGAGCGCCGTGAGCGAATCCTGGAACACGACGCCGATCTTCGTGCCGAGCCGCTTCTTCATCACGGCGGGCGGCAGGTCGAGCACGTCGTCGCCATCGAAGCGCAGCTCCTGCGCGGTCACGGCGGCGCCCGCGGCGGACAGCTGGGCGACCGCCATCAGCGCCACCGACTTGCCGCTGCCGGACTCGCCGACGACGCCGACGATCTCCCCCGGTGCGACCGAGAACGAGACGTCCTGCACGGGACGCACCCACCCGGACGGCGAGGGGAACGAGACCGACAGGCCGTCGACCACGAGCAGCGCGTCGTCGTCGGCCACCCGCTCGCGGGCCTCGACGCGCGGCGCGGAGCCCAGCTTGCGCCGGGAGAGCACGCTGCCCTTGCCGTGGCTGCGCAGGTGCGCGGCGAGCGACTCGCCCAGCGTGCCGAACGCCACGCCGGCGAACACGACGGCGACTCCGGGGCCGACCACCGCGGTCGGGTTGGTGTACACCTGGTCGAACGCCTCGCTGAGCATGCGGCCCCAGTCGTAGTCCGGCGGCTGCACGCCGACGCCGAGGAAGCTGAGGCTGGAGAGCGCGAGCAGGCCGCCGCCGATCGACAGGGTGACGTTGACGATGATGGGTTCGGCGATGTTCGGCAGCACGTAGCGCGTGAACTGCCGTCCGCGCGAGACGCCCATCATGCGCGCCGCCGCCAGGTACTCCGATCCGCCGACGCGCGACGACAGCGTCTGGGCGAGGCGGGCGAACGACGGCACCATCGTGAGGCCGAGCGCGATCACCGCGGACGACGAGCTGGGCCCGAGCAGGATCACGGTCAGCATCGCCACCAGCAGCACCGGGAACGCCAGCCACGTGCTGATGACGGAGCTGAACAGGCGCTGCACCCGCGGTCCGAGCACCGACGGGAGGGCACCGAGCAGCAGACCGAAGACGAGGCCGATGACGGTGGCGATCAGCGCCATCCCCAGCGACAGCCGTGCGGCGACGAGCGTGCGGAGCAGGAGGTCGCGCCCGAGGCCGTCGGTACCGAGCGGGTGCGCGGCGCTGGGTCCCTGCAGCAGCGCCGACGTGTCGGTCTGGTTCGCCTGCGCGCCCCAGATCTCCGGGGCGAACAGCGCGAGGAACACCAGCACGAGCACCATGACGGTGCTGATCGCGCCGAGCGGGTTGCGCAGGAAGGTGAGGATCGAGCGCATCAGGTCGTCTCCAGGAGGGTGGTGCGCCGGTCGAGGAGCGACAGCACGATGTCGACCGCGAGGGTGATGACGAGGATGATGGCCGCGTACACGAGCGCGAGGCCCTGCACGATGCCGTAGTCCTTCGTGGCGATGGCGTCGACGAACGCCGAGCCCAGACCCGGCCAGTTGAACACCTTCTCCACGAGCACGCTGGAGGCGACCATGGTCGACAGCAGCGTGCCGCCGATCGTCAGCGTGGCGGTGAGCATGTTGGGCAGCGCGTGGCGGAAGTACACCCACGACGCGGGGATGCGCTTGGAGCGGGCCGTGCGCACGTAGTCGTCGGACAGCGTGTTCAGCGCCTCGACGCGGGCGATGCGCGACAGCGACGCCCACGAGGCGACCGTCATGGCCAGCACCGGCAGCACGTACGACGCGGGGCCCGAGCGTCCGGCCACGGGGAACCAGTGCAGCCCCACCGCGAAGATCACGACCAGTGCCACGCCCAGGAGGTACTCCGGGATCGCGGCGATCACGCCGGTGATGCCGGTGAACGTCACCTCGACGCCGCGGCGTCGGTTGCCCTGCGTGAGGATCGCGATGCCGAGGCCCACGGGCACGGCCACCAGCAGCACGATCACGAACGAGATGCCGGCGAGCTCCAGGGTGGCCGGGAGACGGTTCTGCACGAGCTCCGACACCGACCGTCCGGTGATGAGGGACGAGCCCAGATCGCCCTGGAGGATGCCGGTGAGATAGTTCCAGAACTGCACGATCAGCGGGTCGTTGAGACCCAGCTGATCGCGCCGGGCCTGGACCACGGCCTCGTCGGCCGTCGCGCCGAGTGCGGCGCGCACGGGGTCGCCGCCGGATGCCCTGAGCACGAAGAACGCGACCGCGATGATCACGAACATCGCCACCAGCATGCGCAGCGCGCGGCGGAGGAGGAATCTCAGCCAGGGGTTGCCGTGGCGGCGCTTCCGAAGAAACACCGCCACGGTGTCCGTCCTGGCGGACGCGTGGTCCAGCATGCGGCTCCTAGCCTCGGAGGCTCGTCGGGATCAGCAGTCCGTTGGTGGTGACCTCGAACTCCACGCCCGCTCCGTACAGCGTGCTCGTGGACTCCGCGAACGGCATCACCTCGAGGTTACCGATCGCCGAGGCCTGCGCGGCGGTCCACGCGTCGCAGCTGTCCTCGCCGGCCAGCTGCTGCGCCTCGGCCGTCAGGTCGAAGAACTCCTGGTTGGTGTTGTACGTCCAGTTGCCGCCGTCCGGGGGGAACGGACCCGAGAGGATGCCGGCCCAGGTGGAGGGCAGCGTGGTGGAGATCGGGGCCCAGATGAGGTCCCAGTCGCCGCCCTGGAAGATGACGTCGGTGTACGACGACGACGGTGCCGGAGTGACCTCGACGCCGATCTCGCCCAGCTGCTGCTGGATGAGCTCGATGCCGGCCACGACCGACTGCGCCTCGGTGGACGGGTAGACGAAGGTGAGCTCCAGCTTCGCGCCGTCCTTCTCCCGCACGCCGTCGGCGCCCACGGTCCAGCCGGCCTCGTCGAGCGATGCGGCCGCCGCGTCGGCGTCGAAGCCGATGAGCGACGTGGTGGCATCCGCCCCGACGCACACCGCGGTGAACGAGGAGACGAGCGAGGTCATCAGCTCGCCGCGTCCACCGGTGGAGACCGAGGCGACCTCGTCGCGGTCGATGCCGCCGGCGATGCCCTCCCGCACCAGCAGGTCGTTGGTCGGGCGTCCCTCCGACTGGTTGAAGAACATCAGGCCGGGACGGGCGGGCACGTCGATCGTGAACAGATCGCCGCTCTCCAGCCGGTCGCGATCCGTGCCGCCGACCTCGGCGACGTTGATCTCGGAAGACAGGAGCATGTTCGCGCGCGTGGGCTCGGTGTCGACGACCTCCAGCTCGACGGTCTTCGGCAGCCCCTCGGTGTCGCTCGTGACGTCGCCGGGACCCCACGTGTAGTCGTCGCGCAGGGCGAGCGTGTAGGTCTGCCCGGGCGAGGAGTCCTCGAGCGTGTAGATGCCGGTGCCGACGGGGGTGGAGTCGAGCGACGCGGGGTCCTCGATGCCGGCTGCGCACACGACCGGCATCTGGCCGATGTTGCTGAGCAGGAAGCTCTGCGGCTGCGCGCTGGTGAACGTGACGGTGCGCGAGGCGTCGTCGGCCTCGACGGTCAGGCCCTCGGCGGGGAAGTAGACGCCGGAGTAGGGCGATGCCGTCTCGGGGTCTGCGGCGTAGTCGAACGAGGCCTTGACGTCGGAGGCGGTGAGCTCGGAGCCGTCCGTGCAGACGATCCCCTCCTTCAGCACGAACGACACCTCGGTCGTCGACTCCGTCCAGCTCTCGGCGAGCAGGCCCTCGGCGTCCTTGCCGTGGGCGAACGACATGAGGGTCTCGTACAGGTAGGCCGAGACCTCCTGCCCCGCCTGCGTCGCGTTCGTGATCGGGTTGAGCGAACCCGGGTCGGCGGCGATGGCGATGGTGGCCTTCTCGACCGCTCCGCCTCCTGACCCGTCTCCCCCGCCGGCGCAGCCGGTCAGGGCGAGTGCCGTCACGCCGACGACCGCGGCTACGATGCTGCGTCTCATGGGTGTCCTCTCTTCACGGAACCCTCGGGCGGGTTCCAACTCATTGAATATTATGAATTGCTCTTTATTGCCTCGTGTCGGCGGTGTTTCGGGTTTGTTACCGGTCACGAGTGGTCGTCGAGAAGGGCGGCGGCGCCCATCACCGACTTCAGCTCGAGGAACTCCTCGAACCCGTGCACGCCGCACTCCCGGCCGACGCCCGACTGCTTGTACCCCCCGAAGGGAGCCCCCACGTCAAGCCCGGCGCCGTTGATGCCGACGGTGCCGGTGCGCATGCGCAGCGCGACCTCGAGGGCGCGTCGAGGGTCGCTCGACCACACGCCGCCCGACAGGCCGTACACGCTGTCGTTCGCCAGGTCGACAGCCTCATCGACCGTGGCGTACGGAGTGATCGTGAGCACCGGGCCGAAGACCTCCTCGTGGAAGATCCTCATGTCGGGTGTCACATCGGCGAAGATCGTGGGCTGCACGTAGGCGCCGCCGGCCGTCGGTTCGACGATATCGAGGCCGCCGGTCAGCACGCGCGCACCCTCGGCGATCGCCGTCTCGATGTGCGACCGCACCCGCTCGCGCTGCAGCGCCGAGGCGACCGGCCCGGTGGCCGTCCCCTCCGCGCGCGGGTCGCCGGGCGCCCAGCCCGCCGCGGCCTCGACGGCCGCGCGCTCCCACGCCTCCCGCATGCCCTCCGGCACCAGCACGCGCGTCTGCGCCGCGCAGGTCTGTCCGGCGTTCGCGAAGCACGAGGCGAGGACCCCCCGCACGGACTCGTCCAGCGGCGCGTCGTCGAGCACGATCGCCGCCGACTTGCCCCCGAGCTCCAGCGCGACCTTCTTGATGGTCGCGGCGGCGGCGCGCGCCACCTGCTCCCCCACCTGGCGCGAACCCGTGAAGGTGACCATGTCGACGCCGGGGTGCGCCACCAGCGGCGAGCCGACACCGGCGCCGTCGCCGTGCACGATGTTCACGACGCCGGCCGGTAGCCCGGTCTCGCGGAGGATGTCGCCCACGATCGCGGCGTTCAGCGGCGCGACCTCGCTGGGCTTGAGCACCACGGTGCAGCCGGCGAGGATCGCGGCGCCCACCTTGAGCATGATCTGGTGCAGGGGGAAGTTCCAGGGCGTGATCGCGGCGACCACACCGACCGGCTCCGCGACCACGAGGGAGTTCGAGACCGCCTCGCGCTCGACGTGCGCGCGGGCGGCCTCGACCAGCCGGGCGAGGTCGGCGATCGCGACGCCCACCTGGGCGGAGCGCGCGAACGCGATCGGCGACCCCATCTCCGCGCTCAACGTCGCAGCGAGCAGCTCACGGTGGCGCGCCAACCCCTCGGCGAGCGCCTCGACATGAGCGATCCGCTGCGACATCGGCGTCGTCGACCAGGTGCCGAACGCGCCCGCGGCCGCAGCCACCGCACGATCCACATCGGCGGGTCCGCCAGCCACGACGGCACCGATCACGGTGCCGTCGGCCGGGCTGACGACATCGATCGAGGCCTGCCCTGCGGCATCCTCCCTGATGCCGGCGATGTCGTGCCCGATGACCATGTCAGACCCCCGCCTGCCGCACGAGATGCGCATCGGGGGCGAGCGGCGCCGGGCGCGGCACACCCTCGTGGATCAGGTGCCACGGCGACGGGAACTCGCCGACCGGCACGTTGATGAGGATCGGCTCGTTCGCGGGCACGGCGTCGGCCAGCACCCCCGAGAGCTCCTGCGGGGTGGTGGCCCGTGCGGAGCGGATGCCGAACGCCTCCGCGAGCGTGCCGTAGTCCGGATTGGTGAGGTCGCTGGCGAAGTAGCGTGCCCCGTACCGGTTCTTCTGGATGCGGCGCACGTTGCCGTAGAACCCGTCGTGGAACACGATCGTCACGAGGCCGAGACCGTAGCGCTTGGCCGTGGACAGCTCCTGCAGCGTCCAGGAGAAGCCGCCGTCGCCGTTCACCGACACGACGGCGCGGTCGGGGTCGGCCGCCTTGACGCCGAGGGCCGTGGCGAAGCCGTAGCCGAGCGTGCCCTGGTAACCGGGGCCGATGTAGGTGCGCGGCTGGTACGCCGGATAGCAGGCGCTGGCGGCGTAGCCCACCTGCGTGAACTCGCTCACGAAGACGCCGTCTTCGGGGAGCGCGCCGCGGATCGCGGACAGGTACTCGCGCTGCGGGGCGATGTCGGCGAACTGCGCGGCGAGCCAGGTGCGCACGCGGGCGAACTCGCTCTCCCGCGAGTCGCGCGCCGGGGTGCCGACCTCGGCGGCCAGGGCGGCGAGGGCGAGGCGGGCATCGGCGTGCAGCGTCTGCGCGGCGGCACGCGGGCCCTCGAGGTCGGCGGCCTCCGCGTTCACGAGGATCACGGGGGCGCCGTTCGTGTCGACCTGGGTGCCGAACGTCGAGACGAAGCGCGTGCCGACGGCGAGCACCAGGTCGGCGTCCTCCCGGAACGCGCGGAGGGCGAGCGCGTCGAAGGCCAGACGGTGGCGGGCGTCGAGCGCACCGCGGCCGTTCTCGGTCATGAGCACGGGGGCCTCCAGTGCCTCGGCGAGTGCCTGGAGGGCGACCGATGCGTTCGCGGCGAGCACTCCCCCGCCCACCACGATCATCGGGCGCTTGGCCGCGAGCAGGCGGGCGGCGGCGTCGCGGATCTGCTGCTCCTCCGGCACGAGGGGTGCGTCGGCGACACGCTCGGCCGCGACGGCACGCGAGGTGGCGGCCAGCACGTCCGGCGGCACCTCGAGCGCGACGGGGCGAGGGCGGCCGCTGCGCAGCTGCGTGAACGCCTCGCGCACGAGCCCGGGGATCTCATCGGCGGAGCGGGCGGTGCCCGTCCATTTCGTGAGTCGCTGCAGGATGCCCGTCTGGTCGGGGATCTCGTGCAGGGCGCCGAGTCCGCGGCCGATGGCCTGCGAGTCGATCTGCCCCGCGATCAGGAGCATCGGCGAGTTGGCCGAGTAGCCGGTCGCGACGCCGGAGAGGGCGTTGAGCACGCCGGGGCCCGGCACGACCATCGCGACACCGACGTCGCCGGTGCTCCGCGCGTAGCCGTCCGCCATGTAGGTCGTGGCCTGCTCGTTGCGCGCGCAGATGAAGTCGACCTGGTCGGTGCGGGCGTGGAGGGCGTCTGCGGCGGCATCGAGCTGGACGCCCGGGATGCCGAAGATCCGTGAGACTCCCTGGTTGATGAGGGAGTCTGCGAGCAGATCGCCACCGGTGGGGTCGGTCATCTGTTTCCTCTCGTGAGCAGCATTGCGTGATTGACTGTATTAGATACATTCAATTACTGCAAATAGGAGAATCGCCCGCCGCCACCGCCCGGGCGCGGCAGGCGCTCTTTAGGATGTGAGAGATCCGCTCCACAGCCCCGCTCCGACCGAAGGATCCCCGTGGCCAGCACCCAGGAAGAAGCGCGCACGTTCCAGCGCGTCGCGCCCGCGCAGTCCGTCGCCGACCGCGTGGTCACCGAGGTCGAGGCGATGATCAAGACGGAGGGTCTCGAGCCGGGTCATCGCATCGGCACCCGCCAGGAGCTCTGCGAGCAGTTCGGTGTGGCGCCGGCCACGCTCGGCGAGGCGCTGCGGGTGCTGCGGGCGCGCGGCTCGGTCGATCTGCGCCCGGGTCCCGGTGGCGGCATCTTCGTCGCCGACCAGTCCCCGCTGATCCGCCTCGCGCACAGCGTGCTGCGGCTGCGGCAGACCGGTGCTCCGGTGAACGACGTGATCAAGGTGCTGGACGCGCTCGACGAGGCCGTCATGCAGGACGCGGTGCAGCACCGCACGGACGCCGACATCGCCGACCTCGAAGCCGTGATGGCGGAGCTGACCGAGCACTGGCACGACCCCATCGAGGGCCTGCACGGCAACTGGCGGCTGCACCGGCGGATCGCCGAGATCTCCCCCAACGCCGTGCTGCGCACGTTCTACCTCAACCTCGTCGACTACATCGAGGGTGAGACCGCGGGGGCCGCGACCGACGACGCCCTGGCCGTGCCGGGCTTCAGGCAGGACACCGACGAGCGCCTGCGCATCCATGAGGCCCTGATCGACGCGATCCGCTCCGGCGATGTGAAGGTCGGCCGCAAGGCCGTGCTGGACCACCGCACGCTCGGTCGCTGACGCGCGCGCCCCTCGTCTCGCTCCGCTCACTCAGGGAGCACCCCGGCGACGAAACGACGGGCGCCTAGGCGTCGCCGACTCCGACGTGGCGCCAGGCGAGCGCCGCGAGAGCCGCGGCCTGATCGCCCAGCACCGCGTCGTCGAACCGCGCATGCGGCGAGTGGTTCATCGGGATGTCGTCCTGGTCCACATCCGGCGGGGTCGCGCACAGGAACAGGAACGTGCCTGGCACCTCCCTGAGCACGAACGAGAAGTCCTCCGACGCCATCCAGGGCGCATCGATCTCGTCCACGCGGTCCTCGCCGAACTCGGCGCGGAGCACCGCTGCCGCCGCCGCCGTCTCCTCGGCCGTGTTGACCGTGACCGGATAGCCGACGATCACCTCGACGTCGGCCGTGCAGCCGTGCGCCGCGGCGATGCGCTCGATCAGCGGCGGCAGCTCGGCCTGCGCCTGCGCGATCGACGCCTCGGACAGCGTGCGCAGGGTCGCCGCGAAGCCCGCGTCCTCGGGGATCACATTCGTGATCTCCCCCGCGTACAGCGTCGTGACCGACAGCACCACGGGATCGAACACGTCGATGCGGCGCGTGACCCAGGACTGCAGGGCGAGGATCAGCTCGGCCACCACGGGCACGGGATCCACGGCCTGCTGCGGCCTCGACCCGTGCCCTCCCCTCCCGTGCACGCGCACCCGCAGCACGTTGGCGCCCGCCATGATCGTGCCGGACTTCAGCTGGAACGTGCCGCGCGCGCCCGGACCCACGTGGATGCCGTAGGCGGCCTCGACCCGCGTGCCCGCGGCGTCGAGCACGCCGTCGCGGATCATGAGCGGAGCCCCGCCGCCCGCTTCCTCGCCGGGCTGGAACATGAAGACGACGGAGCCGGCGATGCGGTCGCGCCGCCCGGCGAGCAGGCGTGCGGCCCCCACGAGTCCGGCCACGTGCAGGTCGTGCCCGCACGCGTGCATCGCCCCGTTCGCCGACGCGTACTCGAGGCCGGTCTCCTCGACGATGGCGAGCGCGTCCATGTCTCCGCGCAGGAGCACGGACGGGCCGTCGGTCGCGCCGCGCAGCACGGCCGTGACCGAGCTGAGGTCCGATCCGGTCGTGATCTCCAGGCCAAGGCCGTCGATCGCGTCGAGCACGGCGCGCTGCGTCAGCGGCAGGTCGAACCCGGGCTCGGGGATGCGGTGCAGACGACGGCGCAGCTCCACCAGCTCCGGCTGCAGGCGTGCGGCGTCGTCGTGCAGCGTCATCCGTTCCCCTCCTGCGCCGCGGATGGCGCCGAGTACACCGTGCGCCCGTCGATGAGCACCTCCCGCACGGTCGAGGCGACGTCGAGCGGGTCTCCGGTCCACAGAACCACATCCGCGTCGCGGCCGGGCTCCAGCGCGCCGACCCGGTCGTCGATGCCGGCGATGGCCGCGGCCGTCGAGGTCATCGCCGCGAGCGCGGTCTCCCTCGGCAGCCCGGCCCGCACGGCCACGGCCGCCTGCATCGCGAGCAGGCCGATGGGCACGACCGGGTGGTCGGTGGTGAGCGCCACGCGCACACCCGCCGCGGCGAGCGCGGCGAGGTTCGCGGGATCGGCTTCGCGTACCTCCACCTTGGAGCGGCTCGACAGGATGGGTCCGTAGATCACGGGCACGTCGCGCGCGGCGAGGATGCCGGCGAGCTTGTGCGCCTCGGTGCCGTGATTGAGGACGAGGCGCAGCCCGAACTCGTCGGCGATGCGCAGCGCCGTGGCGATGTCGTCGTGCCGGTGCGCGTGCTGCTCCCACGTGAGCGTGCCGTCGAGGGCTTCCGTGAGCGCCTGCTTTCCGAGGTCCACGGCGAACGGCGTGCCGTCGGCGCGGGCCTTGTCACGCCGGACCGCGTAGTCCTGCGCGTCGCGCAGCGCCTGACGGATGACGAGGGCGATGCCGAGCCGGGTCGATGGCAGCTGCTTGCGCTCCCCGTAGGCCTGCTTGGGGTTCTCGCCGAGCGCCGACTTCATGCCGAGCGCCGCGCGGATCACCTGCTCGTCGACCGAGCGCCCTCCCGCCGTCTTGATGGCGACGCTCTGCCCGCCGATCGGGTTGCCCGATCCCGGCTTCACGACCACGGCGGTGATGCCACCGGCGAGCGCGTCGCGGAAGGCGATGTCCTCGATGTTGACGGCGTCGACGGCCCGCACGCCGGCGGTGACCGGCGACGAGACCTCGCTGCCGTCGAACCCGGCGGGGCCGTTGGCCTCCTCGTGCGCGCCGATGTGGCTGTGCGGGTCGATGAGGCCGGGCAGCACCCAGCATCCGGCGGCGTCGATCACCCGGGCGCCCTCGGGCACGGCGAGCCCTGTGCCGACGGCCTCGATGCGCCCGTCGGACAGCAGCACGGTGCCGCTCTCGATCTCCTCGCCCAGGCCCGTGACGACCCGCCCTCCCACGATCGCGACGGCATCCGTCATGCGTTCTCCTCGTCTTCCTCGGCGCGACGCTCGACCAGCTCGCGCGTCTTCGTCAGCAGCTCGTCGACGTCCAGGCTGAGGATGCCGGCGGCCGGGTCCACGCGCACCACGATGCCGTCGTCGCACCGGGGCGGCTCGCCGCTCAGGTCGACGAGCGGATCGTCGACCCAGATCCACGGCAGACCGTCCGCGTACCGGCGGATGTGCGCGAGCTTGTCGAACTGCACGGGCAGGAACGGCCACGGCTCCTCCGGCAGCTCGAGCGGCTCGCGGAACGCGGTGTGCGCGTTGTGGCCCCACTCCGACGCCCACACGATGTCGAAGTGCTCCGCCAGCTCGTGCAGCCGCTGCGCCGCGGCGTCGGGGATGGCGACGTCGCGCACCCACCGCCCCCACGCCGACAGGTGGTGCGTGCTCACCGGCACGGCCGGCTCGCCCTCGATCACGACGACGTCGCTGATGCCCAGCACGAGGACCGGACGGTCCCCGCGGGGCGGCCGCGCCGTGTACTTGGCCATGTCAGTCGTCCACCGCGTCGGCGAGCAGCGGCGCGTCGGGCGCGCCCTCGAAGTAGTTGCCACCCTCGATGCGGATCAGCCGCTCCGACTCGTCGAAGAACACGCCCACCGGGTCGCCGCCGCCCGCCACGGCCCGGTGCTGCTTGGCCATCATGCGCCGGATCATCGCGATGCCCTGGTCGGTGGTGGTGAGGTGATCCTCGGAGTGCAGCGAGATGGCGCCCTGCGACTTCTGCGCCTCGTAGTCGCCGGGCAGCCGCTGGTGCTCCAGGTCGGTGAGCTCCTTCCACGGCTTGCCCTCGTGGGTGGAGCGCAGCTTGGTGAGGAAGTCGGGGTCGCTGTCGCGCGCGACCGTGAAGATGCGGAAGTTGGTGTCGTCCATCGGCACCACCCAGCCGATCATGTTCGTCTGTCCGGAGGCGAGCTTGGGGCTCGCCACCACGCGCAGGTTCGGGAAGATCACCTCGGTCACGCGGCGCAGCTGCCGGCCGTCGCCGAGGTCGCGCATCTGGATGCTCCGAACGCCCAGCGGCGTGTACTCGTACTCGACCTCGGGGATCAGCGCCATCTCCGGCGTGAACTGGTTGCCGCTGAACCGGGCGTGCAGGATCGGCACGTGGAACGGGTCCATCACGTTCTCCCAGTGCTGCAGCCAGTTGAAGTCGAGCTGTGCCGGGCCGCCTCCGCCCACGCCCTGGTCGTTCACGATGAGCTGCTCGTCGGCGGCCAGCTCCTCGAGCGTGTCGTAGCGCGGCAGCACCGGCTTCTTGTCGGGCGGGCCCATGTAGGCCCAGATCAGGCCGTACTGCTCCTCGACGGGGTACCACGGCTGGCGTACGCGATCGCGGTGCAGTCCCAGGTCGGGCTCGCACGGCTGCTCCAGGCAGTGCCCCTCGGTGTCGAACACCCAGCCGTGGTAGCAGCAGCGGATGCCCTCGTCCTCGACCCCGCCGTAGAACAGCGACGAGCCGCGGTGGATGCAGCGCGGGTGCAGCAGACCCGCCTTGCCCTTGCGGGTGCGGAACAGCACGAGCTCCTCGCCCAGCACGCGCAGCGAGAGGGGTCGTGTCGTCGCATCCTCGACCTTCGCGACCGGGTGCCAGTAGCGGCGCAGCACCTCACCGTAGGGGGTGCCAGGACCCACCTGGGCGAGCTCGTTCAGCGGCTGCCCGAGGCGCAGCCCGTATGCGGTTCCGGTGTCCATGGTCGCTCCGTTCGTGGGGGGGGTCAGATGTCGAGGACGAGACGGTCGCCGAGCGAACGGGAGACGCAGATCATCATCGTCTCGTTGCTCTCGCGCTCGTCGGGGGTGAGGATCGAGTCGCGGTGCTCGGGCGCCCCGTCGACGACGGCGGTCTCGCACGTGCCGCACACGCCCTCCAGGCAGGAGCTGGGCACGCCGATACCGGCGTTCTCGAGCATCTCGAGGATGCTGCACCCGCGGTCCACCGTGACGACGAGGTCGGACCGGCTGGCGACCACCTCGAACGACTCGGCGCCCTGCGATTCGCCGAAGGTCTTCGCCTGGAAGCGCTCGACGTGCAGCACCCCGCGCGGCCATCCGGCGCTCAGCTCTTCCAGCGCATCGAGCATGCGCTCCGGACCGCACGCGTACACTCCGGTCTCGGCGGAGGGCGCACCGATCCAGGCGGCCAGGTCGAGCCGGTCGTCGACGTCGCCGCGCACGAGCAGCAGTTCGCCGCCCGCGAGCTGGGTCGAGGAGAGGAATGCCATGCGCTCCCCCGCCGAGCCGAGGTACGCGAGCCGCCACGGAACGCCGCGGCGGGTGGCCTCCTTCAGCATCGGCAGGATGGGCGTGATGCCGATGCCGCCGGCCACGAAGACGTAGTCGTCCGCCGGCGCGAGTGCGAAGTGGTTGATGGGGGCGGAGGCCGTGACGGGGTCACCGACGCGCAGCGTCTGGTGCACGTAGCGGGAGCCGCCGCGGCTCGGGCTCTCGGCGAGCACCGCGATGCGCCAGGCGGTGCGGTCGCCGGGGTCGGAGCACAGCGAGTACTGGCGTTCGACGCCGTTCGCGAAGCGGAGGTCGATGTGCGCTCCCGGCTCCCAGGCCGGCAGTTCGGCGCCGGTGGGGTCGTCGAGCTCGAGGGACAGCACGTCCTTCGCCTCCTGGCGCATGGCGCGCACGCGCAGGGCGAGGCGCTGTTCCGGGGAATCGACCGCAGTGTGGGGCACCGTCGCTCCGCTCCTTCCGTCGCATCCGATCGCCGCGGATCGGATTGACAACATTCTTTATATTCAATTGCGATAGTATGAAGTCCGCTCGGGCCTGTCAAACGGACACGGCTGCAGGAGCGCACACGAGAGAAGGGCCATCGGATGTCGGAGCTGAGACTGCGGGGAGACCTGGACGCTATCCCCGGCTACAAGCCGGGCAAGGCGGCACCGCAGACCGAGACCACCGGGCCCGTGCACAAGATCTCGTCGAACGAGAACCCCTATCCCCCGCTCCCCTCGGTGACCGCCGCGATCGCCGACGAGCTCGCCACCATCAACCGCTACCCCGAGACCGCGGCCACCGCCCTCACCACCGAGCTGTGCGCGCGCTTCGGTGTCGAGCCCGTCAACGTGGTGCTCGGCAGCGGCTCGGTCGAGGTCGTGTCGCAGCTGATGCGGGCCACCGCCGGCGAGGGTGACGAGGTGCTGTTCGCCTGGCGCTCGTTCGAGGCGTACCCGATGCTGGCCAGGGCCGCCGGAGCCGTACCCGTGATGGTGCCGCTCACCGCCGACCACCGCCACGACCTCGACGCCATGCTCGCCGCCATCACCGACCGCACGCGCCTGATCCTCGTGTGCAACCCGAACAACCCGACCGGCACGACCGTCGGCGACGCCGAGCTCGACCGGTTCCTGTCGCAGGTGCCGGCGCACATCGTCGTGGTGATCGACGAGGCGTACGTGCAGTTCAACGACCGCGCCGACTCGCCCGTGGGCATCGAGTACTTCCGCCGCTACCCCAACGTGGCCGTCGCGCACACGTTCTCGAAGGCGTACGGGCTGGCCGGCATGCGGGTGGGCTACGCCATCGCCCCCGAGCAGCTGGGCATCGCGCTGCGCAAGGTCGCCATCCCGTTCGGCGTCACGAACCTCGCCCAGACCGCCGCGGTCGCCTCCCTCGCTGCGGAGGACGAGCTGCAGGAGCGCATCGACGCCCTCGTGCAGGAGCGCGAGCGCGTCGTCACCGCCTTCGCCGCCGCCGGGATCACCGTGCCCGAGAGCCGCGGCAACTTCGTCTGGCTGCCGCTGGGCGACACGACCGCCGCAGTCGCCGAACTGCTGGAGCACCACGGGCTGCTCGTGCGCCCGTTCCCCGGCGAGGGCCTGCGGGCCACCGTGGCCGAGACCGAGGCGAACGATCGCCTCATCGCGCTCGCACCGCAGATCGCCGCACTGCTCGCCCCGGTGCCGGTCGCGGGCTGACGCCGGGCCGCTCCGGGCGGGTCAGCCGTCGATGAACGCGGCGAACCGGGCGAGCGCGGCGCTCACGGCATCGGGGTCGCCCGGCTCGGTGAACAACTCGGGATCGGCCGTATGCGCGGCGGCCGCGTGGGTCCAGCAGCCGATGACGCGTCCGTCCTCCACGATCGTCGCGCGCACCATGCCGTTCTTGCCCGGGCCGACGCGACCCAGGTACGCCGGGTCGCACACGGGCGTGCGGTCGGCGTAGGAGATGTAGTACTCGTCGAACGCGGGCAGCGCCTGCACCGACGGCGCGGCGGGCGCCCGGCGCGGATGCGCGACCGCGGTGAACAGGCCCTCCGCGACCTCGGTCACGCGCCCGGCGGCGCGCGCGGCGGCCTCCCTCGACTGCCCGAGGGTGAGCCCGGACCACCACGCGAAGTCCGCGACGCCCGCGGGGCCGTGACCGTCGATGTAGCGCACGAACAGCTCGGCCAGCGGGTCGTCCGGCCGCTCGTGCGCACGGATGTGCTCCTCGACGAGCACGAACCGCTGGTCGCGCGTGATGCCGGAGCGCGGCACGATCGGCCCCTGACACACGAGCCCATCGATGGTCAGGTCGAACAGGAGGTGGATGCCGCGCTGGCCCGACGGGTCGATGCCCGCAGCCTCCCACACCGCGAAGACCTCGGCCCGCGTGAGCCCGCCGTCGCGCAGTCGCGGGACGAGCGCCTTCACCGCGGTCGCCGTGACCTCCGCGTCGATCCCGAGCTGCCGCTGCCGGGAGGCCGCCTGCTGCCGCTGCCGCTCGGCCGTGACCTCCAGCATCCAGCCGAGGTCGCGCGCGGGCACGGTGTGCAGCGTGCCGCGCATGGTCCACGCGCGCACGAGCTCCCCGCGGGCGAACGCGGCGTCCACATCGCGCAGGCGGACGGCGCCCCTGGCGCGGCAGGCCAGTGCCCACCGGCCGGCCGTGAGGTCTTGGCTCTGCACGGCCAGCAGGTGGCGCGCGGCGTCGGCGACCGTCGGCGCCGGCGCGGTCAGACGGTGGGAGCGGAGGCGCTCGGACAGCAGGGCCGCGGGAGTCATGCCCCCATCATGGCGGGTGCCTCCCCCATTCGCGGGTCAGGCCTGCAGCGTGACCTCGCGGCGCTCCGGAAGCACGATCGGGTGCGACCCGGCCATGACCTCCAGCACCCGGATGACCTGGCACGAGTAGCCGAACTCGTTGTCGTACCAGACGTAGAGGATGAGGGTGTTGCCGTGGGCGACGGTCGCGAGCCCGTCGACGATGCCCGCCCTGTGCGATCCCACGAAGTCGGTGGAGACGACGTCGGGGCTCTCGACGTAGTCAATCTGCTGGCGCAGCTTCGAGTGCAGCGAGATGCGCCGCAGGTAGTCGTTGACCTGCTCCTTCTCCACGGGGCGCTCGCAGGTCAGGTGCAGCACCGCGAGCGACACGTCGGGCGTGGGCACGCGGATGGAGCTGCCGGTGAGCTTGCCCTCCAGCTGCGGCAGCGCCTTGGCGACCGCCTTCGCGGCACCGGTCTCGGTGATGACCATGTTGAGCACGGCCGAGCGGCCGCGGCGATCGCCCTTGTGGAAGTTGTCGATGAGGTTCTGGTCGTTCGTGAACGAGTGCACGGTCTCCACGTGCCCGGCGACCACGCCGTAGGCCTCGTCGATCGCGGCGAGCACCGGGGTGATCGCATTGGTGGTGCAGGACGCCGCCGAGACGATGCGGTCCTCCGGCGTGACGTCGGCGTCGTTGATGCCGTGCACGATGTTCTTCAGCGCGCCCTTGCCCGGCGCGGTCAGCAGCACGCGCGCGACCCCGGCGGACCGCAGGTGCTGCGAGAGCCCGGCCTCGTCGCGCCAGCGGCCGGTGTTGTCGACGACGATCGCGTCGTGGATGCCGTAGGCGGTGTAGTCGATCGTGGCGGGGTCGTCGGAGTAGATCACCTGGATGCGGGTGCCGTTGGCGATGATCTGCTCGGCCTCCTCGTCGACCGTGACCGAGCCGGCGAAGCGGCCGTGCACCGAGTCGCGCAGCAGCAGCGAGGCGCGCTTGACGAGGTCGTTGTCGGAGCCCCGGCGCACGACGATGGCACGCAGGCGCAGTCCGCTGCCGCCGCCGGTGTGGGCGATGAGGATGCGCGCGAGCAGACGCCCGATGCGACCGAAGCCGTAAAGCACCACGTCGGTCGGGTCGGCGGGCACGGCACCGATCGCGGGGGCCAGCGCCTCTGCCAGGTACTCGTCGAGCGGGCGGCCGCTCGCCGCGTGGCCCTCCGCGAGCCGGGCCACGTCGAGCGAGGAGGCTCCTGGTCCGAGTGCGTGGATGGCCTCGAGCACGGCGAGGGTGTCGTCGATCGAGAGTCGTTCGTGGCCGAGCTGCGCGACGCGGTCGTGCACCTCGACGAGACCGGTCGCCGACAGGCCGAGCAGCCGGTGCCCGTGCAACGACGTGACCACGTCGTGCTCCCGCTTGAGCGCTCCGACGAGCGGGATCATCCGCTCCGCCAGCTCTTCGCTCGCCGTCCATTCGTCGCGGGGTGCCGCGGAATCGTTCATCTGCGTCCTTGCATGTGTGAGCGCGCGCCGAGGTCGCCGGCTCGCGCGAGGTTGCCGGTGGATTCGGGGGATGCCCCCAGCGTACAAGCCGGGCGAGGGCAGCGCCGAATCGGGTGTCCGGGGTCCCCGCCCGTCCGTTCTTTTCGTCTACACTGGTGGAATAATGAGCACTGCACTCTCCGGCGACGGCGCCGACCTGATCATCCGCGGCGGCCGCATCCACACCCTCGACCCGCGCGACACCACCACGTCGGCCCTTGCCGTGCGCGACGGGGTGATCGTCGCCACCGGTGCGGATGCCGAGGCGCTCCCCGCCCGGAGCACGCTCGAGCTCGACGGCCGCACGGTCGTGCCCGGCCTCAACGACGCCCACCTGCACGCCGCCTGGCTCGGCGCCCGCTGGCCCCACCTCTTCTTCTCCGACACCCCGCCGGAGCAGCAGCCGTCCGGCCGCCTGGTCTCCACGGCCGGGGAGCGACGCGCCACCCTGCGACGGGCATGGCGGCTGCTCGCCGAGCTCGGGATCACCAGCTACACCGAACCCGGCATCGGCCCCGGCGAGGACGACGGCGAGACGGGATGCTTCGGCAGCGACATGCTCGACGCCTACGTGGAGCTGCACCGCGAGGGCGCGCAGACCTCCCGCGTCACGCTGCTGCGCCTGTTCGGCACGATCGACGGCGAGAGCACGCTCGACGACTTCGAGCGCGGGCTCCAGACCCCGCCGCCCTCGACCGACGCGCGCTGGCTCGCGATCCCCGGGGTCAAGATCTTCGCCGACGGCATCCCGCCGATGGCCACCGCCTGGACGGACGAGCCCTACGCCGACGGCACGACCGGACACCTGCTCACGCGCGGCGGCGGCGATCCGCTGTCGGCGTTCCAGCGCATGATCGAGCTCGCCGCCGCGCGCGGCCTGCAGATCGCGGTGCACGCCACGGGCGACCGCTCGATCGCCGAGTTCCTCGCGGTGCTGGAACGGCTCGACCCGGGACCCGCCGCGCCGGGACCGCACTACGTCGTGCACGGCGACCTCGCGACGCCCGCGCAGATCGCCCGCATGCGCGACATCGGCGCCGGGTTCGCGATCCAGCCGCTGATCGCCGCGCACACCCACTCGTGGGCCGCCGTCCAGCTGGGCGAGGCACGGGTCGCCGCGGCCTGGCCGCTCGCCGAGATGTTCGGCTCGGGCGCCCTCACCACGTTGACGAGCGACGCCCCGATCGCGACCCCGGACTGGCGCCCGAGCCTCGACGCCTCACTGCGGCTCGTGACCGCGGCGGGCGGGGTGGACGACGCGGAACTGCGGCGACGGCTCCTGCGCGCGATGACCGTGGAGGCCGCGCGGCAGGACGGCGCCGCCGACTGGAAGGGCACGCTCGAGCCGGGTCGCGTCGCCGACCTCACGGTGCTCGACGAGGATCCGCTCGAACCAGGGCGGGCGTTCACCTCCGTCACGGTGGAGCGCACGGTCGTCGACGGCCGGACGGTCTTCGCGCGCGACTGAGGCGGTCCGGCGGCGGACCCCAGCCCGGCGGCGGACCCCGGCCCCGGCGGCGGACCCCGGCCCGGTGGCGGATCGAAAACGTGCCTCACGGCGGCCAGGAAGGCGCGGTTTCGCGCCCGCATCCCTGCGCCACCGCCCGGGGCCCCGGTGCGGGATCGAAAACGTGCCGGAAACCCGCCGGGAAGGCGCGGTTTCGCGCCCGCATCCCCGCACGACACGCGACCGGGACACACGAAAACGGCGGGCGGCATGTTCACGCATGCCGCCCGCCTCTGATCCCCCTCGGACCAGTCTCAGACCACGGTTCTCACACCGCGGTGGCCACCAGCACCCGCGGGCTCCCCGGCAGGGCGATCGTGTCGCGCACCGACCAGCCGGCGTCGCTCAGCCAGCCGCGCACCTCGGACTCCGGGTACACCACGGTGCCGTCGATCACCAGGTACTCCCCCGCGTGGAGGGCGTCGAGCGCGCGCTGCTCGGCGTCGTCGTCGAGGAAGAAGTCGAGCACGGTCAGGGTCGCACCATCGGCCGCGGCCGCCCGCAGGTTGCGGAAGATCTGCGCGTTCTCCTCCGCCGAGAAGCGGTGGATCACATGGTTGGCGAACACGGCGTCGTACGAGCCCTCGGGCGTCGCGGTCGCGGTCTCCCCCACCTCCACGGTCGTGCGGTCGGCCACGCCCGCGGACTGCACGGCCTCGGCCAGGCCGTCCTCGAACCCTGGCGCATACACGAAGGTCGTGTGCAGCTGCGGGTTGCGCGCCATGACCGACAGCGCGAACTCGGCCGAGAGCCCGCCGAAGTCGAGGGCGTTCGTGGCACCGGAGAGGTCGACGAGGCGTCCGAACTCCTGCGCGTGCAGGCGGTTGTACGTCATGACGCCCGCCATGAACGTGCCCCAGCGGGCGTCGTCCATCTGCAGGTCACCCGGCTGGGTGGTGTCGACGGTGTGCGCGAACTGCAGCCAGTGCGGGTAGCTGATCTCGTCGAGGAAGGTGAGGAACGGCGCGAGGTCGATCGCGGCGGCGTCGCCCGTGAGGTAGGCCGCGGCGTCGTCGGCGAGGGCGTAGCGTCCGTCGGTGCGCACGAGCAGCCCCTTGGCCGCCATCGCGTCGGCGAGCAGGCGCGCGATGCGCTCGCTCACCCCGCAGCGCTCGGCGATCGCGCTGACCGTGTCTGCGCCGTCGGCGACGGCGGCGAACAGGCCGATCCGGCTGGCCTGGAACAGCTGCTTGGCGGCCATGTAGCCGGTGGCGATGTCGAGGATCCGCGCGGCGTCCGGCGTGGAGGTGTCGGTCATGGGGTGCCTTTCGATTGTCTACGAACGTGGGAAATAAAGGTCAGGGTGCGGGCCGTCCGACGGGCCCCGGCTCAGTCCGCGAGGAAGTCGCGGACCGCCGCGCGGAACTCCGGCGTGTGCGGCGCCGTGAGGTGGTCCCCCGGCACCCGCTGCACGCGGGCGTCGGGCAGCAGTGCGGCGAGGCCGTCGATGCCCGCCGCCATCGCGTCGTCGGCGCCGCCCAGCAGCAGCACCGGCTGCGCGGGCACGCCGCCCTCGGGCGCGAACGGCTCAGTGGCGAGCCCCTCGATCAGGTCGAGCAGCTCGCCGGCGCGGTTGCCGGGCAGAGTCGCCATGTGCACGATCATCGCGGTCAGCGGATCCGCGGGCGCCGCCCCTCCCCCGACGGCGGCACGGGCAGCCGGAAGGTCGACCAGCGCGAAAGGCTCCCCCGCGCTGAGCCCGCCGAGGACCAGGCGGCGCACCGCCACGCGCGGGTGACGAGCGAGGTCCCAGGCGAGCCGGGCGCCCAGCGAGTAGCCGACCAGATCGATCTCGTCCGGTCCGATCGTCTCGGCGAGCGCGTCGAGCACAGCCGAGGTCGGGACCACGCCGAGCGCCTCCGCCTCACCGTGCGCCGGGAGGTCGATCACGACGCGCGGGCGGTCGCCGAGCACCCCCGTCCACTCCGTCTCCGGCCAGTCCTGGGAGCCGCGCGAGGCGAGGCCGTGCAGGAACACCACGGGTCGAGCTGTCTGTGCGGTCATGCGGCGCCTCCCTGTGCGGACCGGCGCCCCGCGATCAGCGCAGCCGCGCCAGGAACCGGTCGATGTAGCTCTCGTAGTCGGCGATGCGGTCGCCGTCCGGATACATGAGGTTGATGACGGTCGCGCCCACCGCCGCCGAGATGAACTCGTCCGCGAGCGAGCCGTAGTCCTGCTCGCGGATCGACCCCTCGTCGCGGGCCGCCTCCATCCGCTCGATCAGCGAGCGCCGCCACGACGCCAGGTGCCCGCGATACAGCTCCGCGAGCGCCTCGTTCGCCATCGCGTACTCCCACAGCGCCAGCAGCACCCGCCCCGCGGCGATCTGCTCCCGGTCGCGCGGGATGGTCGCCTGCAGGAAGCCCCGCAGCGCATCGTCGGCCGCGACCGGCTCCTCGCCCGCCGCCTGCACGCCCTCCGACATCTGCTGCAGGATCGTCTCGAACGTCGCCGCGACGATGCTCTCCTTGCCGGGGAAGTAGTGCTTCAGAGCCCCGTTCGCGAACCCCGCCTCCGCGGCGATGCTGCGCATCGTCGCAGCCTCGAAGCCGCCCTTCAGGATGATGCTCTTGGCCACCTCGACGATGTCCCGTCGCCGCTGGTCGTGGTCGATGATCTTCGGCATGGCGTCCTTCCGGCCGGGTCCGGGTGAGTGCGAGTTCCGGCCTGGAGCTACCGTACCGCCGCATCGGGCACCTCCCGCAGAGCGAGCCACTGCGCCCGGCGCTCCCGCTGCGCGACCGGGTCGGCCACGGGCGAGGCGAGGCGCAGCCGCTCGGAGTAGGGGTGCCGCGGGGCGCGGGTGACCTGCTCGCCCTCGCCCACCTCCACCAGCTCGCCGCGGTACATCACAGCCACCCGGTGGCACACGCGCCGCACGACGCCGAGGTCGTGCGACACGAACAGGTACGCCACGCCGGTGTCGCGCTGCAGCTCGATGAACAGGTCGAGGATGGTGGCCTGCGTGGTGAGGTCGAGCGCGCTCACGGGCTCGTCGCACACGATCAGCCGCGGTCCGCGCACCAGGGCGCGGGCGATCGCGACGCGCTGCCGCTGACCGCCGGAGAACTCGCTCGGGTAGCGGTCCATGCTGGCCGAGGGCAGCCGCACCCGGTCGAGCATCTCGCGCACCTTCGCCTCGGCGGCCTTCGCGCCGAGGCCGGTCGTGAGCAGCGGCTCGGTGAGGATGTCGCCGATCGTGAGGGCGGGGTTGAGCGAACCGTACGGGTCCTGGAACACGACCTGCACGTCGTCGGCGAGCGCGCGGCGGGCACGACCGCCCAGGCGGCTGATCTCGCGGCCGTCGAAGCGGATGCTCCCCTCGGCCACCGGGGCCAGGCCGAGGATGGCCTTGCCGAGCGTGGACTTGCCCGACCCGGACTCGCCCACGAGCCCGAGGCACTCCCCCGGCGCGATGTCGAGCGAGACCCCGTGCAGCGCGCGGAACGCGGTGCGCCCGCGCCCGTACTCCACCACCAGGTCGCTCACCTCGAGCAGCGGGCGGGTCGCGGTGTCGGTCGCGGCGGTCATGCGGGCACCTCCGTACGGTGGCGGTCGAGCTCGGCGCGGCCGGCGGCGTCGTCGAGCGAGGCGGCGATCAGCTCGCGCGTGTAGGGCTCCGCGGGCGCGGCGAACAGGTCGTCGACCGGTCCGGACTCCACGATGTCGCCGCCGCGCATCACGATCACGCGGTCGCAGATGTCGGCGACGACGCCGAAGTTGTGCGTGACGATCAGCAGCGCCATGCCGTACTCGGCCTGCAGCTCGCGCAGCAGCTCGAGCACCTCGGCCTGCACGGTCACGTCGAGCGCCGTGGTGGGCTCATCGGCCACGAGCAGTGAGGGCCGCCCGGCGATCGCGCCCGCGATGAGCACGCGCTGCGCCATGCCGCCGGACACCTGATGCGGGTAGCTGCGCATGACCCGGTCGGGGTCGGTGAGGCCGACCCGCACGAGCACGGCGCGCGCCCGCTCGGTCGCGGCCGCGCGGCTGAGTCCGTGCACGCGGCGCAGCGGCTCGACCAGCTGGTGCCCGATCGTGTACGAGGGGTCGAGGTTGCTCATGGGCTCCTGCGGCACGTAGCCGATCGTGCGCCCGAGCAGTGCGTGCCGCTGGGCGGGCGTCGCCGCGGTCACGTCGGTGCCGCCCACCCAGATCGCGTCGGCGGTCGCGCGGCCGGTGGAGGGCAGCAGGTCGAGCACCGAGAACACCGTCTGCGACTTGCCCGATCCGGACTCGCCCACGATGCCGACCACCTCGCCGGGGGCGACGTCGAGGGTGACCCCGTGGACGACCTCGGTCTCGCCGTTCGGCGTGGCGTGCACGACGCGCAGGTTCTCGACGCGCAGCGCCGACGAGGCGGCCTCGTGCTGCGCGGCCCCGGTCGGGGCGGGGGCGTCGGCGGCGGCGACCACCGCGGCGTCCTTCCGGCGGCGGGCCCGGGGCGTGCGCACCTGCACGAGCTCCGCGAGGGTCGAGCCCATGATCGCGAGCACCGCGATCGTGAGGCCGAGGGCGGCGGAGGGCCACAGCAGCATCAGCGGGTACGTGAGCATCAGGCGGAAGCCCTCGAGCATCATGGCGCCCCAGCTGGGGACGTTCGAGTCGCCGATGCCGAGGAACTGCAGTCCCGCCTGCATTCCCATCGCGATGCCGGCGGTGAGCGCGGTCTGGATGATCACGGGCGGGTACACGGCGGTGATCACGTGGCGGAAGATGATGCGCCCGTCGGAGAGCCCGGAGACGCGGGCGGCATCGATGTACGGCTCGCCGCGCACCGCGAGCGTCTGCGACCGGGCGATGCGGAAGTACCCGGGCACCATGAACACGCCGACCGTGGCCATCAGCAGCTCGAAGTTGTTGCGGCTGCCGGCGGCGACCACGAGCAGGATGATCATGCCGGGGATCGACTGCAGCGCGTCGCTGATCCAGGTGGCGACCCGGTCGAACACGCCGCCGAAGTAGCCCGCAGCGACGCCGGTGGGCACACCGATCACGAGGGCCGTGACGATCGTGATGAGCGCGCCCCAGAGGGTCGTCCGGGTGCCGTAGATGAGGCGGCTGAGGATGTCGCGGCCGGTGGAGTCTCCGCCGAGGAGGTGCTCGGGCGAGGGCGGCGCCTTGGCGGCGGCGAGGTCGACGAGGTTCGGGTCCATGGGCGCCAGCAGCGGCGCGAAGACGCCGACCAGCACGATGAGCAGGAAGATCGCGAGCGGGAGGTAGCCGCCGGGGTGGCGGAGGAAGCGCCGGAACAGGCTCGAGCGCCGCTTCTGGGCGGCGCGGTCGAACGCGACGCGGATGTCGGTCGTGGTCATGCGACGCGCACCTTCGGGTTGATCCAGCCGAGCACGAGGTCGAGCAGGAGGTTGATCACGACGACGAACACGATGGAGATGACCGTGATGCCCAGGAGCATCGGGATGTCGCCGTTCTGCGAGGACTGGTTCGTGAGCTGGCCGAGGCCGGGGAGGCTGAAGATCTGCTCCACCACGATCGCGCCGGACAGCAGTCCCACGAACATGAGGGCGATCACGGTGAGCGCGGCGGGCGAGGCGTTGCGGAGGATGTGCAGGTTGACCCGCGCGGCGGAGAGCCCGCGGCTGCGGAGCGTGCGCACCCAGTCCTGCCTGCTCTGCGCGATCACGGCGTTGCGCAGCTGCTCCGACACGGCGACGATGCCGCCGAGCGCGAGGGAGATCGCCGGCAGGGTGATCGAGCGCAGCCATCCCTCGACGGACTGCGTCGGCGGCACGTAGCCGACCGCGGGGAACCACTTCAGCTGCACGGCGAGCCACATGACCAGCACCAGGCTCACCCAGAATCCGGGGAGCGCGAACAGCACGACCGAGATGCCCTTGATGATCCGGTCGAACCAGGTGCCGGGGCGCAGCCCGGTGATCATGCCGAACGCGATGCCGATCACGGCCGTGATGAGCGTCGCGAAGGTGACCACCGAGAGCGTCACGGGGACCTTGATCGCGAGCTGGGCGCCGACGGGCTGGAAGTTGCGCCACGACTCGCCGAAGTCGAGGAGCACGGCGTGCGAGAACCAGTCCCAGAACTGCACGATCAGGGGGCGGTCGAGGCCGATCTTCGCGGCCAGGGCCTGCTGTTGCGCGGGGCTCGCGGTGGTGCCCAGCAGCGAGGCGGTCGGGTCGCTGATCGCGAGGTGCGCCAGGAAGAAGGTGCCGATCGAGACCGCGACGAGCAGCAGGATGCCGGACAGCACCCGCTTCGCCGTGAACAGGAGCATGGGGGCCTCTCGGGGTGAGGAGGGTCGGAGGGGGAAGGGTGCCGGGGCGGCCGGTGTCGGGTGGCCGCCCCGGCGGGCATCAGCCCTGGGTGATGTAGCGCAGGGTCGGGAACATCATGCCCACGACGGGCTGCAGCTGGATGCCGGGCGCCGTGTAGTAGATGTTGTTCGCCTGGTACCAGACCGACCACCACGCCTGGTCGACGAGGGCCTCGTTGAGCTCCTTGACGGCCGCGGTCTGGGCGTCGCCTCGTTCGGTCTGCACCTTCTCGACGAGCGGCGCGATGACGTCGTTCTCGGCGTAGTCGGGCTCCGGGTTGAACCACTGGACGCTCGTGACCTGGCGGGCCACCGTGGCGACGTCGTTGCCGTCCATCGCGAGGAACGAGATGAACATCGGGTAGTTCGGCGCGTTGAGCTGGTAGTCCGGCATCTGCATGTTGTCCCACGTGACGGTGATGCCGAGCTCGGTGAGCGCCTGCTCCGCCGAGGGCTTCCACATCTCGAAGATGGGCGACATGGGCATCGAGATCGCGAAGCCGTCTGGGTACCCGGCGTCGGCGAGCAGCTCCTTCGCCTTGTCCATGTTGACCGCGTAGGCGTCGTTGAGGGACGGGTCGTTGATCGGCCCTCCGTCGGGGAAGACCTGGTTGGTGGCGACACCGGCGCCGCTGCCGACCGCGGCGAGGATCGCGGCACCGTCGAACGCGTAGTTCAGCGCCTGGCGCACCTCGAGCTTGCCGAGGGGCTCGCTCTTGGCCCCCGTGTGGTCGGTGATGACCAGGCCCGCCCAGCCGGACACGCGCTGCGCGGTGTTCCAGCCCTGCTGCTCGGCCTGCTCCAGGTTGGCGACGTCGCCGTACTGCACGTTGATCTGGCCGCTGAGCATGGCGTTGTGCCGGGCGGTCGCGTCGGTGATCGGGTAGATCGCGAGCTCGGCGAAGGGGTAGGTCTTCGCGTCCCAGTGGTCCTCGGTCTTGGTGAAGTGGTACTCCGCGCCGGGGACGCTGGTGGCGCTGTCGAGCACGTAGGGACCGGAGCCGACCGGCTCGCTGCCGAGCGTTCCGGCCTCGATCGACGCGGGCGACGCGATGTAGCTGCGCCCGAGGCCCATGAAGTAGAGGATCGTGTCGTCGCGCTGCGTGAGGTTGATGCGGACGGTGTCGTCGTCGACCTTCTCGAAGCTGTCGACGTTGACGTAGGCCTCACCCGAGCGGGCGCCGGCCTTGAGGTACTCGAGGCTCGCGAGCACGGCGTCGACGTCGACCGGGGTGCCGTCGCTGAACACGGCGTCGGTGCGGAGGTCGAGGTCGATGCTCAGGTCGTCGTCGGCCACGGTCCACTCGGTGGCGAGCGACGGGATCGGGTCGCCATCGGCGTCGAGGGCGATCAGGGCGTCGTAGACCGCGGAGAGATACGGGCCGTCGAACCCGATGTCGGCCAGGGACGGATCCCACGACGTGATGTCGAGGAAGTTGCCGATGTTGAGCGCGTCGGGGCCTTCGGCGCCGCCGCCCTCGGAGGGCGATGGCGTTCCGCCGCCGCTGCAGCTGGTGAGCGCGAGGGTCGCGGCCACGGCTGCGGCGAGCGCGAGGGGCATTCGTTTCATGGTTCCTTCTCTCGGGTGCAGGGGTGGTGAAGAAGGTTCGAAGAGCCGCTGACCGGGAGACCGGATCGACGCCACCTCGATGTGTCGTGCTGGTTAGTCTACATGCGTGGAAAAAGAGCGCAAGCATGTTTCCCGCGGCAACGAGCACAGCTCATGCCACCGGGCGCACCCGGCTTGTCTCTGCGCGCAGCATCCCGTCTCGCCACTCCCGTCACCACACCCCGTCCGCGCGCACGTCGCGGTCCACGGCGACGTCGGAGAGGGCCGCCCGCACCTCGGGGCCGTGGTCGCGGACGAGCGCGAGCGCGGCGTGGTTCTGCTCGAGCTGCTCGAGCCGTGAGGCGCCGAACAGCACGTTCGCGGTGGCGGGATTCGCGAGGCAGAAGGCGATGCCGAGCGCGGCCGGCGTCACCCCGAACTCCCCCGCCACCCGCGCGACCTCGGGGTACAGGGCCGCGATCCGCTCGCGGATGCCGCCCACGTCGGCGCCGATCTTGCGCTGCGGCGTCCGGCCCGTGGCGAGGATGCCGCCCTCGAACACGTCGGACGCCTGCAGGGTGAGGGTGCCGTCGGCGAACAGCGGCCCGTACGCGTCGCCCTCGGCCATCGACCGCCGCGCGATGCCGTACTTCAGCTGCGCGAACGCGGGGCCGGCCAGCCCGCGCGTCCGAGCCTCGGCGAGCGCGGCGCGGGTGTCGGCGATGCGCCAGTTGTTGATGCCCCACGAGCCGACGAGACCCTCGTCGATCAGGGCGTTCACGTCGGCGACGAGCCGCGGGAGGTCGGGCGCATCGAGGTAGTCGCCCACCACGAGCGTGTCGAACCGGTCGAGCCCCGCCCGCTCGAGCGACTCGACGAGCTGCGCGCGGAACCCCTGGTTCGGCCAGTCCCACAGCCACAGCTTGCCGCACAGCACGATGTCGTCGCGGTCGACACCGCTCGCCCGCAGCGCCTGCCCGAACAGGATGTCGGTCGTCGAGTTCTCGGCGTGCGGGCCCATGTTGTAGTACGCGACGTCGAAGAACCCGGCGTCGAGCTCGACCGCGCGGCGGATCAGCGCGACCGCCTCCTCCGGCGCCATGCGGTCCCACGTGTTCCAGGAGCCGAGGGCGAGGGGCGGCACCGGGGCACCGCCCGTCTGCAGCGGACGGCGGGGGTGGGTCGATTCGGGCATGACGCTCCTTCGCGTGCTTCGTCTCGTCGCTGCGCTCCTCGCTCAGCAACCGGGGTTGTGTTTTTCTATGGTTGTAGAATATAACGGACTCATCCCGTCAGAGCACCGTCAGTGAGGACGAACATGACCGCATCCCCGCGCCGCATCCTGGTCACCGGAGGGGCGTCCGGCCTCGGCCGCGGCATCGCCACCGCCTTCCGCTCCGCGGGCGACGAGGTGTTCCTCGGCGACGTGAACGCCGACGCCGCCGCCGCGGTCGCGGCCGAGATCGGCGCCACCGCCCTCCCCCTCGACATCGCCGACGAGGCCTCCGTCCTGGCCGCGGCCGACCGCATCACGGCCGCCGGCGGGCTCGACGTGCTCGTGAACAACGCCGGGGTCGTCGCGGGCGGCGGCACGCTGCAGGAGGTCCCGGTCGACGCGGTCGATGCGGCCCTGCGCGTCAACGTGCGCGGCACGTTCCTCATGCTCCGCGTGTTCGGCGCGCTGCTCGCGGAGGCCGGACGCGGCAGCATCGTCAACATCTCGTCCATCGGCGCCCGACAGCCCACCCCGGGCCTCGGGCACTACGAGGCCACCAAGGCCGCGGTCGACGCCCTCACCCGCACCGCCGCGATCGAGCTCGCCACCGCGGGCGTGCGCGTGAACGCGGTCGCCCCCGGCCCGGTGCTCACCCCGCTCACCGCCGACTTCGCCTCGAACCCCGACGCCCGCGCGGCCTGGGAGTCGCGCATCCCGCTCGGCACGATCGCCGAGGTCGACCAGGTCACGCCGCTCGTGCTGTTTCTCGCGAGCGACGCCGCCGGCCACATCACCGGCGTCTCGGTGCCGGTCGACGGCGGCCAGCTCCTGGTCTGATCCGTCCGCCCGCATCCGTCACGGGATCGGATCCGCACCCCGCCCCTCGCGGAGCGTTCCCGATCCCCCACCCGTCCCGCGACAGGAGAACCGCATGACCCTCCCCGCCCCGACCCGCCCGACTACGACCCGCGCCGCCGTGCTCACCGCGCACGGCGAGCCGCTCACCCTGCAGGACCTCCCGCTGCCCACCGAGATCGAGCCGGGCGCCGCCCTCGTGCGCATCGCCTGCACGACCCTGTGCGGCACCGACATCGAGATCTGGGAGGGCCGGATGACCTTCCCCGGCATGCTCCCGATGGTGCTCGGCCACGAGATGGTCGGCGAGATCGTGGCCACCGGACCCGACACGCGCGACGCCCTCGGCCGCCCGCTCTCCCCCGGCGACCGCATCGGCTGGTCGGAGTCCACGTGCGGCGAGTGCCACGGCTGCGTCGTGCTGCGCGAACCCGTCGCCTGCTCGCGCCGCGGCTACGGCTTCCTGCAGCGGTCCGACGTACCGCCGTACGCCACCGCCGGGCTGTCGGAGTACGCCTACGTCACCCCCGGCGCCGCGAAGCTGCTGCTGCCCGCGGCGGTGAAGGACACCTGGGCGTCGATGGCGGGCTGCGCGGCCAAGACCGTGCTGCGCGCGTTCGAGCGCGCCGGCCGCATCCGCCCCGGCTCCCGCGTCGTGGTGCAGGGGTCGGGCGCGCTCGGCATCTTCGCCACCGCCGTCGCCACCATCGCGGGCGCCGGGCAGGTCATCACGGTCGGCGCCCCCGCCGCCCGGCTGGAGCTCGCCGCCCGCTTCGGCGCCGACGCCGTGGTCGACTTCCGCGACGGGCCCGTCGTCGACCAGGTCATGGAGCTCACGGGCGGCCACGGCGCCGACCACGTGTTCGACTTCGCGGGCGCCCCGAGCGTGGGTCCCGACGCGGTGGGCATGGCGGCGCAGCGCGGCACCATCGCGATCGTCGGCTCCACCGGCCCCACGGGCGACGGCTTCCCCCTCAGCACGATCATGGGCAAGGAACTCACGGTCGTCGGCTCGCTCAACGGCGACATCTCCGACTACGCCCGCGCCATCGACTTCTTCACCGCGTTCGCCGACCGCTTCCCCTGGGACGACCTGTTCAGCGCCCCGGTCGGTCTCGCCGAGGCCTCCGCCAAGATCGCCCACATGCACCACCTCGATGAGGTCAAGGCCGTCATCGACCCGAGCCTCTGAGGAGCACCATGACCACCCCTCTCCCCCGCCGCGAGATCGGCCGCAGCGGCCTGCACGCCTCCCTGTTCTCGCTCGGCTCGTGGCACACCTACGACCGCATGGACTTCGCCGACGCCGTCGAGCTGCTGCGCCAGGCGACCGACCGCGGCGTGAACCTCTTCGACGTCGGCGTCTACTCCGCGCCCGGCGCCCCTCCGGTGTTCACCGACGTGATCTTCTCGGCCATGGTGCGCGCGGCGGGTCTGCGCCGCGACGAGTGGCTGCTGTCGTCGAAGCTGTGGCTGGAGGCCTTCGGCGACGACGGCTTCCGCCCGCAGCTCGAGAACGCCCTGATGCGGGTGGGCGTGGAGCACGCCGACCTCGTGATCCTGGGCGACCTGCGCCGCGACGACCTCGACCTGCGCGACCTCGTGCTCGACCTCGCGCGCCTCGCCGATGCGGGACTCATCCGCGCGTGGGGCGTGAACAACTGGTCGGCGTCGTCCATCCAGAGCCTGCTCGACCTCGCCGCGGCGGAGGGCGTGCCCTGGCCGCAGATCGCGCAGCTGAAGTACAGCGTGGCACGGCGCTCGATCCCCGACGGCGAGCCGTTCGCGCGGCTCTGGGAGCAGGGCCTCACGCTGCAGGCCTCCGACTGCCTGGAGGGCGGCGTGCTCGCGGGGAACGTGAAGGGCGACCGCCAGATCGGCCGCGACCCCGGCGACATCCGGGAGCGGATCATCGCCGACGTGCCGGCGTTCACGGCGCTCGCGGAGTCGCTCGACACGACCCCGGCCCAGCTCGGCATCGCGTTCACGCTCACACACCCCGCCCTCACGACCACCCTGTTCGGCGCCTCCCGCGTGGCACAGCTGCACGCGAACCTCGACGCCGCCGACCTCGTCGACCGCATCGGCGCCGACGAGCTGCGCCGCCTGGTCGAACCCTTCTGGGCCGACCGCGGCGTGGTCGACCCCGAAGGCCCCTGACACCGTCCGCGGACCCCCACACATCTGCCCCGCCCCACGCCGCCCCCGCCCCACGCCGCCCCCGCCCCACGCCGCCCCCGCCCCACCGAGGAGAGACATGACCGCCACCGCCGCCGGACACCCCACCGTCCCGCCCGTCCCGTTCGACCCCGAGGTGCAGGCCGTGCTGGACGAGATCGCGAAGAACCCGCAGCCTCCCCTCACCCGCGACACGCTGCCGCGCGAGGGCGTCGACCGGATGTTCCCCGACAACGACACCGTGATCGCGGGCCGCCCGATCGTGTGGGAGGACCGCGTGATCCCCGGCCCCGCAGGCGCACCCGACATCGAGATCACGGTGTTCCGCCCCGCGGATTCCGCGACCGAGGTGCTGCCCGGGTTCGTGAACATCCACGGCGGCGGCATGATCGTCGGCCACCGCTCGTGGGAGACCGCGCGCGTGGTCGACATCGTCGCCGAGCACCGCGTGGTCGCCGTGAACGTGGAGTACCGGCTCGCCCCGGAAGACCCGTACCCCGCCGGTGTGGAGGACTGCTACGCGGCGTTCGTCTGGACGCACGAGCACGCCGCCGAGCTCGGCATCGACCCGGAGCGCCTCGTCGTCGGCGGCGGCAGCGCCGGGGGCGGGCTCACGGCCGCGGTCGCCCTGCTGGCGCGCGACCGGAAGGGCCCGGTCATGGCGGGGCAGCTGCTGCTGTGCCCCATGATCGACAACACCAACACCTCGGTCGCCAGCTTCCAGTACGACGGCATCGGCACGTGGCAGCGCGACATGAACCTGCTGGCGTGGTCGTGCGTGCTCGGCGACGACCTCGCGTTCAGCGACGAGGCCCCCGCCTACGCGGCCCCGAGCCGCGCGACCGATCTGTCCGGTCTTCCCCCCGCGTACATCGAGGTGGGCGAGGCGGAGACCTTCCGCGACGAGGACACCGCCTACGCGCTCGGCATCTGGGCCACGGGCGGCCAGGCCGAGCTGCACGTGTGGGGCGGCGGCGCGCACGGCTTCGACATGTACATGCCGGAGGCGGAGATCGCCCGCGCCGCCCTCGCCGCACGGTCGTCGTGGCTGCGCCGGATCTGGCGGGCCGCCCGATGACCGCGCCCGCTCCCGTGCCGTACGACCCCGAGCTGGTCGCCGGGCTCGACGCGTTCGTGCAGCTCGTGGAGGGCATCCCGCTGCGCGCCGACACCATCCACGCCAACCGCGACCACTTCGCCACGATCATCCCGCCCATCGCGGTGCAGGCCGAGGGCAGGGCGGTGACGTGGGAGGACCGCGTGATCCCCGGCCCCGCCGGTGCGCCCGACCTGGAGGTCACGATCGTGCGGCCGTCCGCCCCCGCGACCGGGCCGGCGCCCGCCGTCCTGTCGATCCACGGCGGCGGCATGGTGCTCGGCACCCGCTTCTTCGGGACCGCCGAGCTGATCGACCTGGCCGACCGGCACGGCGTCGTCGGCGTCGCGGTGGAGTACCGCCTCGCGCCGGAGCATCCGGGCCCGGCGCAGGCGGAGGACTGCTACGCGGCGCTGGAGTGGATGGCCGCGCACGCCGACGACCTCGGCATCGACCCCGACCGCATCATCGCGTCGGGGCAGAGCGCGGGCGGCGGGCTGTCCGCCGCGGTGGCCCTGCTCTCCCGCGACCGCGGCGGACCGCGGCTGGCCGGGCAGCTGCTCGGCTGCCCGATGCTGGACGACCGCAACGAGACGCCGTCCGCCCGGCAGTACGACGGCTTCGGCGCCTGGGACCGCAACAACAACGACACCGCGTGGGACGCCATCGCCGGAGACGACCGCTTCACCGACCGGGTCTCGCCGTACACGGCCCCCGCACGCGCCACCGACCTGTCCGGACTCGCCCCCGCGTTCATCGAGGTCGGGGCTGCCGAGACCTTCCGCGACGAGGCCGTGGACTACGCGCTGCGCATCTGGGCGACCGGCGGTCAGGCCGAGCTGCACGTGTGGGCCGGCGGGTACCACGGCTTCTCCGGGTTCTCGCCGGAGGCCGAGGTGTCGCTGGCGGCGGTCGCGGCGCGGGAGAGCTGGCTGCGCCGCGTGCTGCGCCCGGGCGGATGAGCATCCCGGCGCGCCCGGAGCCCGCCCGCATGGGCACGCTCCGGGCGATGCTCGTGCTCGGGATGCTGGAGGCGTTCGGGCCGCTGTCGATGGACCTGTACCTGCCGCAGCTGCCGCAGCTCGCGGCGTCGCTCGGCACGACCGAGGCGCTCGCGCAGGTCACGATGTCGGCGTGCATGATCGGCCTGGGTCTCGGGCAGCTCATCGCCGGTCCCCTCAGCGACCGGCTGGGTCGGAAGCGTCCGCTCCTCGCCGGCGTGGCCGCGTTCGCGGTGCTGTCCGCCGTGTGCGCGGTCGCCCCGAGCATCGAGCTGCTGCTGGTGGCGCGGTTCCTGCAGGGTCTCGCCGGATCGGCGGGCATCGTCATCTGCCTCGCGGTCGCGCGCGATCAGTTCGAGGGCGTGGAACTGTCGCGCATGCTGTCGCTGCTGTTCCTGGTCTCGGGCACGGCCCCGATCATCGCCCCGGTGGTGGGCGGCCAGCTCGCGCGGATCATGGACTGGCGCGGCATCTTCGGCGTGCTCGCGGCGGTCGGGGTCGTGCTGCTGCTCGTGGTCGTGTTCGCCCTGCCCGAGACGCTGCACCCCGACGACCGGCACGGCGGCGGCCTGCGCACGCTCGGCGGTCACGCGGGCGCCGTGCTGCACGACCGTCTGTTCGCCGCGGTGCTGTGCGCCTCGGCGGGCGGCGGGGTGGCGTTCTTCACCTACCTGTCGATGTCGTCGTTCGTGCTGCAGGACGAGTTCGGGCTGAGCCCGCAGGCGTTCAGCCTGGCGTTCGCGGCCGGGGCGCTCGCGAGCATCGTGGGCAGCCAGACGAGCCGGCTGGTGGTGCGACGGTGGGGCCCCCTCCGCGTGTACCTGGGCGGCAGCACCGCGACGCTGCTGGCGACCGCGACGTTCCTGGTGCTGGCCGTCGCCGGGACCGGGGTCACCGGGGTGATCGCGGCCCTGGTCGGCTTCATGCTGTGCTCCGGCGTCGGCGGCCCGAACGGGCAGACCCTCGCGCTCGCGCACCACGGTTCGCGCGCGGGCACCGCATCGGCCCTGCTCGGCATGTCCACCTTCCTGTTCGGGCCCGTGCTGGCCCCGGTCGCGGCGGGCGTCGGCGGCACGAACGCCATGACCATGGCCGTGACCATGACCCTCGCGGCCGCCGTCGCGGCGGTCGCCGCGTGGGCGTTCGTGCGTCCGGCCGCGCGCACCTGAGCCGCCCGGTCGGGTCGCCCGGGTCCCGCCCGCCCCGCGGTCAGAAGCCGAGGCACATGACGACGACGCCCGCGGCCATCGCCCACGACTCCGTGGCGAGCAGACGCCCGGTGCGACCGTGGTGCAGCGGAGGCACGAACCACGCCGCCGCCACGGTCCACAGCACGACCGCGGCGACCCCGATCATCACGAGCGCCGAGAGCACGCCCCCGAGGCCGTGCCCGCCGTGGCCGGTCGGCGTGACGGCGCGCTCGACCGAGGAGACCACGACGGATCCGTCGAACGCGCACACCGCCATCACGAGCGACACCAGCGCCCGGTGACAGCAGGTGGCGGCGGCCGCGGTGCCGCGCACGCCCATGGTGCCGAGCATTGCGGAGACCAGGAGCACCGCGCCGAGCGCGAGCCGCGTCAGGGCGTCGACCCCGGGGATCGCGAGCACGAGCATCCCGGCGGCCATCACCAGCGCCGACTGCCTCCCCTGCCACGGCACCGCCCGCCACGCCGCCACGCACGCGACGGCGGAGACGAGCGCGGCCGCGGCCATCAGCCACGGTGCTGCGGGGACGAGGGGTTCCACGGTCGCAGTATATTGATCGAGCGCTCAATATCGCTAGACCCGACCGTCTACGAGAGGATGGGCACGTGCCCCGCATCGTCGACCACGATGAGCGCCGCCGGCAGATCGCCGAGGCGCTGCTCGCCGTCGCCGCCCGCGACGGCCACGAGAGCGTGTCCTCCCGCGCGGTCGCGAAGGAGCTCGGGGTGGCCACCGGTTCGCTGTGGCACTACTTCGACGGGTTCGACGACGTCGTCCGCGCGGCCGCCGCCGAGGTCACCCGCCGCACCGACCAGCGCATCGCCGAGGCCACCGCGGGGCTGCGCGGCCTCGCGCGCCTCGACGCCCTGATGCGCGAGGTGCTGCCGGTCGACGAGCGCACCCGCACCGAGGCGCACGTCGTGGTGGGGTTCTGGGGGCGCCTGGCCACGCTCGCCCCCGCGCCCGACGCGGCCTCCCCGACCCTCGCGACCTGGCAGGACAGCATCCGCGAGGCCCTGCAGGAGGCGGTCGACGACGGAGAGCTGCGGCCGCAGACGCCCACCGCGGCGGTCATGGCGCTGCTGCGCTCCATCACGTACGGCCAGCAGATCGTCGAGGTGACCGAGCCGCAGCCAGCCGCGGCCCACCTGGCGGTGCTCGACGGCATCCTCGCCCCCTGGCGCGCCTGACCCGCGAGCCGGCGCTTGTGCACGCGCGTCCGCGCGGCCTATCATCGTGCCATCCCGTTTCTTGAGCGTTCGCTCGAAAATAGTGAGGTCGACGATGTCCCACCACGCCCCGCAGCCCGTCTCCGTCGAGAAGATCGCGGTTCCGCACCCGCTCGACCCGCTCACCGGTGCCGAGATCGCCGCCGCCCGCGCGGTGCTCGAGGCGGCCGGACTGATGACCGAGACCACCCGCGTGCCGATGCTGCTGCCCGACGAGGCCGCCAAGGAGGAGCTCGCGGCGTGGAGCCCCGGCTCCCCCATCGATCGCCGCGCCGACGTGACGCTGCTCGACACCGCCACGGGCGTCGCCACCGAGGTGATCGTGTCGATCACGCGCGGGGAGATCGTGCGCAGCGAGCGCGTGCCCAACGACGCCCCGCCGTACGGTCAGCCGCAGTACCTGTTCGAGGAGTACGAGCGGGCCGAGGCCATCGCGAAGGCGTCGCCCGAGTGGCGGGCCGCCATGGAGCGGCGGGGCCTCGCGGAGCACATCGACCTCGCGTTCTGCTCCCCCCTCGCCCCCGGCTACACGGGTCGCGCCGACGAGGTGGGCCGCCGGGTCATCCGCTCGCTCACCTTCCTCAAGTACGACGAGAACGACTCGCCGTGGGCACACCCGGTCGAGGGTCTGATCGTGCACATCGACCTCACCGCGAACAGCGTGATCCGCGTGGAGGACGAGGGGGATGTGCCGGTGCCCGGCGGTCACGGCAACTACTACCCCGAGGTGCAGGGCGAGGCGCGCACGACGCTCATGCCCATCGAGATCACCCAGCCGCAGGGCACGAGCTTCCACGTGTCCGGCTCGCTCGTCGAGTGGGAGGGCTGGTCGATGCGTGTCGGCTTCAACGCCCGCGAGGGCCTCGTGCTGCACGATGTCTCGTTCCAGGGGCGCTCCGTGCTGCACCGCGCGAGCGTGCCCGAGATGGTGGTGCCCTACGGCGACACGGCCCCCGGGCGATTCTGGATCAGCTACTTCGACGCGGGCGAGTACCTGCTCGGCAAGAACGCCAACCACCTGGAACTGGGGTGCGACTGCCTCGGCGTGATCCGCTACCTCGACGGCTACGTCGCCGACGACCACGGCCACCCGGTGCGCATCCCGAACGTGATCTGCATGCACGAGGAGGACTTCGGGATCCTGTGGAAGCACACCGATCTCGCGGGCCGATCCGACGTGCGGCGCTCCCGGCGCTTCGTGGTGTCGTACTTCTCCACGATCGGCAACTACGACTACGGCTTCTACTGGAACTTCGGACTGGACGGCTCGATCGAGGTGGTCGCCAAGGCCACGGGCATCGTGTTCGCGGGCGCCGGGGAGCCGGGCGTGCGGCAGAAGCACGCCACCGAGCTCGCGCCAGGGGTGTTCGCCCCCGTGCACCAGCACCTCTTCTGCGCCCGGCTCGACGTGGCGATCGACGGCTCCGACAACCGGCTCGTCGAGGTCGACGCGCAGCGGGTGCCGATGGGACCGGAGAACCCCTTCGGCAACGCGTTCTCCTGGTCGGAGACGGTGCTGGAGACCGAGCACGCCGCACAGCGCGAGGCCGACACCTCGGTCGCCCGGGTGTGGGAGGTGCAGAGCGCCTCGCGCACGAACCACGTCGGCCGCCCCACCGCCTATCACCTGGTGCCGGAGCCGACCGCACTGCTGATGGCCGACCCCGCCTCGTCGGTGGCGGCGCGGGCGACGTTCGCGACCAAGCACCTGTGGGCGACGCGCTACGAGCACGGGCAGATCTGGCCGGCCGGCCGCTACCCCAACGCGCACCAGGGCGGCTCCGGCCTCCCCGAGTACAGCGCGGGCGACCGTCGCATCGACGGCGAAGATCTGGTGCTGTGGCACACGTTCGGCCTCACGCACTTCCCCCGCCCGGAGGACTGGCCGATCATGCCCGTCGACTATGCGGGCTTCTGGTTCAAGCCCTACGGCTTCCTCGACCAGAACCCGGCGATGGACGTGCCCGAGTCGTCGCAGGCCCACGGCGGCGCCGCGGCCTCGTCGTGCTGCGGCGGCGGGGCGGACTGCACCTGCGGCCACTGACGAGCCGCGTCCTCCGCCCGCATCCGTCGCGGGCGGGGTCAGGCGAGGGCGGAGATCGCGTCGCGGAGGATGCCGTCGGCACCGGCGAGCGCGGTCGCGGCGGTCTCGGCGGGAGCAGCCGTGGCGAGCATGAGCAGGGCGAGCTTGACCGAGCCCTGCGCCTGCTGCAGTGCCGAGGCGGCCTCGTCGACGCCGACCCCCGACAGCTGCGACACGGTGCGGATCGACCGCGCGTGCAGCTTCTCGTTGGTGGCGAGCAGGTCGACCATGACGCCGCGGTACGTCTTGCCGAGCTTGATCATGGAGAGCGTGGTGAGCATGTTGACCACGAGCTTCTGCGCCGTGCCCGACTTCAGGCGCGTGGAGCCGGAGATGAACTCGGGCCCGGTCACGACCTCGATCGGGATGTCGGCCACCGCGCCGATCGCCGAGTTCGCGTTCGACGCGATCGCCACGGTCAGCGCGCCGACGCTGCGGGCGTACTCGAGCCCACCGACGACGTACGGCGTGCGACCGGACGCGGAGATGCCGACCACCGTGTCGCGCTCGGTGAGGTCGAGCGCGCGCAGCGAGTCTCCGGCGGCCTCCTCGTCGTCCTCGGCGTTCTCGACGGCGGAGCGGATCGCGGTCTCGCCGCCCGCGATCAGGCCGACCACCATGGAGGGGTCGGTGCCGAAGGTGGGCGGGCATTCGCTGGCGTCGAGCACGCCGATGCGCCCGGCCGTCCCCGCGCCGATGTAGATCAGGCGTCCCCCGCGGCGGAACCGCTCCGTGATGCCGTCGACCGCGGCGGCGATCTCGGCCGTCCGCTCGGCGACGGCCTCGGGCACCCGGCGGTCCTCGGCGTTCATGCGGCGCACGAGCTCGGTCGTCTCAAGCAGGTCGAGGTCGCCGCGCTCGGTCGTCGACGCCTCGGTGTCGAGCGTCTCCAGGACGGAGAGGAGGGCGGCGAGGCGGGAGTCGTCATTCGGCACGGTGCACGAACCTTTCGTGAGGGAGGTCGACGCGGCGGGTCAGCAGCAGCGCGCCGGCCAGGGCATCGCCCCGCGCCGGGACGACACGACGGCCGGCCGCACGCAGGGAGGAGCTCAGGGTGTCGCGGAACCAGGCGTGATCGGCGAGCCCGCCGTGCACGGCCACGTCGGTCGTGACGGCGGAGGCGGCGACCGCGCTGGTGGTGAGAAGGCGCACGGCCTCGGTCGCGATCGCGGCGGCGACGGCGTCTCCGGCTTCGGCGGCGTCGAGCACGAGCGGGGCGAGGGTCGCCAGGCGCCGGGCGAGCGCGCCGTCGCCCGCGAGCCAGGCCTGCACGTCGGACGGGGCCCCGACGGGTCCCGCGACCGCGGCGGTGAGAGCGGTGGGGCCGGCCAGGCCGTCGGCGGCGCGGAGCACGGCCCGCAGCGCCTCGCGCCCGAGCCAGGAGCCGCTGCCGAGGTCGCCGAGCTCCGGGCCCCAGCCGTCGATCAGCCGCGCGCCGTCCGCATCGATGCCGAGGGCCGCGGCGCCGGTGCCCGCGATGAGCAGCACGCCCGCTCCCCCGTCGAGTGCTCCGGCGTGGGCGGTCACGACGTCGGAGGCGACCGCGACGCGGGCCCCGGTGCGCGCCGCGAGCAGACCGGCGAGCTCGACGGCCGCGTCCGGCGCGAACCACGCGCCGGCCGCTCCGACGCCGATCGCATCGAGCCGCGGGAGCCCGTCGAGCAGCGGGAGGATGGCATCGAGGGCCGCGGTCACGCCGCCGGCGGACGCCAGACCCGGGGCGCCGAGGCCCGAGCGCTCCACGCGCGGTTCCGCGTGCACGACGACGCGGCAGCGGGACTTGCCGAGATCGACGGTGGCGGTCGGCGGGGCGCTCATCGGCTCTCCTCGGGGACGCGGTGGAAGTAACGAAAAGAGACTACATGCGAAGTAGACTCACTGAAAAGAATTTACCATTCTTGTCACGACCCCCGTCACGACATACTTGAGAATCCCACATCCCCGGAGGACCGATTGAGCATCCAGTCGACGATCGAAGCGGCCGCATCGACGCTGCCGCCCTCGCTCGCCCGCATCGCGACCGTGGTCCGCGAGAACCCCTCGATCGTGATCGACAAGACCATCAACGAGCTCGCCGAGGAGTGCCAGACCTCGGTCGCCTCCGTCGTGCGGTTCTGCCGCGCCATCGGCTTCAGCGGCTACGCCCCGCTGCGCATGGCCCTCGCGACCGAGCTCGGCAAAGAGGCCGCGCAGTTCTCGGCCCGCGGCGCCTTCGGCTCGGAGATCTCCGACGAGGACACGCTGCAGGAGGCGGTGTCGAAGCTCGCGGCGCTCGAGCTCCTGGCCATCGAGGAGACCGTCGCCCAGCTCGACTTCGACGTGCTCGAGGCCGCCATCGACGCGATCGACGGCGCCGACCGCATCCTGCTGTACGGCATCGGCGCGAGCCAGTTCGTGGCGGAGGACCTCGCGCACAAGCTGCTGCGCGTCGGCCGCAACGCGCACGTGCTCGCCGACCCGCACGAGGCCGTCGCGGCAACCGTGCTGCACGCGGCCCCCACCGTCGCGATCGGCTTCTCGCACGCGGGGTCGACGATCGAGACCGTGCGGTTCCTGGAGACGGCGCGCGCGAACGGCGCCGCGACCGTCGCCGTCACCTCGGCCAAGGACTCCCCGCTCGCGCACGCCGCCGATCACGCGCTGTTCACCGAGGTGCGGGAGTCGGCCTTCCGCGCCGGAGCCATGGTCAGCCGCATCGCGCAGCTCACCCTGGTCGACTGCCTGTTCATCGGCGTGGCCAAGCGGCGCTACGCCGAGACCGTCGACGCCCTGCGCCGCACCCGCCAGGCCACGCACGCCCTGCGCGACTGATCGCGCCGTCGCACCTCAGCCGCGTCCGATCGAGCCCGCCGTGCGCAGGAACACGATGATCCAGCTGAAGATCAGCACCGCCGCGATCAGCTCCACGGCCGTGAGGTTGTAATACCCCACCGCGAAGAACGCGCCGAGCAGCACGATCACCAGCACGTACGCCCAGCCGAGCCCGACGAACACCCGCGGGATGGCGGGCAGGAACCACGGCAGCCCGACCACGACCACGGCGAACACCACGGCCATGCCCGTCGCGACCGTGTTGTGCAGCAGGAAGAACTCGTCCACCGGGAAGAGCCCGACGCACGCGAGGAAGATGCCCATCAGGATCAGGCCGCCGCGCACCACGAGGCGTCCGCGCCGCTCGGCCTGATCGTCGGCGGGCAGCCCGGCCGTGGCATACCGCGCGATCGTCGTGACCATCACCCCCGCGATCACCAGCGTCGCGTTGAACGCGACCGAGGCGCTGTTGCTGCTCATCCCGAGCGCCGACAGGTTGTCGCGCCACCAGTGCACGTCGCTCGACGCCAGCATGCTCGCGAACGCCCCGACCACGAGGAACACCGCCAGCACGAGCGACAGCACCATCGGCGTGAGGGCCACCGCGCTGAGGAACGACACGTACGCGGTCAGCGCGAAGGCCACCGCCATCAGGATCGCGCCGGGGAACGGGAACACCGGGGCATCCACGAAGCTGCGCTCCAGCAGTTCCGCGATGCCCAGCCAGCCCAGGTAGGCGATCGCGGCGTGGGCGAAGGCGATCGCGAGCAGGTCGTACCAGCGCAGCCGGTCGCCCGGCACGCTGAAGCCGTCGCGCACGGCGGTGGGGTCGGGCTGCTCTGGCCGCACCGCCAGGCGCCCCAGAGCGAACGCGAGCGCCGCGGTGGCCGCGCCTCCGTACGCCGCGAACACGCCGATCGACCCGGTGCCGCTGATCGACAGCTGATGGCCCCAGAACACCGGCAGCGCCACGACGAATCCGAGCACCAGGAACGCCGCGCCCACGATGAGGGCCGTCGCCTCGTACACCGCTTCCGGTGTGCCCGGTCCGCGCACCTGGCGCAGCACCCGCAGGACTCGATCCGCGAGCATCCTCATCGCCCCGTCACTCACGGTCCACATCCTAGAAGGCATCCCCTTCGCGCGGTCCCGGTGATACCATCGCGGAACGGATCGTATACAACGTCGTCGTTCCACCAGCCCGAGGTGATCAGTCATGAACGGTGCACTCGCCGCCCCCGCCGAATCGGTGTCGACTCTGGTCGCGCGCAACATCAGCGACTTCCGCGCCGCCGTCTCGGAGTCCTTCGTCCCCCTCCAGGTCACCACCGCGGGTGCCGACCAGTTCCGCGGCGTGATCCGCGGCGCCTCGGTCGACGAGGTGCACGTGAACGACATCCGTGCCACCTCCCACGTGGTCGAGCGCACGTCGGAGCTGATCGCCCGCGGTGACCGCTCGTACTTCAAGGTGAGCCTCATGCTCGCCGGCACCGGGCTGCTCATCCAGGACGACCGGGAGGCCGTGCTGCAGGCCGGCGACCTGGCCGTGTACGACACCGACCGCCCGTACTCGCTCGTGTTCGACCAGGACTTCCGCACCATGGTGGTGATGTTCCCGAAGCACCTCATCAGCCTCCCCGCCGACATGATCGGGCAGCTCACGGCCGTGCGCATCTCGGGGCAGGAGGGGCTGGGCGGCATGGTCGTGCCGTACCTCACGCAGCTCGCGGGCAACCTCGACCAGCTCGCCGGCACGACCGGCGCCCGCCTCGCGCACAGCGCGCTCGACCTGGTCACGACCGTCTTCACGCGCGAGCTCGGGCTCGATCAGGCCTCGGCCGATCCGCACCGGGCCCTCATGCAGCGCATCCGCTCGCACATCGACCGGAACCTCGCCTCGACCGATCTGGGCCCGGCGACCATCGCCGCCGCGCACTTCATCTCGACGCGGCACCTGCACGGGCTGTTCCAGGAGCAGGGGGTCACGGTCTCCACCTGGATCCGCACGCGCCGCCTGGAGCAGTGCCGCCGCGATCTGCTCGACCCGATGCTCGCCGATCGCCCTGTCGCCGCGATCGCCGCCCGCTGGGGCTTCGTCGACGCCGCGCACTTCAGCCGCGCGTTCAAGACCGCCTACGGCATCTCCCCCAGCGAGTACCGCACCGCCCACTGACCCCGTCCGCTGGCCCGCGGTGCGGGATCACATACGCGCCTCCCACCCCCACCCCCGGCCCGTTTCCCACCCCGGGCCCCGCGGACGCCCCGCACCCGCCGCATCCGGGATCACAAACGCGCCTCCCGCCCCCACCCCCGGCCCGTTCCCCACCCCGGGCCCCGCGGACGCCCCGCACCCGCCGCATCCGGGATCACAAACGCGCCTCCCGCCCCCACCCCCGGCCCCTTTTCCACCCCGCACACCCGGCCCACCGCGCACCTCCCACCCCGCACCTCGCACCGCGCACCCCGGGACGCACCGCACCGGACTTGCCCGGGAGGGCACGCCGGTTGACTCTCGGCGCGCGATGGGGAGCGCGCGCTTGAGCGGCTGCCGGGCCCGGATCGAGCATGAGGCAAGCGCACCGCGATGACGCGGTGCCCGGGGCGAGGAGGCCCCGCCGCGTGCGACGTCAGGACCCCCATGACCGACATCACCGCCGACCCCGCGCTGGACGAGTGGCGCACCTACGACGAGTTCGCCGCCGGCATCGACACGTACCGGCTGCCGAACACCGGACTCGCCGGCACCGCGTTCACGCTCACCCTCGACGACGGCGGCAGCCTCGCGCTCCGCTTCGACGAGGAGTCGGCGCACTGGGACGGCCTCGGCGCCTCGGGCCGCGACCCGTACGACGCGGTCCGCGTGCGCGACGACGTCGTGTTCGTCAACCTGCCGCTCACCAGCCGCGAGCGCGAAGCCCTCACGATCGTGTTCTGCACCTCGACCCGTCGCGCGACCGTCGTCCGCTCCCGCATCGCCGCGGAGGCCGTGGAGGGCACGCCCCAGGTCGGGCAGGACTTCTGGGCCGCGACGATCGACGGCGGCGAGGCGACGGGTGAGGTGCCGGGCCCCAGCCGCGACCTGATCGGCAAGCGCAACGTCTACCGCTACAGCCCGCACCACCTGTACGAGCACGTGTACGTGTCGAGCCAGCGCTACGCCTGGCAGTGCCTGGAGGGTGTGCAGCGCGGCCACGGCGACATGGACCTGTCGACCGTGTGGAAGTTCGCCGACGGCCTGTACCTGTTCTGCTTCCGCGAGTTCCGCATCGCGGTCGCGAGCGTGTGGCTGCACGACCTCGGCTATCAGCTGATGACCACGGGCATCTTCCTGGGCCTCAACGGCGACGGCGAGTCGGAGCACTCCCGCGCCGGCGGCCACATCTACCCGCTGGGCGCCGTCGCCTACCCCGACGTGCAGCCCGTCTGACCCGAGGAGACCCCGATGAGCGATGCAGACCTGGTGCGCGAGCACTACGCCGCCAACGACCGCGGCGACCTCGACGGCATGCTGGCCCCGTTCGCCGCCGACATCGAGTGGACGGAGGCCGCCGGCTTCCCCTACGCCGGCACCTACATCGGCCCGGAGGCGGTGGCCGAGAACGTGTTCGGCCGCATCCAGGAGGAGTGGGACGACTACACCGTCGCGATCGACGAGGTGGTCGACGGCGGCGACGTCGTGGTGGGGATCGGCACCTACTCCGGCACCTACAAGCGCACCGGGCGCTTCTTCGCCGCCCGCGTCGCCCACGTCTGGCGGGTGGCGGGCGGCGAGATCGTCGCCTTCGAGCAGTTCACCGACACCGAGCTCGTGAACCGCGCGCTGCGCGACTGACCACCCACGAACGCGACACAGCACCACCGAACACGAGAGGCAGGAAGCACATGAACAGACGAGCAACCGGCACCGCGGCAGTCCTCGCCGTGGCCGCCCTCGCTCTCGCCGGCTGCGCCGGCGGGGACGGCGCAGGCGGGGGCGACGGCGCCCCCATCGTCGTCGGATCCGTGAACACCATCAGCGGCCCGGCGACGTTCCCCGAGGCCTCGCAGGCGGCCGCGGCCGTCTTCGACGCGTTCAACGACGACGGCGGGCTCGACGGCCGGAAGATCGACTACAAGATGCTCGACGACAAGGGCGACCCGGCCACGGCAACCGCCTCGGCGCGCGAGATCGTCGGCAGCGACGGAGCCGTCGCGCTGGTCGGCTCCGCGAGCCTGATCGAGTGCGAGATCAACGCCAAGTACTACGAGCAGGAGGGCATCCTGTCTCTGCCGGGCATCGGCGTCGACACCGGCTGCTTCGACAGCGACAACATCTCGCCCGCCAACGTCGGGCCGTTCAACGACATGACCCTCACGCTGCAGTACGGCTCCGAGGTGCTCGGTCTGGACGACATCTGCATCCTGCTGGAGATCGCCGGATCCACCCGCCCCACGTATCAGGCGGCCATCGACAAGTGGACCGAGATCACCGGCAAGGAGCCGAAGTACATCGACGACACCGTGCCGTACGGCGCGTCCGACTACACGCCCTACATCGTCAAGGCGCGCGACCAGGGCTGCAAGGCCCTCGCGATCAACCCGGTCGAGCCCGACGCGATCGGGCAGGTCAAGGCCGCGAACGCGCAGGGCTGGGACGACGTGACCTGGCTGTACCTCACCAGCGTGTACAGCGAGAACTTCGCCGACGCGATCGACGACGCCGGTGCGGGCATCTACGTCCCCGCGGAGTTCTACCCGTTCACCGACGACAACGAGATCAACGCCGACTGGCGGAAGCTGATGGAGGCCAACGACATCCCGCTCACCTCGTTCAGCCAGGGCGGCTACCTCGCGGCGACGTACTTCATCGAGGTGCTCAAGAGCATCGACGGCGACATCACCCGCGAGAGCGTCTCGGAGGCTCTGAAGAGCATGGAGCCGATCGAGAACCCGATGGTGGGCACGCCCTACGCCTTCGGCACGCAGAACACCGCGGGCTGGCCGATCATCCTGAAGTCCGGCACCAACGCCTGGGAGAAGGTCGCGGACGACTGGCTGCGCATCGGCGAGTAGTCCCCGCGTCGACGGGCTCGGCGACCCGCCCGGTCGCCGAGCCCGTCGGACACCCCTCCCCCTCACCAGAAAGGACGCCTGATGCTGCAAGGCGCCATCGCCGGTCTCGCCGCCGGCGGCCTCTACGCCGTGCTCGGCGTGTGTCTCACCCTCATGTCGCGGCTCGTGCGCGTCGTGAACTTCGCGCAGGCCGCGACCGGCATGTTCGGGGCGTTCACGGCCGTCTGGTTCGTGCGCGAGCTCGGGCTGCCCATCTGGCTCGGCTCCGTGCTGGGCGTGCTGGTGGCGGGGCTGCTGTCCGCCGCGATCGGCTTCATCGCGGCCACCTGGCTCTCCGAGGCCTCCACCACCACGCGCTCCGCCATGACCGTGGGCCCGCTGCTGCTGCTCATCTCGCTGTCGTTCATCCTGTTCGGCAACAAGCCGCAGCCGTTCACGCCCATCATCGCCGGTCCCGCCTTCTCCCTCGGGGGTGTCGTGATCAGCCAGGTCACGGTCGCGACCGTGCTCATGGCGATCGTCACGGCCGTGGTCGTGCGGGTCGTCCTGCGCCGCACCAGGGTGGGCACGCAGCTGCGCGCGCTGTCGGAGCGGCCCACCACCGCCGAGCTGCTCGGCATCCGCTCGCGTCCGCTGTCGATCGCGGTGTGGTTCGTGACCGGGGTGATCAGCGCGATCGCGATCATCATCGTCGCGCCCTCGCAGTCCAACGACGCCACCAGCCTGTCGATGCTGATCGTCCCCGCGGCCGCCGCCGCGCTGCTCGGCGGTTTCCGCCGTCTCGATCTCGCCGTCGTCGGCGGCCTGGTGCTGGGCGTGCTCGGCGGGCTCGTCGCCCAGATCGACGAGGTCGCGCTCGTGCGCAACTTCCTCCCGTTCCTGTTCATCGTCGTCCTGCTGCTCTGGACGCAGCGCAAGGAGGTGTGGGATGCCGCTCGCTGACCGCCCCTGGTTCCGTACCACCTGGCCGTTCGCCGTGGCCGCCCTCGGCATCGGCGCCGGCGCGATCCTCAGCGCCGCCCTGCCGGGGTACTTCGTCTTCCTCGCGATCAGCGCGGTGACCGCCGCGATCGCGATCCTCGGACTCGGCATCGTGACCGGCTCGGCCGGCATGATCGCCCTGTGCCAGCTCACGTTCGCCGCGGTCGGCGCGTGGATCGTGTCGCTGCTGAACGTGATGCAGGCGCCGGGCGGATTCCTCGTCTGGCTCGTGTGCGGCGGGGTCGCGGCTGGCCTCGTCGGGATCCTCGTCGGGCTGCCGGCGCTGCGCCTGCGGGGGGTGAACCTCGCGGTGGTCACGCTGGGCTTCGCGGCCGCCGCCGACGTGACGCTCGTGCAGATCCAGTTCCCCGGATCGGCCGACGGCATCGCGGTCGAGCGCCCCGGGCTGTTCTCCAACGACCGGCAGTTCTTCTTCCTCTCCATCATCGTGCTCGCGGTGTGCGCGCTCGGGGTGTTCTTCCTCCAGCGCGGCCGCTGGGGGGCGAGCTGGAAGGCCGTGGCGTTCTCCGAGCGCGGCACCGCCGCGGCCGGTCAGAGCGTGCGCTCGGCCAAGCTCACCGCGTTCGCGGTCTCGGCGGCCCTCGGCGGCATCTCCGGCGGGCTGCTCGCCGGGCAGGTGCAGCTGCCGTTCGCGTCGAGCTTCACGCCGCTGCAGTCGCTCGCGCTGTACGTGCTGGCGATCATGTCGGGGGCGCACCTGATCGACATGGCCATCTTCGGCGGGCTCCTGTGGGTGCTGGTGCCCGAGCTGCTCAAGCGCTGGGGCGTGCCGCAGGACTGGGGCTTCGTGGTGTTCGGCGTGCTGGGCGTGCAGGCCCTCACCAGCGGCACGAACCTGGGCCAGGGCATCCGCAACCTGATCTACCGCCGCGCCGACCGCCGCACGGCGAACGCCGACCTCACCGCGCTGCCCGACGACGCCGCCGCCGACGCGGCCGCCATCACCACCACGACCACCGCGACCGTCGACGAGGCGGCTCTCGACGGCGCGCCCGTGCTCACGGTCGACGGTCTCACGGTGCAGTTCGGGGCACTCAAGGCCCTCGACGACGTGTCGTTCACGGTGCCCGCCGCGTCGATCATGGGTCTCATCGGGCCGAACGGCGCGGGCAAGTCCACGTTCGTCGACGCCATCAGCGGGTTCCTGCCGCAGCACGACGGCCGGGTGCTGCTCGGCGACCGCGACCTCGCCGGGCTCTCCCCCACGCGGCGCGCCCGGCTCGGACTGCGCCGCACGTTCCAGCAGGACCGCGTGCCGCCCGCGCTCACGGTGGGCGCGTACGTGCGCTTCGTCGCGCGACGCCGGCTGGCCGCGGCCGACATCGACGAGGTGCTGGCGTTCTTCGGCTGCCCGCCCGCGCGCTCCCGCCTGTCGAGCGTGGACGTGGGGACGCGGCGGCTGGTGGAGGTCGCGGCGAACGTGGCCGCCCGTCCGCGGCTGCTCATCCTCGACGAGCCCGCCGCCGGGCTGTCGCACGAGGAGCATCTCGCGCTCGCCGCGCGGCTGCGGGAGCTGCCCGCCCGCTACGGCGTGGCGCTCATCATCATCGAACACGACCTCGACCTCGTGCGCTCCGTGTGCCCGACCCTCACGGTGCTCGACTTCGGGCGCGTGCTGGCGAGCGGTCCGCAGGCCGAGGTCCTCGCGAACCCCGACGTCGTGAAGGCGTACATGGGAGAGACGGAGCTGCTGACATGAGCGAACTCGTGCTCGACGGCGTCACGGTGAGCCGCGGCGCCGGACCGGTGATCTCCGACGTGTCGCTGCGGGTGTCCGGCGGCGAGGTGCTCGCCCTGGTCGGCCCCAACGGCGCGGGCAAGACCAGCCTGATCGAGTCGGTGTCGGGTGTGACGCCGCACTCGGCCGGGACGATCACGCTCGACGGCGACCCCATCGACCGGCTGTCGCGCGTGACCAGGGCCCGCCGTGGCATCGTGCACATCGAGCAGGGGCGGGCCGTGTTCCCGTCGCTGACCGTGCGCGAGAACCTCTCGCTCACCGCGCGCACCCCTGCCGAGGTGGACGCCGTGCTCGCCCAGTTCCCCGAGCTCGAGAAGCGCATCGACGCCCCCACCGCGCTGCTCTCCGGCGGCGAGCAGCAGATGGTCGTGCTGGCGAGGGCATTCGCCGCGAAACCGCGGATCCTGCTGATCGACGAGATGTCGCTCGGCCTCGCCCCCGTCGTGTTCCTGCGGCTCATGCCGATCGTGCAGTCCATCGCGCAGTCCGGGGTGGGCGTGCTGCTCGTGGAGCAGTTCACGCAGCTGGCCCTCGGGCTCGCGCAGGAGGCGGTGGTCGTGGCCGGCGGACGGGTGTCGTTCCAGGGCAGCCCGCAGGCGCTGCAGGACGACCCCGCCCTGCTGCACCGCGCCTACCTCGGCGGCTGAGAGGGGCTCGCGGGGGTTAGCCTGAGCGGATGACCGAGATCCTCCGCGCCCGCGCCGCCCTGCTCGACATGGACGGCACCCTCGTCGACTCGACCGCCGTGGTTGAGCGCCTGTGGCTGGCGTGGGCGGAGCCGCACGGGCTCGACCCCGAGACGGTGCTGCGGGTGGTGCACGGACGCCAGGGTCATCAGAGCATGGCGATCCTGCTGCCCGAGCGCGACCACGCGATCAACCTGCACGAGAACGAGATCATGCTCGCCACCGAGGCCGGCGACGTGGACGGCGTGGTCGGCATCGCCGGGGCCGACCGGCTGCTGGCGGCGCTGGAGACGGTGCCGCACGCGATCGTGACCTCGGCGAACGTGGCGCTCATGACCGCCCGGATGCAGGCCGCGGGGCTGACGGTGCCCGAGCTGGCGGTGACCGCGGAGAACGTGTCGGCGTCGAAGCCCGACCCCGAGGGGTTCCTGCTGGCGGCCCGCATGCTCGGCGTCGCTCCGGCCGAGTGCGTCGTGTTCGAGGACTCCGGCGCGGGCATCCAGGCCGGGCTCGCCGCGGGCATGCGCGTGGTCGGGGTGGGCCGGCACGCGGGGGCGCACGCGCCGACCGTGCACGTCGACGACCTCACCGCCGTGACCCTGACGCACCTCGACGACGGCTTCGAGCTGCGCATCGGCTGACGACGCGGCGACGGCACCCGCCGCCGCGCCCCGGGTCACATGCCGGCGTGGTCGAACGCGATCGTGGGGACGTCGACCACGTGCGAGCCGCCGTCCGCGACGATCACGGCACCGGTGATGTACGACGACTCCCCCGAGCCGAGGAACCGCACGACCGAGGCGATCTCCGCGGGGCGGGCCGGACGCCGCAGCGGCACGTCGGCCGTGACCGTCGCATAGGCCTCCTCGCGGGAGCCGAGACCCGCGTGCGACGCGAACTCGTCCATCTCCTCGTCGGCCATCGGCGTCTGCACCCACCCGGGGCAGATGGCGTTGACGCGCACCCCGTGCCGCCCGTAGTCGCGGGCGAGCGTGCGGGTGAGCCCGATCAGCGCGTGCTTGCCGACCGTGTACCCGGCCACGGACGGCCCCGCGAACAGCCCGGCGAGCGACGACACGACCACCACCTGGCCCTTCGCCTCGATGAGCGCCGGCAGGGCCTCGCGGGCCATCGTGAACGCGGTCGTGAGGTTCGCGCGGATCGCGGCCTCCCAGCTCGCGTCGTCGGTCTCGGCGACGGGCGAGAAACCGTGGCCGCCGGCGTTCGCGACCAGCACGTCGATGCGGCCGAACCGCGCGAGCACCTCGGCGACCGCGGCCTTCGCGGAGGCGGTGTCGGCCGCATCCGCCACGATCGGCAGGGCGCCGACCGCCCGCTCGACCTCCTGCAGCGGTTCGGGACGACGGCCGACCACGACCACGTGCGCGCCCTCGGCCGCGAAGCGCTCCGCGACGGCGGCACCGATGCCCGTGCCGCCTCCGGTGATGACGACGACGCGTCCGGAGACGCTCGATCCGACCACGGTTGCCATGTGTGCTCCTGTTGTGTGTTCTGGCGCGCGGGGCGCCGCGGGGCCGGACGCGGGTGCGTCAGGCGGGGAAACCCGAACGGGCGGTGAAGCCGAAGTCGCTCAGCAGGGTGGTGCCGTTGATCGCCCTGCTGCGCGGCGACACCAGGTAGGTCACGTGCGCCGCCACCTCCTCGGCGGTCTGCACGGGGAAGGCGGGGTCGTCGAAGGCGTCGGCGCCCAGGTCGCCGCGGCTCATCGGGGTGTCGACCACGGAGGGGGCGACCGCGTTGACCCGCACCCCGGTGCCGGCCAGGTCGACCGACAGCGCCCGGCCGAACTGCACCAACGCGGCCTTCGAGGCGCAGTACGGCGCCATGCCGGGCGAGGCGACGACGGCCGAGTCGCTCGCAAGCAGCACGACCGAGGCCGAGCGGGCGGCCCTCAGCGTCGGCAGGGCGTGCTTGAGCACGAGGAACGCGCCGGTCACGTTGACGGCGAGCACGCGGTTCCAGTCGGCGAGCGCGGTGTCCTCGACCGCGGTGCCGACAGGGCCGGAGACCCCGGCGCAGCACACGACCGCGTCGAGCCCGCCGAGCGCCGCGACTCCGGCCGCGACCGCCGCGGACACCTGCTCCTCGTCGGTCACGTCGGCGGCCAGCAGCACGGGGTCGGCGCTCCCGCGCTCGACGCAGCCGCGGGCGGTGTCGCGCAGGGCGGACGCGTCGCGGTCGAGCAGGGCCGTGCGCACCCCCTCCGCGGCGAGCGCGAGCGCCACGGCCCGGCCGATGCCGCTGCCCGCGCCCGTGATGAGGGCCGTCGTCCCGTCCAGCCGCAGCTCCATGTGGTCCTCCCTGCCGCCCGGTGCCCGGCGGTGCGCGGGGAACGGCGGCGGTGTCGTCCCGGTCATCCTGCTCCCCGCGCCACGGCGTCAGCACGGGCGTGTGCGGGGTGTGCACGGTGGCACCATCGTCCTTCGCTCACGGTCAAGTGCGGCGCCGGGCCGACGAGCAGACTCGCTCTATCGACGATTCCCCTCGTCGTCGATGCCGTGTCCGCACGGCCGTCACCGAGCAAAGGAGCCGACGTGGCAGAGCAGCTGTCCGCGTCCACGACGCCGCACCACACCTCCCTCCGACCGGGCGCCCTCGGCGTCGCCGGCATCGTCTTCCTCGTCCTGGCCGCGGTCGCCCCGCTGACCGGGATCGTGGTCGTCGCGTCGCTGGCGATCGCCCTCGGCAACGGCGGAGGGACCCCGATGTCCTTCTTCCTCGTCGCGGCGATCCTGCTGCTGTTCGCGGTGGGCTACGCGCAGATGTCGAAGCAGCTGGTCAACGCCGGCGGGTTCTACGCGTTCGTCGTGAAGGGCCTCGGCCGCACCGGCGGTCTGGTCGCCGGACTCATCGCCACGCTGGGCTACAACTTCTTCGTGGTCGGCACGATCGGCACGAGCGGCTTCTTCATGCAGACGATCATCCGCGACCTCACCGGCCTCGACGTGAACTGGCTCGTGTGGGGTCTGCTGTCGATCGTGGTGTGCTTCGTGCTGGCGCGCATCGGCGTGGACTTCAGCTCGAAGATCCTCGGGGTGTGCCTCGTGCTCGAGGTGCTGATGCTCGTGATCTTCGACGTCTCGGTGCTCGTGCAGACCGGCTACGACGTGTCGGCGTTCAGCCCGGAGGCCGTGTTCTCCGGATCGCTGCCCATCGGCCTGCTGCTGGCGGCGACCGGCTTCCTCGGTTTCGAGGCGACCGCGCTGTTCAGCGAGGAGGCCAAGCAGCCGCTGCGCACGATCCCCCGCGCCACCTACACCTCGATCATCGCGATCGGCGTGATCCTCGGCGTCACCACGTGGGCCGTGGTGAGCGCGACCGGTGTGGCGCAGGCGCAGGCCACGGCACTGGAGCACCTGCCCACCGGCGACCTGATCTTCTCGCTGTCGCAGCAGTACCTGGGCGGCCCGCTGACCACCGTCATGATGGTGCTGCTGCTGGTGAGCCTGTTCGCCGCGATGCTCGCGTTCCACAACTCCGCCACCCGCTACCTGTACTCGCTGGGCCGGGCGAAGATCCTGCCGCAGGCGCTCGCCCGCACCCGCGCGAACGGCGCCCCGCAGCTCGCGGGCATCGTGCAGGCCGGGTTCGCCGGCATCGTCGCGATCCTGTTCGCGATCGCCGGCGCCGACCCCATCCTCACGCTCGTGCCCGCGATGCTGGGCTTCGGCACCCTGAGCGTGCTGATCCTGCAGGGGCTCGCCGCGATCTCGATCGTCGTGTACTTCCGCCGCCAGGGCGACCCGCGCTGGTGGAGCACGTTCATCGCGCCGGGCATCGGCTTCCTCGGCATCGCCGCGATCTCGATCCTCGCGATCGTGAACTTCAACATCGTCGCCGGCTCCGAGGAGCTCGCGATCCGGCTGATGCCGCTGCTGCTCGTGCTCGCGCTGATCGGCGGCATCGTCTACGCCGCCTACCTCAAGCGCTCCCGGCCCGCCGTGTACGACGGGCTCGCCACCGACCTGGAGAGGGTCAGCGCCCGCTGATCCGCTCCGCTCCCCCGCCCTCCGAAGGAAGGAACCCCATGACGACGACGCTGAACCCCGCAGACACCTCCACGTGGCTGCCGCTGGAGGGACTCGCCCCCGGCTTCGACGCCAACAAGGCCCCGCACAGCACAGCGCTGAGCGGCCGCGAGATCACCGTGGTCGACGGCCGCGGCACCCGCATCGTGCACCGCTTCGACGACTCCACCGTCACGTGGGACTACCGCCCCGGCGCCGACGACAGCACCGAGGCCGCGAGCGACACCGACGACTACGAGGCGTTCGAGGTCGACGACGAGCTGTACTTCGTGCAGTTCCACCACCGCTACCTGCCGAACGAGGCCGTGTCGCTGATCCTCGACCTGCGGCACGGGCGCTCGCTGGCCGTGATCTCCGACATCCTCCCCGCCCCCGAGCAGGGCCGCACGCGCGTGCAGCACCACTTCGCGCCGGGCACCATCGAGGGCACGGAGGTGACCGGCGCCGAGGCCGCCCCGACCACGACGCTCATCGGACGTCGCGTGGAGTGGGTGTACAGCGAGGAGCACGCCTACGAGCACGTGTACCTGTCGCCGCGGTGGTACTCGTGGCAGTGCCTCGCCGGCCCGGAGCGCGGCCTGGCCGACACCGACGAGAACAGCGTGTGGGAGGTGCGACCGGGCATCTACGTGTTCGCGTGGCGCGAGAAGGTCATCCCGTGCGCGTCGGTCACCATCGCCGACCACCGTGACGTGAACGCGATCCGCTCGCACGGCGTGCTGTTCGGCCTGGACGAGTCGGGCGAGGTGCCGACGCACTTCACGTTCGGCGCCTACGGACGGCTGCTGTCGACCACGCACCACACGCCCGAGCTCGAGCCCGCGACCTTCGGAGACGCCTGACATGAGCGACGTCGCCGACCTCATCGTCACCGGTTCCACGATCCGCACGGCCGATCGGACGCGGCCCCGCGCCGAGGCCTTCGCCGTGCGCGACGGGCGGATCCTCGCCATCGGCGACCGCGCCGACGTGGAGGGCCTCCGCGGGCGCCGCACACGGACGCTCGAGGTCGGCGACGCCGCCGTGTATCCGGGCTTCGTCGATGTGCACAACCATCACGCGCTCGCCGGACGCACCGAGCTGTTCGAGCTGTCGCTGGCGCCGTCGCTGAGCCTCGACGAGATCCTGGACCGGGTGCGCGAGAAGGCGGCGACGCTGCCGGAGGACGCGTGGATCGTCGGCGGCGCCGTGGCCACCACCCTGCTGCCGACCCTCGCGAACACCGCGACCCGGCGGCGGCTCGACGAGGCGGCGGGCGGGCGCCCGGTCGCGCTCATGGAGGACTCCCGGCACAACCGCTGGGCGAACAGCCGGGCGCTGGAGCTGGCGGGCATCACCGCCGGCAGCATCCCGGCGGGCGGCGTCACGCTGCTCGACCCCGACGACGGCACCCCGACCGGCGTGCTGCTGGAGGCGGCGGGCATCCCGGTGCAGGAGGCGTACGACCGCAGCGGCGGACTCACCCCGGAGCAGCACGCGGCCGCCTCCCGCCGCGGCGTCGAGCTGCTGAACTCGTTCGGGATCACGGCCTTCCAGGACGCGGGGGTCTCGGTCGACATCCTGGCCGCGCTCGCCGGGCTCGACCGCGCGGACGAGCTCCACGCGTGGGTGGTGTCGTCGCTGCTCATCAACGACGAGATCTTCGGCTTCGACCCGATCGGCAGTCCCCTGCTCGACCGCGGCGAGGAGTATCGCACCGCCCACCACCGGCCGGACTTCGTGAAGATCTTCCTCGACGGCGTGCCGCCCGCGCGCACCGCCTCGTTCCTCGACCCGTACCCCGCCGACCCGGTGCACGGTGCGCACTTCCACGGCGAGACGACCATGACCCTCGACGAGCTCACCGGCTGGCTGCGCACGGTCGCCGCGCGCGGCCTGGGCGCCAAGGTGCACTGCACGGGCGACGGCTCGGCGCGGCTCGTGCTCGACGCCGCGGAGCAGCTCAGGGCGGAGGGGTTCACCACGCCCGTGCAGATCGCGCACGGGCAGTTCCTCGCCGAGAGCGACATCCCGCGGCTGGCGGCGCTCGACGTCTCGGCCGACATCTCGCCCTTCATCTGGTACCCGGGCGTGATCCCGCAGGCGCTGGCCGACGTGCTGGGTGCGCGGGCCGAGCACTCGCAGCCCAACCGGTCGCTGCTCGACGCGGGCGCTCTCGTCGCCGGCGGTTCGGACTGGCCGGTGAGCGAGTCGCCGAACACCCTGGAGGGACTGCAGGGTCTGGTGACCCGCGCCGATCCGCTCCGACGCGCGCCGGGCACGCTGTGGCCGGAGCAGGCGCTCACGGCCGAGGAGGCGCTGGAGGTGTTCACGATCAACGCCGCGACCGCGATGGGTCTCGGCGCCGAGACGGGCTCCCTCACGCCGGGCAAGTCCGCGGACTTCGTGGTGCTGGAGCGCGACGCGATCGCCGGGCCCGCCGAGGAGATCGTGCACACGGAGGTCGTGTCGACCTGGTTCGCCGGGCGTCCCGTGCACGAGCGCTGAGCGGCGGATGCGCCGCTACGATGAGGCCATGCGCCGCTTCCCCGCCTCCGTCTACCGCGTGGGCGAGGAGCCCGATCCGCGGTTCTCGCTCGCGAACGAGCGCACGTTCCTGGCCTGGACCCGCACCGGACTCGCGCTGATCGCGGGCGGTGTGGCCCTGGAGGTGCTGGGGCTCGACCTGCACCCGGGATTCCGGCTCGCGGCGTCGCTGCTGCTGATGGTCGCGGGCACCGCTGTCGCTCCCCTCGCGTGGTTCGAGTGGATGCGGGCCGAGCGGGCGCTGCGCCAGTCGCGGCCGCTGCCCGGGGCGCTCTCCGCCGTGCTGCTCGCGGTGGTCGTGGTGACGGTCGGCCTGCTCGTCCTCGCGGGCGTGCTGTGGCGCTGACGGGGCGGCGGCCTTGATGCGGCGGGGGGCGGCGGAACCGGATCGCCTGTACGACCCGGGGCTGCAGCCCGAGCGCACGGAGCTCGCCTGGCGGCGCACGGCCCTGGCGATCGCGATCGGCTCGCTGCTGTCGCTGCGGGTGTTCCCGCTCGTGCTGCCCCCGGCCGCGGGGGCCTGGGGCGTCGTGCCGGGGATCCTCGGGGTGGCCACGGCCTGCGTGCTGTGGGTCGCGGCGCGACGGCGTCAGGCGCGTACGACCGCGGTGCTGACGGAACGCGCGACCGGACCCCTGCCCGGCGGAGGGCTGCCGCTGCTGCTGACCGTGTTCGCGAGCGGCTTCGGCGTGGTGGCGCTCGGGCTCGTCGCGGTCGCGCAGCTCACGGCCTGAGCCGCGGGCACCGGTGGGGCCGGCCCGGGTCGTGCCCCTCCCGCCTGCGGTCGGTCCGGTGCGGGCGTCCCGGACGAACCCGGTGCGATCGGCGCCGGCGACCCCTCAGACGTCGGCGCCGACCGCGGTCCCGGTCAGTCGGCGACCGCCAGCACGGCCCGTCCGACGGCTCGCAGCTCGGTCGCGTCATGCGTCGACCGCTGTCCGGGCACGTAGCGCACCCGCCGCAGCTCACCGCTGCGGAACGGGAAGGAACGGTGCCGCTCGTGCAGCTCCCAGTCGACCGGGCCGCCGTAGTCGTAGCCGACGCTGATGCCCGTGAACGGCGCCATCCCGAGCAGCATCGGCACGTCGTCGATGCGGGCGACCTCGGCGCCGTCCACGTCGAGCGCGACCCGCCACCGCAGTCCCGGCCGCTCGTCCACGCGCAACACCAGCTCGTGCGACCCCGGAGCGAGCCGGGGGCCGTCCGCCCGGTGCATCGCCCCGTACGCGTTGTACGCCAGCAGCGGCGCGCGGTCGTCGAGCGCGAGCAGGTAACCGCCGCCCTGGTCGCCGTGCGCCACGATCACGCCCGCCGCATCGTCGCGCACGACCACGTCGACCTCGACCAGGAACGACCGCAGCACGGTGAGCTTGGACGACCGGAACCGCTCCAGCGGGGGGCGGAACGGGATGAGGTCGACCGGAGCCGACAGGGGCTCCTCGGTGTCGGGCCGCAGCCGGAACAGGGCGCCCTCGTCGTCGAGCGGGAACACGGTGTTGCGCCAGGCCTCCGCGTGCCACCGCGCCGCGAGGGCCCGGACGCGTTCCCGGTGCAGGGCCGCCACGTCGCGGGTCTCGGTGGGGTCGGCGGCGAGGTCGTACAGCTCCCACACCCCGCCCTCCGGCCCCTCGTCGCGCGTCGGGGGCACGGTCGACAGCGCCTTCCAGCCGCCCTCGACGATCGCCCGCCGTCCGACGCACTCGAAGTACTGCGCCTCCCGGCCGTCGGCCGCGGGGTCGGCGAGCACGGACGCGATGCTGCCGCCGTCCATCTCGAGTGCCGGCCGTCCGTGCCGCTCGTCGAGCGGGGGCACGCCGCACAGCTCCAGGATCGTCGGGGCGAGGTCCGACACGAACACGAACTGATCGCGCAGGCCGCCCGTCATGGGGGCGTCGGGCCACGACACGATCAGCGGCGCGTGCACCCCGCCCTCGTAGGTCGTGGCCTTGAACGAGCGGAACGGCGTGTTCGACACGCGCGCCCATCCGGTCGGGTACTGCCCGAACAGCCGCGGGCCGCCGATGTCGTCCACGTCGCGCGGCACGTCGCGCACCCAGCCGTCGGGCATCGCCCCGGAGGCGCCGAACTGGGCGAAGTAGCTGCGGGTGCCCGTCGGGCCGCCCTCCGCGGTGCCGCCGTTGTCGCTCGCGAGCACCACGAGGGTGTTGTCCCACTCGCCGCTGCGCTCCAGGCGCGCGCGCAGCCGCCCCACGCTCTGGTCGATCTCGTCGACCGCGGCCGCGTACACCTCCATGTGCCGGGCGAACAGCCGCTGCTCCTCGGGGTCGAGCGCGTCCCACGCGGGGATGCTCGCGCCGTCGGCGAGCGGGTCGGGCGGCAGCTCGGCGTGCGGGGGCACGATGCCGCGCTCGCGCTGCCGGGCGAACCGCTGCTCGCGCATCCGGTTCCAGCCGTCCTCGTAGCGGCCGCGGTACTTCTCGATGTCGGCCTCCTTGGCCTGGATCGGCCCGTGCACCGAGGTGTGCGCGTAGTAGAGGAAGAAGGGGCGGTCGGGCTCGTTCACGCGCAGGTCGTCGATCATGCCGATCGCACGGTCGGTCAGCTCGTCGGTGAGGAAGAACCCGTCGGGGAACTCGCGCACGTCCACCACGGAGTTGTCCTGCACGAGCCGGTGCGGGTGGTGCAGCGAGGTGAAGCCGTCCATGCTCCCGAAGTACCGGTCGAACCCGCGCTGCAGCGGCCAGGTGCGGCGGTCGGCGCCGTCGTGCAGCCGCGACTCCAGCGTCAGGTGCCACTTGCCGACCATGAAGGTCGCGTAGCCGCCGGCGCGCAGCGATTCCGCGAGGGTGGGGGCCGCCGCGGGCAGCTCGCACGAGAAGCCGGGGTAGCCGGGGTCGACGTGCGCCACGAACCCGAACCCCGCGCGGTGCGGGTTGAGCCCGGTGAGCAGCGCCGCCCGCGCCGGGGAGCACATCGGCGCGGTGCGGTAGTTCGTGAACACCCAGCCGTCGTCGGCGAGGGCGTCGATGTGGGGCGTGTCGATCTCGCTGCCGAACGGGCCGAGGTCGCTGAAACCCAGGTCGTCGATCAGCATCACGATCACGTTCGGCGCCCCCGGCCGCGCCCGCCGCGGCTCGGGCCACCACGGCTCCGACTCCGACGTGAACTCCGCCGCCGTGCCCTCGAAGCCCTCATAGCCGCGGGCATCTGCGGCCGCCATTCAGCCGGCCCTCCGGATCAGCTCGAAGATGCGCGTGCGCAGCTCCGCGAACGCCGGGAGCGCCCGCGTGGTCAGCTGGTCGCGCGGGCCGAGGTCGATGTCGATGATCTCGGTGACCTTGGCCGGCCGCTCGCCCAGCACCACGACCCGGTCGGACAGGTACACGGCCTCGTCGATGTCGTGGGTGACGATCACGATGGTCATGCCGAACTGCTCGCGGATCCGCAGGCACAGGTCCTCCAGCTCGAAGCGCGTCTGCGCGTCGACCGAGGCGAAGGGCTCGTCCATCACCAGCACCTCGGGCCGGTAGGCGATCGCCCGGGCGATGGCGACGCGCTGCTGCATGCCGCCCGACAGCTGCCACGGGAACTTCGCCTCGGCACCGGAGAGGCCGACCGCGGCGAGCGCGGCGCCGATCCGCTCCTCGCGCTCCGCGGCGGGCAGACGCAGGTGCTTCAGGGGCAGCCGCACGTTCTTCTCCACGGTGAGCCACGGCATGAGCGAGCGCGTGTACTCCTGGAACACGAGGGCCATCTCCTGCGGCGGGCCGTCGATGGGCACGCCGTCGATCGCGGCACTGCCTGCGGTGATGCCCTGGAGCCCGGTGAGGCACTTGAGCAGCGTGGTCTTGCCGATGCCGGACGGGCCGACGATGCAGCACACCTCGCCGGCGCGCACGTCGAACGTGAGGTCGGCGATCACCGGCACGAGGCCGTTGCGGGTCTGGTACGACTTGGCGAGTCCGTCGACGCGCAGGCGCACGGGGGCGCTCTCGATGGTGGTCATGCGTTCTTCTCCTGTTGCTGGGAGGCGATGTACCAGCGCAGCACGCGGCGCCGGAAGAGGGTGAACAGGGCGGTGGCGGCGTAGCCGATGATGCCGAGCACGAGGATGCCCGCCCACATGTCGGGGATCGCGAACGACTGCTGCGCGAGCAGGGTCGCCGCTCCCAGTCCGGTGGAGGAGCCGAGCATCTCGCTCGCGATCATCACGACGAACGCGGTGATGAGACTGACCTGCATGCCGGACAGGATGCGCGGCCCCGCGGCGGGCAGCATCACGGAGAACAGCCGCTCGGGGCCGGTCAGCCGGTAGACGCGGCTGACCATGTCGAGCGTCGGCTCCCCCGCCCGCACCCCGTCGATGGTCGAGATGAGGATCGGGAACACCGCGGCGAGGGTGATCGAGAGGATGCGGGTCTCGGTGCCGAAGCCGATCAGCGACACGAAGATCGGCACGAGCGCGACGGGCGGGATCGCGCGGAAGAAGTGCACGGTCGGCTCCACCAGCCAGCTGAGCGGACGGATGAGCCCGAGCACCAGGCCGAGCAGCACGCCGATCACGGTCGCCAGCACGAACGACAGCGCGAGGTTGCCGACCGAGGAGGCGACGTCGACCAGGAACGCCGGCGTCTGCGCGAGCTGCCACAGGCGCTGGAGGATCACCTGCAGCGGCGGGAAGAACGCGTTGGTCGAGGCTGCGGAGGCGACCCACCACAGCACGAGCAGCAGCACAGGCACGGCGATCTCCGCACCGATCAGCACGCCCCGCGGGAGGCCGCCCTGGCCGCGCCTCCTGGACAGGCGCGAGGGGGTCTGGATCGAGGTGGTCAGGGTCATCACACGACCTGCTTCCGGTACTGGGGGTGCCAGTGCAGCAGCCGCCGCTCGCCCCACTGGCTCAGTCCCTGCACGAGCAGGCCGAGCACGCCGAGGAGGAGCACGTAGGCGAACAGCTGCGCCTGGTTGCCGCTGATCTGCGACAGCAGCAGGCTCTGGCCGAGACCGGGTCCGCCGCCGAGCAGCCCGGCCACGACCGCGACCACGAGCGAGGTGGGCGCCGCGACGCGGATCGCGGTGCCGATGTAGGGCAGGGCGCTGGGCAGCACGATGCGGCCGAGGATCTCGCCGCGCCCCATGCCGTACGAACGCCCGGTCGCCCTGGCCACCGGATCGGTGTCGAAGACGCCGGCGGAGGCCTGCACGGCGATCGCGATGAAGCAGCCGAAGAACACCAGGAAGATCCCCATGCCCAGGGTGGGCCCGAGCACGAGCACCACCACGGGCAGGATCACGATCGGCGGGATCGGCTTGAGGAACTCGAGGGGCACGCGGGTGGCGTGCATCGCCAGGGGCGAGGTGCCGATCGCGACGCCCAGCACCACGCCGATCACGATGGCGAGCACGAGCCCGACGAGCGCCATGGTGAGGGTGTCGCCGAGCGCGGTCCAGGTCGCGGGGGTGCCGAGCAGGCGTACGGCCTCGCCGATCGCGGCGGTCGCGGGCGGCAGCGGGGAGTCGGCGAGGGGTCCGGCGGTCGCGGACCACTCCCAGAGGGCCAGCGCCGCGAGGACGCCGACCGCTCCGACGAGGGGTGGGACGAGGGGGGAACGGGTCATGGTGCTCACTCCGCGGCGACGACGACGCCCTCGAGGTCGACCGGGGACGGCAGGAAGCCGAGCTTCCCGAGCTTCTCGTTCACGCGCTCGAGGTCGATCGGGGCGACCTCGGCGGGCCAGAACGGGAGCTTGACCTCGTCGACCGTGAGCGTCGAGCCGGTGGCGTCGATGCCGGCCTGGATCGCGTCCTCCGGATGCTCGTTCGCGTAGGCGTTGCTCTTGGCGATGGCCCGCTGGAACGCGGCGATCGCATCGGCCTTGCCCGAGAGGGTGCTCTCCCCCGTGGTCCACAGTCCGACGGCACCCTCCTCGAAGAAGCCGACCGACGGGGCGGAGACGAACGTCGCCCCGGCCGCGGCGGCCTCGCCGGTGAACGGGCTCACGAGGCCCGCCGCGTCGACGGTGCCGCTCTTGAGCGCCGCGACCGCGGAGGTGAAGTCGAGCACGACCCACTCGACCGAGGAGGGATCGACGCCGGCGCGGTCGAGGGCATCGGTGATCACGACCTCCAGCTGCGCCTTGCGGGCCGGGATGGCGATGGTCGCGCCCTCCAGGTCGGCGACGTCGGTGATGCCGCTCGCCGCGGAGGCGTAGAGGCCGGTGTCGTCGACCTCGGCCGGGTCCTCGGCGTCGGCCGCGCCGTCGACGTAGCCGTCGGCGGGAGCCACGACCTTGAGCGGCACCCCGCTCGCGAGCGCGTTGAGCAGCGGGATGCTGGGGGCGTAGGCGATGTCGACCTGGCCGCTCTGCGCGGCGGCGAGGCCCGCGGGCGGGTTGGCGACCACCGACGTCTCGATCGCCAGGCCCTCGTCCTCGAAGAAGCCCTGCTCCTGTCCGAGCAGCAGCGCCCCGTCGGAGACGAGTCCGATGGTGGCGACCTTGAGGGTGGTCAGCTCGCCGCCCGCGCCCGAGCCGGAGCCGGAGTCGGCCGGGGACGACGTGCACGCGGCCAGCGCGAGCACTCCCGCCGCGGCGACCACTCCGGCCGCCCGTCGTGCGAGTCGATTCATGTTCATGGAGAACTCCTCTTCGAGTTAGTCACCGGCTGGTGATTTTAAAGATCGTACTCGTGCCCTGCAGGGCTGCGGTTACGATCGGGTTACATTAGTCACCGAATGGTGACGAAAAAGGTCATGCAGATGAGGGTTGATGCAGAGGGGGATATCGATGCCGAAGATCGTCGACCACGACGAGCGCCGCGACCACATCGCCGACGCCGCCACACAGGTCATCATCCGGGTGGGATTCGACAAGCTCACCATGCGGGAGATCGCGACCGAGGCGGGGTACGCGCACGGCGCGATCGCCCGGTACTTCCCCGACAAGCGCAGTGTGCTCACCGCCGCGTTCCTCCGGCTGTACACGCTCGCGAACGACCGCATCCACGCGCGCATCGAGGGCGTGCGGGGGCTGGAGGCCCTGGAGCGCATGTGCCGCGAGATCCTGCCCTACAGCCCGAACGGCCCGCTGTACGCGAAGGTCGTGATCGCTTTCTGGGACCACGCCTCGCAGGACGAGGAGGTCACGCGCATCCACCGCGTGAACAACCTGCACTGGCGCGACCTGTTCCGCCAGTGCCTGATCGAGGCGCGCGACGACGGCGAGCTGGCCGACCACGTCGACATCGAGACGGCGGTCAACGAGATCGCGTCCCGCAACGCCGGCTGGCAGATGATCTCGGTGCTGATGCCGGACTCCGCGGGGGACGGACGGCTGAACGACGCGCTCGACGCACTGCTGTCGATGCTGCGCCGCCCGGCCGCCCCGCCCTCCCGCTGATCGCACCGCGCCCTCCCCCGTCAGCCCGCCAGGACGAAGCGCGCGCCGCGCTCCCCGATCATGGCGGCCGGTGCGTTCGTGTTGCCGGTGGGGACCGTGGGCATGACCGAGGCGTCGACGACGCGGAGGCCGTCGATGCCGCGCACCCGCAGCTGCGGATCCACCACGGCCTCGGCGTCGGAGCCCATGCGGCACGTGCCGACCTGGTGGTGGTAGGTGATGGCGGTGCGGCGCACCCAGTCCTCGACCGCGTCGTCGGGCACGTCCGGCCCCGGGTAGACCTCGGTCGCGCCCCACTCCTCGGCGAGCGCCGGCCGGGTGCCGATGCGGCGGCACTGGCGCACGGAGGCGGCGAGGGCGTCGGCGTCGCGCTGGTCTTCGAGGGCGGCGAGGTCGATCGCGGGCGGGTCGGCGAGCCGCGGCCCGGTGAGCCGGAGCGACCCGCGGCTGTACGGCGTGACGAGACCGGCCATGAGGGTGAAGCCGTCGCTGCCGCGCGGCTCCAGCTCGCCCCACATCGGCACGGAGAAGTGGATGGGCTGGGTGTCGGGTTCGGGCAGGCCCTCGCGGCTCCGCCAGAACAGGTGGCTCTGGGTCACGGAGACACCGGGCTGCGGCGGGCCGACGGGCTTCTTCCCGGTGGCGAAGATCACGGGCGACAGCAGGTGGTCGTGCAGGTTCCTGCCCACGCCGGGCGCGTCGAGCACCACGGGGATGCCGAGTGCGTCGAGCTCGTCGGCCGGGCCGATGCCGGAGCGCAGCAGGATCACCGGCGTGCCGATCGCGCCTGCCGCGAGGATCACCTCGTCGGCGCGCACCTCCTCCGTCTCCTCCCCCTCGCCCAGCCGCACGCCGACCGCGCGGCCGTCGTGCACGATCACGGAGTGCACCTCGCGGCCGGTGAGGATGGTGAGCTGCTCGGCGATCGGCTGCGCGTACGCGGTCCACGTGTTCACGCGGCGCCCGTCGCGCATCGTCACCTGCTCCTGCGAGACCCCGTCGAGCACACCGCCGTTGTAGTTCGGGTTGTGCGGCAGGCCCTCCTGCACGGCCGCCTCGATGATCGACGCCTGGATCGGCGAGAGCGGATAGTCGTCGGTGACCGGGAGCAGGTCGTTCTCGATCGCGGCGAACACCGGCTCCACGTCGGCCCAGCTCCAGCCCGTGGCGCCCTCGCGGTCCCAGCGGTCGTAGTCGGACGCGGCGCCGCGCACCCAGATCATCGCGTTGAGCGCGTGCGACCCGCCCGTGACCTTGCCGCGGGGCAGGTGCAGTCGACGGCCTCCCGCATGGGGCTGCGGCACCGTGAAGAAGTCCCAGTCCTCGGCCGAGTGCCACAGCTCCCCCGCACGGGACGGGTCGTGGATGGCCGGGTTGGTGTCGTAGCCGCCCGCCTCGATCAGCGTGACCGCCACGCCCGCATCGCTGAGGCGCCGCGCGACGATCGCGCCCGACGTGCCGGCGCCCACGACGATCGCGGACCGGATCGCGGGCTGCTCCGACTCCGGGTTCACGGCCGCGCCCGGGTTCACGGTCACGCCCGGGTCCTCGGTCACGCCCGGGTTCACGGTCACGCCCGGGTCCTCGGCCGCGCCCGGGTTCACTGCCGCGCCCGGGTCCTCGGTCACGCCCGGGTTCTCGGCTGCCACGGTCAGGCCTTGCGCCCGGGGCCGGACACGACCTGGGTGACCGCGACCGACTTGAGGCCCTCGACGCCGAACTCCAGACCGTAGCCGGAGCTCTTGACGCCGCCGAACGGCACCATCGGGTGCAGGCCGCCGTGCGAGTTGATCCACACGGTGCCGGACTGCATGCGCGACGCGGCCTCGCGGGCGGCCTCGGGGTCGCTCGACCACACGGACGCGCCGAGGCCGACGTCGAGCGCGTTGGCGAGCTCGAACGCCTCGTCCACGTCGCTGTAGCGGATGACGGGCAGCGCCGGGCCGAACTGCTCTTCCTGCACGAGCGCGGCGTCGTTGTCGATGTCAGCCACGATCGTCGGGCGGTAGAACAGCTCGCCGAGGTCGGATGCGGGCTCGCCGCCGGTGACGATCCGGGCGCCGCGGCTCTTCGCGTCTTCCACGAGCCGGCTGACGATGTCGAACTGCGGGCGGTTCTGCAGCGGCCCGAGCACGTTGCCCTCGTCGAGACCGTTGCCCATGGGCACCTGCTCGGCGATCGCGGCGAGTGCGTTCACCACGTCGTCGTAGATCGAGTCGTGCACGTAGAGGCGCTTCATGGCGGCGCAGGTCTGGCCGGTGTTGATGAAGGCGCCCCAGAACAGGTCTTCGGCGATCGCGGCGGCGTCGGTGCCGGGGAGCACGATGCCGGCGTCGTTGCCGCCCAGCTCGAGGGTGAGGCGGGCGAGGTTGCCTGCGGAGCTCTCGATGATGCGGCGGCCGGTCGCGGTGGAGCCGGTGAACATGATCTTGTCGATGTCGGGGTGGGAGGCCAGTCGCGCACCGACCTCGCGGTCGCCGGAGATGCCGATGAGCACATCCGCGGGCAGCACCTCGTTCATGACGGCCAGCATCGCGAGCACGCTCAGCGGGGTGTACTCGCTGGGCTTCGCGACGACCGTGTTGCCCATGCGCAGCGACGGCCCGATCTGCCAGATGGTGATCATGAGGGGCCAGTTCCACGGGCCGATCGCGCCGACGACGCCCGCCGCCTTGTACACGAGCTCGGCGTGCAGGGTCTCGTCGTCGACCAGCACCTGGGGTTCGAGCACGGTGGTGGCGTTGGTGCGCAGCCACGCGGAGCAGGCCCCCAGCTCGAAGCGCGCGTTCGGGCCGTTGAGCGGCTTGCCCTGCTCGCGCGACAGCAGATAGGCGAGGCCCTCCGCGTTGGCGTCGATCGCGTCGGCCGCGGCCAGGAGGAGTTCGCTGCGCTTCTCGTGTCCGAGGGCTTCCCATGCGGGCTGCGCTGCCTTGGCGCGGGCGATCGCATCGTCGAGGTCGGCGACCGTCGCGACGGGGGCGCGGCCGATGACCTCCCGGGTCGCGGCGTCCGGGATCTCCCGGCCGGCACCCTCCGGCGCCTGGATGCGGTCGAGCAGAGCGGCGGCTGCGGACGCGGCGGAATCGGTGGATCCCGAGTCGACGGCTACGGGAACGGCGGAATCGGACATCGGTGTCTCTCCTTCGGCGGGTCACGGCGCGGACGCCGGTCTTCTTCTCATTGTCGGTCGGCCCCTCCGACGGCACTTGTCGCGGAGCGCGCCGCAGATGTCTCCGCGCGAAGGATGCGTGCGCGGCGGGCGTGCGGCGGCTCCGCACCGGGGCGCGGCCCCCTCGGCGGCGGCGTGCGCCATCGTCGCGCGGGATCCCACCAGGTCGGTCCTCGCACCTGGGGCACTCCCCCTCGCGTGCGGATCTGCCAGCCGGACGTGTCGAGCGTGCGGTGATGGTGCCAGCACAGCGCGACGCCGTTGTCGGTGTGGGTCGGGCCCCCGCGGGCATGCTCCGTGACGTGGTGGATCGCGCACCAGGCGGCGGGGACGTGGCATCCGGGGATGAGGCACTCACGATCTCGGACACTGATCGCGCGCCGCTGCGCGGTCGTGAAGATCCGCTCGCTCGACCCGAGCCCGACGATCCGCCCGTCCGCCCCGAGGACGACCCGCTGCACCGTGCCGCCGCAGGCCGCGTGCGCGGCGACCCGGGTCGAGACCGGTGTGCCGACGCCCTCGACCTGCGCCCAGCCTCGTCCTCGGGCGAAGTCCTCGGCGGCGACCGTGACCACCAGGGTCGGGGCGCCGCCACCCAACCGCGGCATGTCGTCGTGGCGGGCCGCGATCCCCAGTGCTGCCGCGAGCGCATCGTGCTGCTTCTGTGCGCGGGTCCGCCCATCGACCATCCCTCCGGCATCTCCGGACGGGAGCGCGTCGTCCTCCGGAGAGAGCGGCAGGTCGCCGGCGGAGGCGTCATCGAGATCTGCGGACGGCACGAAGTGGACGCCGGGAACCGGCGGCCCCTCGACCTTCGGGTTCAGGTACGCGTCCCAGATCCGCTGCAGTTGCCCCGCCACCTCGGGCAGCAGCGCGCCCCGGATCGGGATGACGCCGTCCGTGGCGCGTGCGAGCACCACGCCCCGAGCTCGCATCGCGATGTCTTCCGCAGGCTCCGCGCCATCGGGATCGAGATACTGCAGGATCACCTGTGCCCGCACCCGCAGATCCTCGGGAGTCGGCACGGGGCCTGCCTCGTGCCCGTCCGGTGGGGCGTGCGTCGCGCGCGCCCCGCCCGCCCCGTCACAGGTCTCCGCGCCCTCACCGGCCGCCGCGCCCTCACAGGTCTCCGCGCCCTCACCGGCCGCCGCGCCCTCACAGGTCTCCGCGCCGCGCGCGACCCCAGCCAGATACGCGTCGGCCTGCCACCGGTCTTCGAGGCGTACGCGGGCGCCGCCCTGCTCGATCGGCCCGGTCGCGGCCAGCAGCCCCGTCACGCCGATCGCCCCCTCGACGAGGGCGTCGCGCAGCGCCGGCCACCGCGCCGGGAGCCACTCCCCGGAGGAGAGGTCGACCTCGCGGCGCACCAGCCGCGCGGCCTTCAGCGTCCGCGCGGCGGTCGCCGCGTCCACCCGGAGGACGCGTTGCAGGAGCTCGTTCATCGACCGGCAGCCGAACCGCCCGCAGAACGCCGGCTCCCCCGACCCCGCAGGACGCTGATCGACGTTCGCGACCGCTTCCACGACCACGGCCTCCACCCGTCGCTGGATCTCGCCCGCCACCCGCAGCAGCTCCATCATGTTCCCCGCGGCGAGAGCACTCAGGGTGCCGGATTGCAGCACCGCATCGAGGGCGACGACCGTGTCGCCCAGAACCGCTGCCGATGTGCTCTCCATAGGACGATTCCATCGGGGGCCACCGACATTCGGAGCCGGATAACCCCAGGCCAGAGAGATATTCCGGAACACGCGAGCGAGACATCCCGTACCAGCGCGGGCTCGCGGACAGCCCTCGACGGCAGCGCACGACGGGCGCACGATCAACCGCCCGCCCCGTCTCCACGTCGTTCACCCGGGCACCACGTCGCCGTGGCTCGAGCCTCAGGTGCGGTCGTCGTCCTCGAAGATCAGGATCGTGCGGGTCGACCGGATCGAGGGGATCGCCTGGATGTCCTCGAGCACGATGCGGCGGAGGTCGCGGGCGTCGTTCGCCCGCACGAGCAGGAGCACGTCGAAGTCTCCGCCGACCAGGGCGATGTGCTCGATCTCGGGGATCGCCCGCAGCCGGGCCCGGACGTCCTGCCACGTGGCCTGCTCGATCGCGAGGGTCACGTAGGCACTCGCGTGGTGACCCAGCAGCACGGGGTCGGTGCGCACGGTGTAGCCGGTGATGACCCCCGCGTCCGTCAGCCTCTTGATGCGCGCGTGCGCCCCGGCACGGGAGATGTGCACGGCCTCGGCGATCGCGGTCATCGACGCCCGCGCGTCCCGTCGGAGCTCGGCGAGGATCGCGCGATCCGTGTCATCCAGGGCCGTCATGGCACCCCTCTCATCCCGGTCTGAATCCTGACATTGTGAACGCCAGATCCGCAACCATCGAGCAATCGTCCACGATCTGACCGGGGATATTGGATGACTGTCGCGACCGGGGCATGCTGTCCTCATCGAGTTCGGCGAGGGAGGCGGACGATGCTGCACACGGACCTGCTGCCGCGGGACACCGCGGTGAATCTGATCACGGCGGACGGCACGACCGTCCACGACGAGGCCTACGCGCTGCCTGACGCGGACACGCTGCTCACCGCCTACCGGGGTCTCGTCGAGGGCCGCCGCATCAACGAGCAGGCCAACGCGCTCGTGCGACAGGGGCGCCTCGCCGTGTACCCGTCCTCGCACGGGCAGGAGGCGTGCCAGGTCGCGGCGGCCATGGTGCTCGGCGACCGGGACTGGCTGTTCCCGACCTACCGCGACTCGGTCGCCGTGATCGCCCGCGGTGTCGCTCCGGCCGAGGCTCTGGTGCTTCTCAAGGGCGACTGGCACTCGGGGTATGACGTCCGCGCGCACCGGGTCGCACCGCAGGCCACTCCCCTGGCCACGCAGCTGCTGCACGCGGTGGGGTTCGCGCAGGCGGCGAAACACCGCGGGGAGGACTCGGTCGTGCTGGCCCTGTGCGGCGACGGCGCGACGAGCGAGGGCGACTTCCACGAGGCGATGAACTTCGCCGCCGTGTTCCACGTGCCGGTCGTGTTCTTCGTGCAGAACAACGAGTTCGCCATCTCGGTGCCCCTGTCGCGCCAGACGGCCGCTCCCTCGCTCGCCCACAAGGCGATCGGCTACGGCATGCCGGGCCAGCGCGTCGACGGCAACGACGTCGCGGCCGTGCTGGCGGTGCTGACCGAGGCCGTGGATCGCGCGCGGGCGGGCGGCGGGCCGTCGCTCGTCGAGGCGCACACGTATCGCATGCAGGCGCACACGAACGCCGATGACGACACCCGCTACCGCGAGCGCGACGAGGTGCAGGCGTGGATCGCCCGTGACCCGCTGCTGCGACTGCGCGCACACCTGACCGCCGCTGACGCGCTCGACGAGGACACCGAGAAGCGCTTCGCCGCCGGGGCGGAGGAGATCGCCGCCGCGATGCGCGAGGCGCTCAACACCGACGCCGACCTCGACCCGGAAGACCTGTTCCGCTTCGTGACCACGAGCCGCACGCCGCAGCTCGAGGAACAGTGGCAGCTGCTGCACGGCGAACTCGAACGAGACGGGCTCGCCCACGCCGCAGCCGCGACGAACGGAGGACAGCGATGAGCATCGCCGAGCACGACACCCGCCCCGCGGCCCCCGCCGACACGGCCCCCGCCGACACCGCGAGCACCGAAACCGGCGGCACCGCCGCACCGGACGCCGCCCCCGCACCGGCCACGATGACGATGGCGGCCGCCCTCAACCTCGCGCTCGCCGACGCGCTGGCCGCCGATGGCGACGTGGTCGTGTTCGGCGAGGACGTCGGCGCGCTGGGCGGCGTGTTCCGCATCACCGACGGCCTCACGGCCCGCTTCGGCGAGGACCGCTGCTTCGACACCCCGCTCGCAGAGTCCGGCATCATCGGGACGGCGGTCGGCATGGCCATGAACGGCCTGCGCCCCGTGGTCGAGATGCAGTTCGACGCGTTCGCCCTGCCGGCGTTCGAGCAGATCGTCAGCCACGTCGCGAAGCTCGGCAACCGCACGCGCGGCGGCATCCGGATGCCCCTCGTGATCCGCATCCCGTTCGGCGGGGGCATCGGCGGGGTCGAGCACCACTGCGACTCGTCCGAGGCCTACTACGCGCACACCCCGGGGCTCACGGTCGTCAGCCCGTCCACCCCGCAAGACGCGTACTCGCTGCTGCGCGCGGCGATCGCCTCGCCCGACCCCGTCGTGTTCCTGGAGCCGAAGAAGCTCTACTGGTCGAAGGGCGAGGTCGACACAACCGTCACGGCCGAGATCGGCTCCGCGCGCGTCGCCAGGGACGGCACCGATGTCACGCTGCTCGCCTACGGCGCCTCCGTCGCGCTCGCCCTGGAGGCGGCCGAGGTCGCGGCGGCGGAGGGGCGCAGCGTGCAGGTGGTGGACGTGCGGTCGCTGTCCCCCTTCGACGACGAGACCGTGACCGCCGCCGTGCGCTCCACCGGGCGGGCTGTCGTGATCGCCGAGGCGCCGGGCTTCGTGAGCGTCGCCTCGGAGATCCAGGCGCGGGTGTTCGAGCGGTGCTTCGAGTACCTCGCCGCGCCCGTGCGCCGCGTGACCGGCTTCGACACCCCGTACGCGCCGCCGAAGTTCGAGCACTGGTATCTGCCCGACGTCGACCGCGTGCTCGACGCGATCGACACGCTGCACTGGGACGAGGACGCATGAGCACTCCCGTGAAGACCGCCGTCCGCGTGTTCCGCCTGCCCGATCTCGGCGAGGGGCTCACCGAGGCCGGGCTCGTGCAGTGGCTGGTCGCGGTGGGCGACACGATCGTCACCGATCAGGCGATCGCCGAGGTCGAGACCGCGAAGAGCGTCGTGGAGCTGCCGTCGCCGTTCGCTGGTGTGATCACGGCGCTGCACGGCACCCCGGGCGACACGATCGACGTCGGTGCCCCGGTCCTGGAGGTCGCCGACCCCGGACACGTGCCGCACGACGCCGCGGGCACGCCAGACGCCGACGCCGCCGCGACGACCGAGCAGGAGGCGTACCGGCAGGAGGAGCGCGCCGGCTCCGGCAACGTGCTCATCGGCTACGGCACCTCGGCGTCGACCACGAAGGGCCGGCGCCGCCGCCCCGCTGCCCGACCCGCGCACGTCGGCGCGGCCGCTCCCCGCGACGCCTCCGCCGGATCCGCCGGCCCCGCAGCCGCGCCTGCCGAACCGCAGCCCGGTGCTCCCGGCGCTCCCACCCCCGGCACCGGCGCGGCCGCGGGCGGCTCGGGCTCCGTCGATGCTCCCCCCTCCGCGCCGCGCCGCCCCGTGGCCGTCCGTTCACCCCTCGTGCGACGCCTCGCGCGAGACCTGGGGCTCGACGTGCACACCATCACCCCGAGCGGAGCCGACGGCGCCATCACCCGGGCCGACGTCCTGCGCGCCGCCGTGGACCACGCGGTCGACGGCGTCACCGCGCCGCATCACACGGCCTCCGACTCCGCGGCCCTCGGCACGACGGCAGGCGCCACCTCGGCCTCCGGCACCGCAGCCCCGACCTCCACGACCGGCACCGGCGAGCTCGACGGCCTCCCCGTGCGATCCCGCGAGCGCCTGTCGCCGCTGCGGCGCGCCGTGAGCGCGAAGCTCGCGCGCAGCCGCTCCGAGATCCCCGAGGCCACGGTCTGGGTCGACGTGGATGCGACGGAACTGTGGGACCTCCGCGGGCAGATGGCCCCGGAGGGCGAGCGGCCGCCGTCGATCACGGCACTGCTGGCGCGGTTCGTGCTGCTGGCGCTGGAGGACTATCCGGTCCTCGCGTCGCGGCTGAGCGAGGACGGCGGCGAGCTGATCTCGTTCGACGGCGTGAACCTGGGCGTCGCGGCCGACACCGAGCGCGGCCTCCTGGTGCCGGTGGTCCCGCGGGCGCACGCGCTCACGGTGGCCCAGCTCGACACGGCGCTGCGCGAACTGGCCGCGACCGCCCGCTCCGGGTCCATGCCGCCCGAGCGCCTGCGCGGCTCGACCTTCACGCTCAACAACTACGGCGGCCTGGGGGTCGACGGCTCCGCGGCGATCATCAACCATCCGGATGTCGCGATCCTCGGCATCGGTCGCATCATCGAACGCCCGTGGGTCGTGGAGGGAGCGATCGTGCCGCGGCGGATCGCCCAGCTGTCGCTCGTGTTCGATCACCGGGTCTGCGACGGCGGTTATGCGGCCGGGTTCCTGCGCCGGGTGACGGAGCTGATCGAGCATCCGCTGCGTGCGTTCGGGAGGGTCTGAGGCCGCAACCTGCTGCGCACTCTCGTGGCGCGGCGGACGATGCGCTACGCTCGGCGATTACTGACCGATCATTCGGTAAGTAATCGACGGCGTCCCCCGCGCCGCCCGACCCGACGCAGAACAACGGAGTTCGCATGACCTCAGCCACCGCTGCCGCCTCGTCCACCGGAAGGATGCCCGCCGAAGAGCGCCGGGTGCTCGCGGGCACCCTCGTGGGCACCTCGATCGAGTGGTACGACTTCTTCATCTACGCACAGGCCGCCGGCCTCGTGCTCGCGCCGCTCTTCCTCGCCCCGATCGCGGAGTCCAGCCCCGGGCTCGCCCAGGTGCTGTCGTTCGCCACGATCGGCATCTCGTTCCTGTTCCGCCCGCTCGGCGCGATCGTCGCCGGACACCTGGGTGACAAGCTCGGCCGCAAGAAGATGCTCGTCTTCACGCTCGTCATGATGGGCCTGTCCACCTCGCTGATCGGCCTGCTGCCGACGTACGCGGCGATCGGTGTCGCCGCGCCGATCCTCCTCATCCTCCTCCGCATCCTGCAGGGCTTCTCCGCGGGCGGCGAGTGGGGCGGCGCCGCTCTGATGGCCGTCGAGCACGCGCCGACGGGCCGGCGCGGCTTGTTCGGCGCCTTCCCGCAGATCGGCGTGCCGGTCGGCATGATCCTGGCGACGTTCACGCTGTGGGCGCTCACCACCTCGATGTCGCCCGAGGCGTTCCTGGAGTGGGGCTGGCGCATCCCGTTCCTGCTGTCGATCGTGCTGATCGCGGTCGGGTACGTGATCCGCCGCGCGGTCGACGAGAGCCCCGTGTTCGAAGACCTGCGCCGCCGCCGCAAGGAGGCCTCGGCCCCGCTCGGGCAGCTGTTCCGCTCGAACACCAAGCAGGTCGTGCTGACGGCCGTCATCTTCATCGCGAACAACGCCGCCGGCTACCTGCTCATCGCGTTCTTCGCCACCTACGCGGTCACCGCGCTGGGGATGGAGCGTCCGCCCGTGCTCCTGGCGACCACGCTCGCCTCGTTCGGCTGGCTGATCTTCACGCTGTGGGGCGGGCACCTCTCCGACCGCCTCGGGCGCATCCGCACCTTCCAGATCGGGTACGTCGCCCTGGCGGTGTGGGCGATCCCGATGTGGT